>JAJBVI010000144.1 GCA_020859905.1 Lachnospiraceae bacterium | reverse complement strand
GGGAAAGCCGCGGGTCTTTCAAATGGCAGTTGCTCATGGTCGTATAATTCTCATTTTTCTCTACTCGGAAGACTGGCATTTTGCACCTCCTTCCACAACATTATCCGACAGTAATCTGTTCCCGAAGACTGTCGCCAGAACATCAACGGTGCACCATCCGATGCAGGGAGCAACGCGCCCGTAAGGACAGTCGTCGCATCTGGTCGGCTCCGGCGGTTCCGCCTCCGGAATGATATAAAAGCATTTTTCTTCACCCGGCTTGCAGACCTTTTTCCCGGGATGCCAAAAATAACAAAATTTGCATTCTTTTGGTTTGTCTCTGGAAAATCGCACCGGATCTTCCGCCATATTCGTACCCATTTCATTCACCACCTTCCTTTTTTGCATAAAAAAAGAGCATCGGGTTGTCAATAAAGTCATTGCAAACTGATGCTCTATGTAATATTAAATAATGCCAGTTATTATTCAGTTTAACGTTGATATAAATGTGTTCTCGTAATCTTGTAGTTGATGATATACAGCTTCAACATATACGTCTGTTCCATTTACAAGATATAGCATAAGATATTGATGGTGTCTGAAATTAATTGGCCGGTATCCTCGCTTTCTAAGTTGTGGATTCCTGCAATATTGCAGACTGGTTGCGACTGTTTTCAGTTCCGCCAATGTTTCGATTGCATCTTCATATACACTCTTTGCTGCTTGTTCATTCAATAAGGTATATTGAATGTAATCAATAAAACGATCAAGCTGGTTTCTGGCTGCAGGAGCCAATATAACATTAAATGAATCCATGCTTTCTCCCCATTTCCTCCATTGCAATATCTGCTGGAATGCCTTTTCCAGATTCAATCTGCGAATGTGCTTTATCTAAATCCGAGAGAACCTGCTCTGTCGTTAATGGTATATATGGATTCGCTGGTTTCCTTGATGTAAACAGTTTGTGAGCATATTCCATCACTTTTATTCTGGCGTCCTCCGGCATAGCTTCCATCATGGACATAGTTGCATCTATTGTACTCATGAAAATCCTCCTTCTCCAAATTGAGCCGTTTGTTTGTTGTTATATTATAAGCGATTTATTCCGCTTTGTGAAGATGGATATTTTGGAAACATTTTTCTATATTTTTAACGAATATTTGTTATTTGTAAAAGAGCATCGGATTGTCAATAATGTCATTGCAAACCGATGCCCTATGTAGTATTATCTGTTTAACAGATCTGTGATTCACCTCCCGTCTGTTATCAATTATACGGTAAATTTTCGTTTGGATAGTTGGACAAAATCAGCGAAAACTCCTTGTTTTCCAAGGCTTCTAACCGTGCACATATTATAACTTTATAGTCAATGCGCCGCACAATTCCTGTTGCTTTCATACTATATATTCTCCTCCGTTTCCCTTTTTTCGTGATGGTACCTAAGCGGTATTAGTATCTGTAAGTAAAGAGAGTTCTATGCGGAATTTCGGATGAATCGGTAATTGGCTTTGCCGAGCAAACCTCACAGACCGAACGGGTATTCTGTTTTCTGCATAAAAAAGAGCACCGGAATGTCAATACTGTCATTGTAATCCGATGCTCTGTGTAATATTAAAAAAAGTCAGTTTTTATTCAGTTTAACGATGATATAAATGATTCGAGCGACAAAAGGGTATGATACTACGGATTGTTTCCTCACGGCTCCACGATATTGAAATCGGCGCTGAATGTCGTGCAGTACTGCAGGAAACGCGTCAGCGCGGTGCTGTCACCCTCGATGGTTATGGCGGCGAGCGCCTCTGTATCGCCTGTCATGGCGGCGGTCAGCTGTGAAAACTCACAGGTAATGGTTGCGTCCGCGCCATCCCGGGTCTCATCCGGGTACGCCATCACGACGCCGGCCCATCTGCTCACATAATAGGTTTCGCCGGTATCAGTGAGAATGAAGTTGATCGTCACATCGTCGTCCTGTGCCTTGCCGGAGTCGGTCCGGATACCGATGTAGTCCAGCAGGAGATCCATTGTCATCTCCGATATCATGTTTGACAGGGAGGATGATGCGGATAAATCCAGATTATTGCCCTGGCGCAGCTCATAAGCGCCGGTCAGGTACGCGTTCCGCCAGGTGCCGCTCTCCGCCTGATAGCCAAGCTGTTCCAGTGCGTCCGCGCAGAGGTAGCGCGCATCCTGGTTCTCCGGATCCGCATAGATGAGCTGCATCGTTACCTGCGCCACCCACTGGTACTCGCCCTCATCGTAATCAGCCTGCGCCATCTCCAGCACCTTGTCCACATCTCCGAGGTATTCTACCCATTTCTGCGCGGTCTCTTCCGGCGTCAGCTCGTTCAGATTCACGGGATTCGCGTCGTACCAGCCCATATACTTCTGATAAACCGCTTTCACATTGTGAGAGAGTGTCCCGTAGTACTGCCGGCAGTACCACACGGTCTGCAGCCGCTCGGGCAGTTCAATCATATTCGCGATTTCCGTGGAGGTGTAGCCCAGATTGATATAGCGCAGCGTCTCGTCATGGATAAATTTGTAAACCGCCGCGGTATCTTCCATATACTGTTTGATCGTTTCCGTGCCCCAGTGCGGCCAGTTGTGGCTCTGGAACACAACCTTCGTCTCGTCGCCGAACATCTGCTCCGCTTCTATAATATATTTTGCCCAGCTGTTCGCGTCGCGCACTTGGGCGCCCCGCAGTGTGTAGAGATTGTGCATGGTGCCGGTGCAGTTTTCCGCCATCCAGAGTGCGCTGTATTTCGGGAAATAAGCGTTCATCTCGGCAGGCGCCTCCGTACCGGGCGTAAGCTGGAACTGGATCTCCAGGCCGTCAATGACGATTGTCTCATTTTCGGAAATCTCATAGGTGGGCGCCACCAGGGAGGATGTCCCCGCAGACTGTCCGAGACCGATGCCGATGCCCAGTGAACCCTGTGCGCCGTTTTCCAGCAGCGAGCCGTATTGGTACATGGCTCTGCGCTTCATTGCTGTGCCTACGTATACATTCTCTGAAATCGCTTCCTCCAGAAAACCCTCCGGCGCGAGCACCACAACGTCTCCGGACGCAAGCTGCTCCTCCAGAGAAAGGCTGGAATCCGCCACATCGTCCTTGTCGATCACGCCCTCAATGCCGCCGTAGTGATCGATATGGCTGTGGCTGTAAAGCACGGCAACGATATTCAGCTCACCGAAATATTTCTCCATCAGCGCCATGGCCGCCGAGGAATCCTCCTCGCACATGAGCACGTCAAAAACGATCCAGCCATTGTCCGTCCGGATAAAGGTGATATTCGACATGTCGTAGCCGCGCACCTGATAAATGCCCTCGCACACTTCGAACAGGCCGGCATATGTATTGTACTCCGTGTTACGCCAGAGACTCGGGTTCACCGTGTCCGGGATATCGGAGCTGTCTGCGGTGTCCGAGCCGGAGCTGTCTGCGGTGTCCGAGCCGGAAGTGTCCATATCGTCAGCCCCGGTTTCGTCCGAATCGTCAGAAGCAGTTGCTTCGGTGATGAAATCGTAGGAGTCCACGCTCCAGACCACATTGCCGTCATCGTCATACAGCACAACGCTCTCCGGCGCCTCAATCAGGCCGCGCAGCGCGTTTTCCTTCTCTGATTCATCTGAGAAATCCAGCAGTTCAAACCATTCCGCATTCTTCGCAACCGTAAACTCCGTCGCCGGCTTGGATGCCGCCGCATCCGAGTCCGCGCCGTCCGCGCCGGTCTTATCGTCCGTGCCGGCCTCATCGCCCATCTCGGACGTATCTGCAGACTGGTTATCCGCATCGTCTGACGCGCTCCCGCAGCCATACAGACACGTGCCGGCCACAGCCAGTGTCAGTAAAAGTGCAATCCATCTCTTCCTCATACTCAAATACCTCCGTTTCAGCTAAAACTGTCATCACCGAAAAGCACATGGGATCATCTTTTTCGAATCTCCAAATAAGTATTGACATATGTCATTATCGAAAAACACATGGGAATCACAAAGATGTGGTCCCCGTCTGCATAACGACCTTACATTTTTTCTTATAACACGCGATGCCGTATTTCAAAATCGTCTGCATATCATCGTTTCTCAATTCGGCGGTATAATCCCTGTCATCAATCTGCCGCAGCGCTTCTTCGCATGCTTCGTCAAACCGTTCGCCCTCCGCGTATTTTACTTCCAGGATGATCCCGATCGATTCGTCCTCTATTTCAATCGCGATGTCGAAGAAACCCTTTCCTGATTCTCTGTTTGAATCGACGGACCAGTCACTTTTATACATAAGTATCCCCAGCAGGATGCCGTGATAAAAGCTTTCTTTAAACTCTTTCTTCACCGCCGTGTCCCGGATGCTGATCGTCTTATCCATGAATTTCGTAAACAACTGCTCCGCTTCCTCTGCCTCGCCGTTTTTCAGCGCCCGGCAGAATGCGTCCGCCGCCTCGCCGTCCTCTGCCACTTCCTTTTCAAAAAGCTTCAGTATAAAATCACTGAAAATTGACCGGACTTCGGCATTCGGGATCACCAGCCTGACAAGGCTGCCGGCCGGAGTACCGCTCTGCGTCAGATACCCCGTGGCAAACAGCAGGCTCCACATATTTTCTATGGAGTCATAGATACTGTCATAGGTGAGCTGCTCTTCTATCTTTTTCTGCACCGACTGTCCGGCGATCAGGCGTTCCAGCTGCGCCTTTGTCACCCCGTTTCCCAGACGGTCAATAAACCTCCGCAGCTCTGCATTTCCGCTGGAATTCGCCCAGTAGCTTTTAGGGGTTTTGTCCGGACTGGTCAGCAGCTGGTCACACCAGTTGATGACATCCCAGGGATTATAGACATTCGCCCTGGCAATCCTGTAACCGTCATACCACTCTTTTGTAACATCATAATATCCGGACAGTCCGTGCGATGACAGCATCCTTTTCACTTCCTCATCGGTAAAGCCAAAATATTCATCGCATCTTGCGTCAAGGAGCGTATACATCTTCGGGTTGTTCAATCCGGTGAAGATGCTTTCCTTCGATACCCGGAGGCAGCCTGTCAGCACCGCAAAATACAGGCTTTCATTACTTTTTAGAGCAGAGTCAAACATTGCACGGATGATCCGGATCATCTCCCTGTAGTAGCCGTTCTCATTCGCTTTTGCAAGCGGCACGTCATACTCGTCGATCAGGATGATGGCCTTTTTACCGTAATGCTTTCGCAGGAGCATGGATAATGTATTCAGGCTGGCGGTTACCACGGCTTCCGGAAAAGAAAATACGCCCCGGTCAGACCTGTCAGACCGAATCAGCTGGCGGTATAATTCCTTCTCCTCCTCATTCAGGCCGGTACTTTCCAGGAGGAACCGAAAGCGCAGCGCTTCCTTCCCGATGATGGTACACAATTCGGGCATTGCCTTGTCGAAGCTGTCCGCGTACGCGGTTTTCAGACTGATGTAAATCACCGGATACTGCCCCATGTGTGCTTCACACAGGCCCGTCTCCCGGGAAATCGCCAGGCCGTCGAACAGTGTCCTGTCTGTCCCGATTTCAAAGAAGTATCTGAGCATGCTCATGTTGAGGCTTTTGCCAAACCGCCGCGGGCGGGTAAAGAGATTCACTTCGCCCCAGTTATTTAAAAGATCCCGGATCAGACCGGTCTTGTCTACATAATAAAAATCATTCGTTCGAAGCTTTGCAAAATCATCTATGCCTATGGGCATTCTTAAACCTTCCATACCTTCACCTCTTTTATGGCGGTAATAGGAAATGGCTGCCGCGCAGTCATCTCTGTCAATGAAAGCCGATAGCTGTGCAGCAAACTGCTCCCGTGCCGGATTATCTATGACTGAGTGTAACATATCCTGTTTTGATTCACAAGGGCATTTTCCAGGTATTTACTAGGGTCAGACCCTGAGCTTACAACGTCCGATAAACTGTGTCTTTCATCAGGTAAAATGAACACATCATGAACACCCAAAGGAGGACACAGTAAATGAGTAATATATACGGCTACATACGGGTCAGCACGCAGGAGCAGCATCTGGACCGCCAGGAGATCGCGATGGACGAGTACGGGGTTCCGAGGGAAAACGTTTTCTCCGACCACGGCTTTTCGGGGAAGGACTTCAACCGCCCGGCCTACCGGGAGATGCTCGCCAGGCTGGAGCCGAGGGACACACTCGTCATCAAGAGCATTGACCGCCTGGGGCGCAATTACGACGAGATCATCGACGAGTGGCGCCTGCTCACAAGAAAAATGGACGTGGATATTATCGTCCTGGACATGCCGATCCTGAATATGCCGTTTCTGAGCGGCAAATCCGGATCCATGGGTGTCACCGCGAAGCTGATCAGCGCCATCTTTCTGGAAGTACTCAGCTGTTTCGCGCAGCTCGAACGGGAGAAAATCCATGAGCGCCAGAAAGAGGGAATCGCCGCCGCCAGGACAAAAGGGGTGAGATTCGGCCGTCCGCCGTTGGAGCGCCCGCCGGAATTCTACAGCGAGATGGACAAATATCTGGAAGGGGAAATCACCATCCGCGAGGGTGCGGAAACCCTCGGCGTCTCGCATACCACCTTTCTGCGCTGGGTCAGAGAACATACCGCGTCCGAAGTGGCGTGACATAACTGTGAGATTTAATACTTTTTTGGAACAAAAAGTAAACTTTTTGTTCCAATGCGCTGGAACATAATGTAAACTTTTTGTTCCATTTGACTATTGCAATTCATAGACAGCTGAGGTATAATCTGAAAATGTTGGATAGATGTTGAATTGACATGATACGACATGACACATGATGTCCGGCTTGGACATGATGAACAAAATCTGCGCTTTTTCTTTGGCAGATAGCAACAAAAAAGGCGCATATTGACGAAAATGAATCAATATACGCCATTGACCTGTTTTTTTGATATGAGCGGGTCATTTGTTTTCCCGGGCTGCCGTCAGCAGCATTCCGACAGAATTTATCATTGGAACAAAAAGTTTACATTATGTTCCAGTGCATTGGAACAAAACGTTTACATTATGTTCCAGCGCTTCGGAGGTGCGCACAGTGGATTTCAGCCTATACGACCACAACAGGACAGCGTACATCTCCGCGGTGGAGATGATGGACTGCTTCGGCAGGGCGGCGGTCATCCACCCGACCGGCACGGGGAAGTCTTTTATCGGCTTCCGGCTGGCGGCAGACCACCCGGATGAGCGGATCCTGTGGCTTTCGCCCTCCCGGTACATTTTCGACACGCAGCTGGAGAACCTCGCGGAGGCGTCCGGAGGGGAGCTGCCGGAGAACATCGAGTTCCTGACCTACGCGAAGCTGATGCACATGGATGAGGAGGAGATCGCCTCCATCCGCCCGGCGTACATCATACTGGATGAGTTCCACTGCTGCGGGGCGCAGATGTGGGGCCGGGGCGTACGCGCCCTGCTCGCACGGCATCCCGGCGCACCCGTACTCGGCCTGTCCGCCACAAACATCCGTTATCTCGATAACCGGAGGGATATGGCGGACGAGCTGTTTGACGGCCGCGTCGCGTCAGAGATCACCCTGGGGGAAGCGATCGTCCGGGGGATCTTAAGACCCCCGAAGTACGTACTTTCCGTTTTTAAATACGAAGCGGATTTAAAAAAGTACGAAGCGCGGCTTAAAAGCTGCAGGAGCCGGGCCGTCCGGGGCGAGGGGGAGAAATACCTGGAGGCGCTGAGGCGCGCGCTGGAAAAGGCCGACGGTCTGGACGTGGTCTTCGACCGGCACATGGCGGACCGGACCGGCAAATACATCGTGTTCTGCGCCAATAAAGAGCACATGGACGAGATGATGGGGCACACGGAGTGGTTCGCGAAGGTCGACCGGCATCCGCATGTCTACTCGCTCTATGCCGCGGATCCGTCCGCGGACAAAGAGTTTGAGCGGTTCAAGGCGGACGGCGACGGCACGCATCTGCGCCTGCTCTACTGCATCGACGCCCTGAACCAGGG
Organism: Lachnospiraceae bacterium; assembly: GCA_020859905.1. Lineage (GTDB taxonomy): Bacteria > Bacillota > Clostridia > Lachnospirales > Lachnospiraceae > Eubacterium_I. The sequence continues at coordinate 2,215 of JAJBVI010000144.1, read as the reverse complement.
CATCCATGTCCCTGATATCAGCGGCGTGATCCTGCTCCGCCCGACGGTATCCCCGATCATCTACAAGCAGCAGATCGGGCGGGCGCTGTCGGCGTCGGGCAAACGGGACGCGGTCATTTTCGACATCGTCCTGAACATTGAGAACCTGTACTCCATCGGCGCCGTCGAGGAGGAGATGGAGACCGCCGCCGCGTATTACCGCGACCTGGGCGGGAGCGGATATGTCGTAAACGAGCATTTCAAGGTCGTTGACGAGGTGCGCGGCTGCATTGAGCTTTTCGACAGGCTGAACGACGTGCTGACTGCCTCGTGGGATCTGATGTATGAGAAGGCAAAAGCCTGGAGCGAGACATACGGCAGCCTCGACATCCCGCACCGCTTCGTCACGGAGGACGGCTATTCCCTCGGTTCCTGGGTGAACGCGCAGCGCGCCGTCCGGAACGGCACGATGCACGGGAGCCTGTCCGGGGAGCAGATCCGGAAGCTGGACGCCATCGGCATGGTCTGGGAGAGCCGCACCGAGCTCGCCTGGGAGAAGAACTACACGGCCGCGCGGCGCTATTATGAGGCGCACGGCGCATTAAACGTGCCGGGGAGCTATGTCACGGAGGACGGCGTCGCCCTGGGCGGGTGGCTCCAGTCCCTGCGCAAATGGAAAAGCGCGGGCGTCCGCCGGAACTGCCTGACGCCCGAACGCGTCGCCGCGCTCGACCGGATCGGCATGGTCTGGGATATGCAGGACTACTATTGGGAACGCGGCTACCGGGCAGCCCGGGACTACTGCCGCGGGCACGGGGATCTCGACGTCCCGGCCAGATACGTCACCGAAGACGGCATCCGGCTAGGCGCCTGGATCCACCGGCAGCGGGCCGTCCGGAACGGTACAAAAACGGGCGCCGCGCTCACGGACGGCCAGATCCGCCGCCTCGACGCCATCGGCATGAACTGGGGCGGCCGCAGCGAGAAGATCTGGGATCAGTATTACGAGAAAGCAGTCCAGTACTACCGGCTGCACGGGAACCTTTCCGTGCCCCGGACATACGAGGCGGACGGGCTGAAGCTGGGCAGCTGGGTCTCCCGCCAGAAGGCGGACTACCGCGCCGGCCGCCTGTCCGCGCGGCGCGCCGGGAAGCTCGAAGCCATCGGCGCGGGGCCGCCGGCCGCCGATGCCTGGGAGGCAAAAGCCGCGCTGGCCAGGCAGTACCTGCGCGAACACGGCACGGCCCGCATCCCGCAGGACGCCGTCGTCGACGGCGTATGGCTGGGCAAATGGCTTGCCGTCCAGCGGAAAGCCCGCGCGGACGGCAAGCTGACGCCCGAACAGGAGCGGCAGCTCGAGGGGATCCCGCTGCTGACGAAAAGTGAAGAAATGTGGGAGAGCGCCTACGCGCTCGCGAAAGAATACTTTGAAGAACACGGAGACTTAAACGTACCCAAACGCTACGCCAGCCCCGGCGGGTACGGCCTCGGCAGCTGGGTCAGCCGCCAGCGCCGGCTGCGGCGCGAAGGGCGCCTGACCGAAGAGCAGATCCGCCGGCTCGAAGCCATCGGGTTTGGCCGGGAGACAGAGGGGGCTGCCGTGTAGATATATTTTGTAAGCATTCATGCGCTGCCAGCGCACCCGAATGACAGGGGATGACGGCGGGAGCAGCGAGAATAAATATAATGCGCTGCCAGCGCACCCGAATGACAGACTATTGACGACACTTTCACAGATCAGGACTCCGGACACCGGCCGCACGTCGCACCGCCACGGCTGCCGGTACCGGACGACATAGCGGAGCCATTGCTTCACTTTTTAATGAACCGGCCGTTTTGCCTGGCGGAATTTCTGAACAGGTTCTTAATCAAAAAAAGCGATGCACACGGACACCGCGCTGCATGAAGCGCGGTATGGCGAAGCTATGCCCGCCCCGGAATGTCCGGATAAAGGGAGTTTGATGAGTGAACATATAGACAATACGAAAAACAACTGCGGGCCGCGCCGGAAAACGGCGCGGCGAAGGCCGCTCCGGCACTGGAAGTGGATTGCGGCCGGCCTGATGGTCTTCGACGCCCTGGCGGTCGCGTTCTCCTACTTTTTCGGTCTGTGGCTCTGGTTTGATTTCAGATACACAACCATTGAAGAGACCTACCTGCTGGCGTACATCCATTTCATCCCGTGTTCTGGTCAAGCATTTTTGTAACATTTATGGCTAAAAAATCATTGGATTGT
>JAJBVI010000195.1 GCA_020859905.1 Lachnospiraceae bacterium | reverse complement strand
CGGAGCAATCGACTTTCATAGATGTTGGTGCCTGCGAAGCAGGCATGAAAGTTTATTATGAGAAACGCTTAGGAAAAACTGTGCAACAGACAGTTATGAGTAATCCTGCCAGCCCGCGTGAAACGGACGGGGCAGTTATTAAATAGAAAAATTCTATCAAAATTTTCAGGAGGTTGAAACCATGAAGAAATTAAGAAGTTTAGCCAGTGTTCTGCTGGCGATGGTCATGGCTCTGGCGCTGAGCGTCACGGTCTTTGCCGCAAGCGGAAGCTCAACCATCACCATCACGGGCGTGCCGACAGCAACCCATACGTTCACGGCATACCAGATCTTCAGCGGGGATGTATCAGGCAACACCCTGTCAAACGTACAATGGGGAGACGGCGTCACCAGCGGTTCAGCGGCGCTTGCCGCAGCCCAGTCTGTAACCGCAGATAACTCAACATATCCTTTTGCAAGCTGCTCCAGTGCAGCGGATGTGGCGGAAGTGCTCGCAGGATATAGCAGTGATAGTGATCTGGTAAAAGCATTTGCAGAAGCTATGAGTGCCGTGCTCAGTAGTACATCTTCGGGCAGCACAAACAGCGGGACAGCTTCAGGAAGCACCTATACTTATGAAATATCAGGCGTTGCCACGGGTTACTACCTGGTTACAGACTCTACGTCGACGACGCAGGGGGATGCTGTATCGGCATATGTTCTCTACGTTGCAGGCGGAACATCGAGCATCGCATTTAAAAACGAAGTTCCGACCCCGACAAAAGAAATTGTTGACGGGTCAAGTACATACGGGACATCGGCAGGCGCGGATGAAACAGTAACGTTTAAGATCACGGGAACCATCCCAGGCTACGCAGCCGATTATGACAGTTATACCTATATCTTCCGCGATACCATGTCAAGCAACCTGAGCAATGCGACAAACTTTGCGGTTTCTGCAAGCACTTCAGGGACGCTGGCAGAAACTACTAACTATACAGTAAGTACAATTGGACAGAATATCACAATCACCATACTGAACGCGAAAACCTACGCAGGCGAGATCATCACGGTGACCTACGACGCGACGCTTGACAGCGGTGCAGCGGCAGGAACCGCCGAGACCAATACTGTCTATATCGAATACTCCAACAACCCGAACGGCAGCGGTACGGGAACGACCGTGGAAAAGAAAGTCTACGTCTATACCTTTGACCTGACGGTGGATAAGGTGGACGATAGCGGCAATGCCCTCAGCGGCGCAGGCTTCACCCTGTATAAGAAAGCCGATATTACGGCATTTGAAAGCGGCATCACTTACTATACTTACGCCAACAACACAATGGAGGCGGTTGCTTCCGGCGCCACTTATGATTCCTCGACAGACTATTATACGTTGGTTGATACCGAAACAGTTACTGCAAATGGCAGCAAGTATACAGCTACGTTCAACGACCTGGGCGAAGGGGATTATATCCTGGTTGAGACCACGACGCCATCCGGCTATAACACGGTGACTCCGGTTTCCTTTACAATAAGTGCAACCTATAACACAGACGGTACGATTTCAAGCCTTTCCGGCAGCGGAAGCGTATCAGCAGGAACTTCGTTAACAACCCTGACGACCGAGATCGAGAATAAATCCGGTGCTTCCATGCCGACCACCGGCGGCATCGGCACCACGATCTTCTACATCGTTGGCGGCGTGCTGGTTCTCGGCGCAGTTGTGCTCCTGATCACCAGAAGGCGAATGAGGAAGGCGTAACAGAGAAGGAAGACGCGTAAGGTCTTTTAATAAAGAAGAAAGGCGCGTAACGTCTTTTAGTTAGTAAGACCGGCAGATTAAAAAAATCCGGACTTCCCTCTGCCCTGGCCGTTTGGCCGGGCAGAGGGATATAGAAAAAAGGATGCCGGTTGTCCGGCGTCTGCCTGCGGCGTGAATAGCTGCAGGCAGGCGGCGCAGAGCCGACATGGAAAGGCGGTAGAGATATGTGAAGTCTGGGAAAAAGGGAAAAGCGAAAAACAGCGGCCGCCTGTGGACGATTATACTGATCGCCGTGGCGCTTGTGGGCGTGGCTTTTCTTACCTACCCTGCCGTCAGCAACTGGCGGAATGAGCGGGTTCAGTCGCGGGCTGTCGCCGTATATGACGAGGCCGTGGCGGGTTTGGATGAGGCAGATTATTCCGCATACCTGGAAGCAGCGCAGGCATATAACGAGAAGCTTGCCGAAATCGGCTCCGCATCGCTGATCGGCAACTCGGAATTGGTGGATGAGGAATACTGGGATCTGTTGGACATTACGGGCACCGGGGTCATGGGATATATCACGATTGATAGGATCAATGTGCAGCTGCCCATCTACCATGGCACGGACGCAAATGTCCTTGCGGCAGGTGCGGGTCATTTAGAGGGGACCAGCCTTCCCACAGGTGGCGAAAGCACCCACTCTGTCATATCCGCGCACCGGGGCCTGCCCGGCGCCCTCCTGTTTACTAACCTGGATAAGCTGGAGGCGGGCGATACCTTTACCATCAGCGTTCTGGATCAGGTGCTGACCTATGAGGTGGATCAGATCACGATCGTGGAGCCGAACGAGATTGAGAATCTTTACATAGAGGAAGGCAGGGACTACTGCACACTGATGACCTGCACGCCCTATGGCATCAATACCCACCGGCTGCTGGTGCGGGGCGTTCGGATAGAAACGGTGGATAACCGTATCCAGGTGAGTGCGGAGGCATACCGGGTGAATACGCTGATCGTGGCTGCCCTCATTGCCGTGCCGCTGCTGGTCATCCTGCTGATCTGGCTGCTGGCAGGCACGCGCCGGAGGAAGAACTGACAGGAAGAAAAACTGTGGATACTTTTCATCATACATTGCAACAGGAGGCGAGAGCTTTATGAAGAAAATACGGGAAATGGCCCGCTGCGGGCTGGTGCTTGTCCTGACGTTGGCAGTGATGGCCGGAGCCGCCGTGACAGCCGGCGCTGCGGAGACGGTGGATCTGGATATGGACAGGACCGGCTCCATCAGCCTGACGCTTAAGGACAGCGACGGCAACGCGGTGTCCGGCGGAGCGGTCACGCTCTGCCAGGTGGCGGCTTTTTATCTGGACGACGGCGACATGGCATATGCCCTCACGGATGCGTTTGCCGGCTTTACGTCCCTGCTGGATGTGGAGGACAGCGGCTTGGCGTCGGAACTGGCGACTTACGCGGAGGATAACAGCGTCAGCGGCACGACGGTATCTGTCGGGGAGGACGGGGAAATATCATTCAGCAACCTGACTCTTGGCCTGTACCTGGTCGTGCAGACGACAGAATCTGATCATTACAAGACGATCAATCCCTTTGTCGTGACCGTGCCCATGGAGGAAGACGGCGTATGGGTTTACGCGGTGGACGCAAGCCCCAAGGTCGGCACCGTGACGGTGACGGAACCGGATACCACGACGACCGCGACCACAACAACCACCACAACGATCCTGCCCCAGACCGGGCAGCTCAACTGGCCCATCCCGGTACTTGCCGCCGCAGGCGTCCTGCTGCTTCTTGCCGGCTGGTATCTGAGCCGGACGGGGAAAAAGCACAGAAACTATGCGCCGTAAAGAGGGAAAACTCTGTATCGTACTGGGGACGCTGCTGCTTTTGGCTGCCCTGTGCCTTCTGGCCTATAACCGCTGGGATGACTGGCGGGCCGGGCAGACCGTGGCCGAGATCCAGGAAGCGCTGGAGGAGGCGGAGGAAGACGGCGGGCTCTCAGCGGTGGATGAAACCGGCGGCGCTGAAAATGGTGAGATGGCAACCATAGAAATCGAGGGCTATGCGTACATCGGCACCCTCTCCATCCCCCGCTACGGGCTGGAGCTGCCCGTAATGGCCAAGTGGAGCTATCCGGGGCTGAAAATCGCGCCTGGGCGCTACAGCGGCTCCGTGCGGATGGACGACATGGTCATCTGCGGCCACAACTATGACCGCCATTTCGGAAATTTAAAGTACCTGGAGGCAGGCGACCCCGTCACCTTTACGGATGTGGACGGCAACGTCTTTTCTTACCGGGTGGAGGAAGTCATCACCCTGCAGCCCGCGGATGTGGAGGAAATGGTGAACCAGACGGAGACTGATTGGGATCTGACCCTGTTTACCTGTACCCTCGGCGGGCAGGCGCGTGTGACCGTCCGGTGCAGCCGGGCGGAGGAATAAATAAATTATTATCTCAGGCAGCGAATGGATCATATTCAGGAATGCTGTCAGAAATGAAGCGGCAATCTTTTGAGGGCTGGACTCCGGCACGGTACTCCCTCAGTAAACGGAAATGACTGCTTCGCAGTCATCACTATCTATAAAAGCCCATCGCAGCTCTGCATAAGTTCGATTACGGAAATCAAAGATTTCCTATCTCACTTATCCGCTCTGCGAGCTCCCGCGATGGCCACCAGTACAAGGTGAATTGCCGCACAGCGGCAAGAGAGGGCGGCCTGGGCCGTTCGCAATCCGGGCTATCGCCCTACTTGCTCATACTGGTTTGGTTCTCTAATGTCCAAACATCTGGGCAAGCAAGCTTGCCCATCTGCTTGTCCATTGAGAACGCTTTTATAGTAAACGGAGAGGAATCCCTTCCGGGATCCCTCTCTGTCTGACTGATTCATCTGTTTTCATGTACCTGCGCCGATTACTCCTCCGCCCCGTAAAGCTTGATGAGCTTGTTCAGGTACGCGTATCTCTCCTTCGCATTCTGCTCGGAAGCGTCGAACAGCCGCTCTGCCTTCTCGGCATCGAGACGGGCCAGGGCGTTATAGCGGACCTCGCCGTTTAAGAATGCCTTGTAATCTCCGGACGGAGCCTTGCTGTCCAGGCTGAAGGCATTCTTACCCTCGGCCGCGAGAGCCGGGTTGTAGCGGAAGTTATGCCAGTAGCCGACCGCCACCGCGTTCTTCTCCTCGGTCTGAGCCTTGCTCATGCCGATCTTGATGCCGTGGTTGATGCACGGAGCGTAAGCGATGATCAGGGACGGTCCCGGATAAGCCTCCGCCTCCGCAAGTGCCTTCACACACTGATTCATGTCGGCGCCCATGGCGATCTGTGCTACATATACATAGCCGTAGCTCATCGCGATGGAAGCGAGGTCTTTCTTCTTAACCTCCTTGCCGCCCGCGGCGAACTGCGCAACCGCGCCGGTCGGCGTCGCCTTGGAGGACTGTCCGCCTGTATTCGAATATACCTCGGTATCAAATACCATGATGTTGATATCCTTGCCGGAAGCGAGTACGTGATCTACGCCGCCGAAGCCGATATCATAGGCCCATCCGTCGCCGCCGAATACCCACTGGGACTTCTTCGCGAGGAAGTCTTTCTGAGGAAGAATCTCCTGCGCTTTCTCGCAGCCGCAGGCCTCCAGGGCAGCGACAAGCTTATCGGTGGCCGGACCGTTGGTCACGCCGCAGCCATAGGTATCAAGGTACTCCTTTGCGGCAGACTTCACATCCTCTTTCTCAGCGTTCTCTGCCAGATACTCAACCTTTTCTTTTAATGCGTCACGAATGGCGTTGTTAGCCAGCAGCATGCCGTAACCGAACTCAGCCGCGTCTTCGAACAGGGAATTGCACCATGCCGGTCCCTTGCCCTCAGCGTTCACCGTATACGGGGTGGCTGGTGAGGAGTTCCCCCAGATGGAGGAGCATCCGGTCGCATTCGCGATGTACATCCGGTCGCCGAACAGCTGAGTGATCAGCTTCGCGTAAGGAGTCTCCCCGCAGCCCGCACACGCGCCCGAGAACTCAAGCAGCGGCTGTTTAAACTGGGAGCCCTTTACGGTCGTCTCTTTAAATTTCGCCAGGACATCCGGTTTCTCGGAGAGTTCCAGACCGTAATTGAAGTATTCCTGCGTGCCAGCATTCTCCTCGAAGTTCTGCATCGTGATCGCCTGAACCTTGTCCGGGCAAACATTGACGCAGGAGCCGCATCCGGTACAGTCATAAGCGGATACCGTGATCGCGAACTTATACTGCTTCAGGCCGGTCATATCCTTATAGGTCATGCCTGCCGGAGCCGTAGCGGCCTCCTCCTCTGTCATGACAACCGGGCGGATGCAGGCATGCGGGCAAACATAGGAGCACTGGTTGCACTGAATGCACTTGTCTACATTCCATACCGGGACATCCACTGCCACGCCGCGCTTCTCATAAGCAGCTGCGCCGGACGGGGTATTGCCGGTCGCGTAAGGGGTGAACGCGGATACCGGGAGCGTAATGCCCTGCTGCGCGTTGACCTTCTTCTGGATCGTATTGACAAAATCTACAACATCCTGGCGCTTGCCGGTCGCTGCCGCGCCGGTGAGATCCTCGTCCGCCGCGTTCTTCCAGCTCTCCGGGACCTCAACTTTAACAAAAGAAGTCGAGCCTGCGTCGATCGCGTCGTAGTTCATCTGAACGATCTTGTCGCCCTTCTTGCCGTAGGTAGCCTTAGCCGCTTCCTTCATAAGACGGATTGCGTCCTCTACCGGAATCACCTTCGACAGAGCAAAGAACGCAGACTGCAGAACCGTGTTGATCCGTCCGCCGAGTCCGATCTCCTTGCCGATCTTGATGCCGTCGATGGTGTAGAACTGAATGTCATTCTCCGCAATGTAGCGCTTCACCTGACCCGGCAGATGCTTCTCCAGCTGATCCATATCCCAGGAGCAGTTCAGGAGGAAGGTGCCGCCCGGAACCAGATCCTGTACCATATTGTACTTGCGGATATAAGCCGGGCAGTGACATGCCACGAAGTTCGCCATGGAAATCAGGTAGGTGGAGCGGATCGGATCGTTGCCGAAACGCAGATGAGAGATCGTCACACCGCCGGATTTCTTGGAATCATAATCAAAGTATGCCTGTGCATACATATCGGTATTGTCGCCGATGATCTTGATGGAATTCTTGTTCGCGCCTACGGTACCGTCCGCGCCGAGACCCCAGAACTTGCAGTTGATCGTGCCGGCGGGCGTCGTAACCGGATTCTCCGTCACCGGAAGGGAAAGGTTCGTCACATCATCCGTGATACCGATGGTGAACTGCTTTTTATTCTTATTGTTATACACAGCGAGAATCTGGCCCGGCGTCGTATCCTTGGAACCGAGCCCGTAGCGTCCCGTGAAGATCGGAACCGCGTCAAACTTCGTATTCTTAAGGGCAGCTACCACATCCAGATACAGCGGCTCGCCCATGGCGCCCGGCTCCTTCGTGCGGTCAAGCACATAGAGCTGCTTCACGGAATCCGGGATCGCGTCCACAAGCGCGTCCGCGCTGAACGGACGGTAGAGGCGAACCTTCACCAGACCGACCTTCTCACCCTTCGCCGCCAGGTAGTCGATCGTCTCCTCGATCGTCTCACAGACGGAACCCATCGCGATGATCATGCGGTCCGCGTCCGGCGCGCCGTAATAGTTGAACAGCTTATAGTTCGTGCCGATCTTCTCATTCACCTTGTCCATGTACCCCTGAACGATCGCCGGCATGTCGTCGTACGCAACATTGCACGCCTCACGCGCCTGGAAGAAGATGTCCGGGTTCTGTGCGGAACCGTCCTGACGGGGATGATTCGGGTTCAGCGCGGAATCGCGGAACGCCTGAACCGCGTCGAGATCCACGAGATCCTTCAGATCCTCATAATCCCAGGTCTCAATCTTCTGAATCTCATGGGATGTACGGAAGCCGTCGAAGAAATTGATAAACGGCAGCCTGCCCTTGATCGCGGAGCAGTAAGCAACCGGCGTCAGATCCATGACCTCCTGCACGCCGGACTCGCAGAGCATGGCGACACCCGTCTGGCGACATGCGTAAACATCAGAATGGTCGCCGAAAATACAAAGCGCATGGGTGGCAATCGTACGGGCGGATACATTGAACACACCCGGCAGCCTCTCGCCCGCGATCTTGTACAGGTTCGGGATCATCAGAAGCAGACCCTGGGAAGCCGTGTAGGTGGACGTCAGTGCACCCGCACTCAGGGAGCCGTGTACCGCGCCCGCAGCGCCGGCCTCGGACTGCATCTCCGTGATCCTGACCGTCTGGCCGAAGATATTCTTCCTGCCGGCCGTCGCCCACTCGTCCGATGCTTCAGCCATCACGGATGAAGGCGTAATCGGATAGATCGCAGCCACATCAGAATACGCATAGGAAGCATGCGCAGCCGCATGGTTGCCATCCATGGTTTTCATAGAACGTTTCATTTTCATTCCTCCTGAATTATTTTTATAAATAATTGATTAAACATTTTCCCCTATTAATCAATCACTATTATTCTAACTGATTCAAACGTAGAAAACAACCAGATTTCACAAAAAATTCCGAGGATTTCGAAATTTTTTTTTCGAATTACGGAAATAAATACAAAAAAAACAGTTATGTTTATATTGCATCATCCGCCGCGTTTGTGTAAAATGGACAGATACAGAAGCAAAGAACGCCGGAAGGCACAGCCCGCAACAGGGCAGTGGCTGCAGCGATATAAAAAATAAGCATATACAGGAGACAGTTACATGATCAGTGCAAACAACGTGACACTTAGAATAGGAAAGAAAGCTCTCTTCGAGGACGTGAACATCAAGTTCACCGAGGGCAACTGCTACGGTCTGATCGGCGCGAACGGCGCGGGCAAATCCACCTTTTTAAAGATATTAAACGGGCAGCTGGAGCCCACGAACGGCAGTGTCGCGATCACGCCGGGGCAGCGCCTCTCCTTCCTTCAGCAGGATCATTTCAAATACGACGCGTTTCCGGTTCTGGATACCGTCATCATGGGGAACCGGAGGCTGTATGACATCATGAAGGAAAAAGACGCGATCTATATGAAGGAGGACTTCACCGACGAGGACGGCATCCGCGCAAGCGAGCTGGAAGCTGAGTTTGCCGACATGGACGGCTGGAATGCGGAGTCCGACGCCGCCACGCTCTTAAACGGGCTGGGCGTGGACACCGAGTACCATTATACCATGATGAGCGATATGCCCGGCACCCTGAAGGTAAAGGTGCTGCTGGCACAGGCGCTGTTCGGCAACCCCGACATCCTGCTCCTCGACGAGCCGACCAACAACCTGGACCTGGATGCCATCGCGTGGCTGGAAGAGTTCCTGATCACCTTTGACAATACGGTCATCGTCGTATCCCACGACCGCTACTTTTTAAATAAAGTCTGCACGCACATCGCGGACATCGACTACGCGAAAATTCAGCTCTATGCCGGCAACTACGATTTCTGGTACGAGTCCAGCCAGCTGATGATCCGCCAGATGAAGGAAGCCAACAAGAAAAAAGAAGAAAAGATCAAAGAACTGCAGGAGTTTATCTCCCGCTTCTCCGCCAATGCCTCCAAATCCAAACAGGCAACGTCCAGGAAACGCGCCCTGGAGAAGATCGAACTGGATGAAATCAAGCCGTCCAGCCGGAAATACCCCTACATTGACTTCCGCCCGTCCCGCGAGATCGGGAACGAGGTTCTCATGGCGGAAGGCATCAGCAAAACCATCGACGGCGTAAAGATCCTGGACGACATCACATTTACCGTTGGGCGCGAGGATAAGATCGCCTTTGTCGGCAGCAACGAGTTCGCGAAGACCACCCTGTTTAAGATCATCATGGGTGAAATGGAGCCGGACGAAGGAACATATAAATGGGGCGTGACCACGAGCCAGTCCTGGTTTCCGAAAGACAATACGAAGATTTTCGACACCGACCTGACCATCGTAGACTGGCTGACCGGGTACTCCGAGATCAAGGACGCCACCTACGTCCGAGGCTTTCTCGGCCGCATGCTGTTTCCCGGTGAAGACGGCGTGAAAAAAATGCGCGTCCTCTCAGGAGGGGAGAAAGTGCGCGTCCTCTTCTCCCGCATGATGATTGAAGGTTCCAATGTGCTGATCCTTGATGAGCCGACCGACCACCTGGACATGGAGTCCATCACGGCACTGAACAACGGCCTGATCAAATTCCCGGGCGTGCTGCTCTTCGCCTCACGCGACCACCAGATCGTACAGACCACGGCAAACCGGATCATCGAGTTCCTGCCGAACGGGACAATGGTCGACAAGGTTACCACCTATGACGAATATCTGGAGAACGATGAGATGGCGCGGAAACGCCAGGTGTATACCATGGCTGAGTCAGATCAGAAGGATAATTGATGCCATATACGCAAAAAGAGACTGTTGCATAGTAAACGTAATAGCTTCCGGCTGAGTTTTGTGGCAAACTTGACAGCGGACCAACTGAATAAATTCAGCTAGTGTGTCGTCTCAATCATTTTTTAAGTTATAGTGCTGGATATGCCGTCATT
>JAJBVI010000137.1 GCA_020859905.1 Lachnospiraceae bacterium | reverse complement strand
AAATGATAAGAAATCAAGGAACGCATTTTCTGCTCTATATGGCAGAGATATTTAAAAAGTAATGCACGGAGAGACTCATCAAAATAATAAAGTTGAAGAAGGTCGTCAAAGGTAGTACCCGGAAGATACTGCCGCGTCATTGGGTTATAAAAAAGTTACTTGTAACCGCCAATCAGAGCATAGTAGCTGATGCTCGTTAATGCGTTCTTCGCACTGGCAGAATCAGGAATCAGAAGCTTTTTATCCTCCGCCAGTTTAGTAAGCTGTTGGGAATAAGTCAGAAATGGTTTTATTGACTGTCTTGGCATTTTTCATATCTCCATAAAAGAAAAGAGGGCCCGCAGGTCCTCCTTCCGGTCGCAGGCATCGCAAGTTTCTGCAACCTGATCACTGTGCTCATTCTAACATCAGCATTTGGAAAAGTCAATGCTTTTCAGACACCCTGATAGAAATAATCACAAGATTATTATATGTTTTAATGGACAAAATATTCACAAAATATACATTTCCGTTATTGTTCGTGACACTTTCATAGACGTTCGTGCGCTGCGATAGCAGCACATGTGTGTTTCTATATTTCCTCCGCCCACGTTCCGTTGGCGATCTGAATCAGCAGGAGCAGGATCTCTTCGCTGATTTTTTCTTTCTCCGCCTCCCACTGGTTTGCTTCTGCCGCCTCGTCGTAAAGTGCCAGTGCGTTCACGCGGGTGATATATCCCTGCTTTACCGCATAGCGAACCAGAGCAGGATCCTTGTGTTTCAACAACGCTTGGTTGAAGACATCCGTCCGCGGCAGGATGCGGGCGGGCGCCGCGTTTTTCAGGATAAGGCGGAAATCCTGTGTTTTGAACGGAAAGATATATTGAAACAATTGAAGCAGATTCATCCATTCCTTCTCATTCTCATACAGATCGACTGTCAGAAACGGTTTCCGCCGTCCGCGTCCCAGCTGTCTGAGCGTCCATAAACCGGGATAAAAGGGGTGCCTGTGCATATCGGAATCCTGCATGGATTTCAACAGGCATTCCGTGAAATCCTGCTTACAGCTGACGCAGAGTTCATGAAAGAGCGCGGCCAGTCCCGGATGCTTTTCCACGGTCGGTGCCGGATAAATGTCCCAAGGGCGTGATTCCCCTTCGCGGAAAGCCAGCATGATTTCCGGAGAGGAAATTCCCATATCATAGAAAATGTCCATGCAGATCTGATGGTGAAGCGCCTCATCTTCTATCATTCCTGTCAGCAGGCGGTAAAAATCTGCGGTGCGTTCCGGTTCGTCCGGAGACAGCCAGCAGGTGATCCGGTCGGTTGAGTATGGATTTATTTGCCGCTGAGCGAGGTACGCGGACAGGTCTTCACAAAGTAGTCCGAGATCGGCACCTCGTCCGAGATATGCTTCCAGCAACAGCACATTCTTCCCTTCATATATCATGGCGGGACTGATATAATCCAGAATCTCAGAAAATTTTTCCAGAAGCAGAGCGGTGATCTCCGCGCCGGAATGCACAATGCTCTGCTCTAACGCGCCGTTCCATGTGATTTCCGGGAACATTTCCGCGATACAGGTGATCATATCCGCATCCTGTGACAGGATGGCCGCCGTCAGCGGGTCATGAAACGCAGACAGGCAGACGCCGATGCTGTCATTTTCGCGGGTGATGTAGTAGCCTCCTTCTTTCCGGCAGGCTCTCATGCCGTCCCCGGTGTGACCGGCCTCCCAATCCTTTTGGCAGCTGACAAACGGCTGCCCGTTGTTTTTGTATCGGTCATTACCCCTGAAAGCAGTTCGGGGGATGAGCTGATATTCCGTCGCCAGAAGGCTGTCATCGCCGCAGTCCGCGTTGAGCGGAATGCCCTGCCGGAGGCAATATTGGAGCAGGGGGATGTCTCCGTTCAGGATGGTGCAGTAGATGACGGGGGCGTTGGTTCGGCTTAAGACGCCGCGGATTCGCAGCCGCCGGGCTTCGAACACCTCGTTTTCGATGGGAAAGCGCTCTGTGATCAGGCGGAGATAGTCCGGTTTTTGTGTGATACAGCACTGTTCCGGATCGGCCGCTGCGGCCCGGAGGAAGGAAAGCTGACATTCGATGCAGTTTTGATGGCCGCCGCAGCTTTTCCGACAGGAAAGCCGTATGGTTTCATCAATCTGTGCCCACCGGATATCGTTGACGGACAGCCCGCTGATCTGTTCCGGCGGCATTGCGTTTCCGAAGGCTTCCCAGAGGATACCGACATACTCCGCGGCGGCCAGAAGGCAGGAAAAGGCTGCTTTGTTTTCTGCTTCGGCGGCTTCATGCAGAAGAGAGCGGATATAGTTTTTGTATTCGTAGGTTTCCCGCAGACCGCCCCGGAGCACGAAGCTGCTGTTTTCGGCCCGGCAGACGGGAAGTGTGTCATCCTCGATCGGATGGCAGCAGAATTTTAATTCATGCAGGAGTTCATTCAGTTTTTCAGAATCGGCCGGATCAAATCCGGGCTTTTGAATCAGCTTGCGTATAGCTTCTATACAGGCAGCTTCATAGGGTTTATAAAAAGCGCTCATGGGAATAGGCATGTTTGGATTCTCCTTCAGTTTGTCTGTTCTGTGAAAAATGTTCCTCCGGCCGCCGCGTCGTCGAGCAGTCCGACGGAGTCCCGGTAGCCTTTCTCCAGAAGAAACTTGCCCAGCGGCGAGCGAAGGACGTCATTTCTCCGTTTCATATTCTCCCGTTCCGGCGGCATGCCATGGAGAGAGGGGAATATTTGTGCCTGCAAATAGGAAGCGGGTGGGCGTATGCCTTTGTCGTACAGCGCTTCAATCAGCGGCAGGTTCCATGAAACCTGATGGAGAATGAAATGATAATCCAGCATCTCATAATGCGTTTCGGGGTGTTCCAGTACAAACCGGATGATCTCTTTGTTCTCGCAGTGATAAAATACCTGAAGCAGACGCTCGCAGCGCAGGTCGATTTTCATGCCCTGTTCCAGCAGACGGAAAAATGTTCGGGACTGTCCGCTCGCCATGGCAGCCTCCGCTGTGGTTCGGAATACGGTGGCGGGGAAAGAGCGGGAAATATCCAACTGTTCGAATCCTTCATGAAACAGAGATTCATCGATGCCGAACTCGCTATCCATGAAGGTTTTTTCTTCTTTGACTTCCCAGGCAAGCTCCATGGGTTCCGGCAGCCGCCGCAGAATCTCCGGGCTGACGCCGGATGGCGGCAGTCCGCGGCGGGTCAGCTTTTTAAGCGCCTCCGTATCACCGATTAACGCCAGATAGACCGGACGTGAGAGGCGGTATCGGATGATGCAGGATTCTGTCTCATAGGTGCCATCAAGCATTTCCGTATATTCCGGCAGAACCGGTTTCGGTTTCGTGATCATATGACATATCCTCCGTCTTTCATAGATGTTGGCACGTTGCGTCAGCAGACATGCCCGTTTATGATGAATACGCTGTTCCGGGAAGAAACCGGACAGCGCGCTTTCGGTGATACTTATTATACACGCAGGGGAATTTTCAGAAAATAGAAGGGATGTAAAAATTTTGTCCGGGGGACATGTTTTTTCTCTTGGGTATTGTCTGGACTTGTTGTTTTCATGGTAAGAACGAGGAATATGGATGATGTTGCTTAAATATGAAGTTATGTCTGTGTACCTGAGGAGAGAAAACGGACATGACAGAATAAAGAATTTTTAACTGTAGGTTTCTGAAATGAAAACGGAAAAATTTGATCGCAAATGAATATTCCCGGGACAAAAGAAAACAATCCCTGTAACAAAAGGGAAGCATCCCCGGAGTAAAAGAAAACTATCCCCGAAATAAAGAAAAGCATCCCCAGACATAAAAACAACATCCCTGAGGAAAAAATGATGTCCCTGAAACAAAAAGTTTCATCACTCATATGTATTTTTGAAAACCCTGAGAGTAGAATACGAATTGCGAAAGGATGGGATGAATGATGAATGAGGACAGAGCAGCAAAACGCGCGGATCTGGCGGCGCGGGGTCTGGATTATCTGATCGGGGAGCTTTGCAGGGAGTACCGTTTCCTGACGCCGGCTTTTCGATATCTGACGCCCGTGCCGGATGAGATGGCGAAAGGATTCAGTACGGACGGCACATATCTATTTTATCAGCCGGAGGCCATCATCTCGGCATACACAGAGGGGCAGAGGGCTTACCGGTGGCTGAAATACCAGTATCTTCATATCGTGATTCACTGCCTGTTCGGGCATGTGAGGGGAAAACAGCGGGAGGAGGATGAGGTTTATGACCGGTGCGCGGATTTCCAGACGGATCTGATCATGGAGGAGCTGACCGGAAAGAAACGAAAGGTCAAAGGCGGCGGATCGGCCTTTAAAAACAGCTATGAAAACCTGCATGGCCTGCTGAAGAACCGGAAGCTGAATGCGTTCGTGCGGTTTTGCCGGAAGGACCGTGACGCGAAGCTGGCATTGGATCAGCTGGGCGGAAAGCTTTCGAGTGATGATCATTACTGGTGGCACCGTGAGAATCCGGCTATTCGGTTATCGGGGAGGCTGCCGGCAGGAGAGCGTGGGTCAGATGGTGCGGCCGGAGATCGGGAATCGGATGACCCGACCGCCGGTAAAGAGGGATTGGCAGCCGGTACCGGGGAAGAGCCGGATCATGATTCGCCGCCTGAGCGGGATGGCTGGGATCAGCTGCGGGAGATGGTTTTTTCCGATAACAACAGCGCCGGGGGAAAATGGTTTTCCCATGCGGCAGGAACGGCGGGCATATGTGTCCGGGCGGAGAGTGAGAATGCCTCGGATTATCGGGAGCTGCTGCGCCGCTTTGCCGGAATGGCGGAGCTTGTGCAGCGGGAGGAGTCTGAGTATGACTGGATGTGGTATCAGGTCGGCATGGAGCTGTATGGGGATATGCCGATTCTGGAACCCGCGGAGTATGTGGAGCGGCTGGATAATAAAGAATTGGTGATCGCCATCGATACATCCGGATCCTGTGCCGGTTATGCTTCCCGGTTTCTGCGGGAGACCTGCAGCCTGCTGCGTGATATGGGGGCATTCGGCGGAGAAGTCCGGGTCAGGATTCTGGAGTGCGACGCGGAGATTCAGAGTGAGATCGTTATCCGGCAGGGGGATGATATCCCGGATTTTGAGGAATGCACGATGCATGGATGGGGCGGCACCAGTTTTGTCCCGGTGTTCGAATATATAGAAGAAAAACGGAAGTCGGGGGAAATAGATATGGTCGGCACTCTGCTGTATTATTCCGATGGGATAGGGGATTTTCCGGATCAGAAGCCGGATTATCCAACGGTATTTATTTTCCCGGATGACGGGTGTCAGCCGTATGTAAAGGACATCATCCCGGAATGGGTGGAGACGATGAAGCTGACAGAACAGGATATGGAGTCTTTGGAAAGGTATGAGGAGGATACAGCATGGAACAGATGAATGTAAAGACGGTAAAGCGGGCGCTGACGGAATGCGTCAGGGTCTATCTGGAGAAGGATGAGTCGGGGCAGTACCGGCTGCCGCAGAATAAGCAGCGCCCGGTTTTTCTGTGTGGGCCTGCCGGCATCGGGAAGACTGAGCTGGCGGCTCAGGTGGCGGAGGAACTTGAACTCGGATTTGTCAGCTACAGCCTGACGCATCATACCAGACAGAGCGCGGTGGGCATGCCGGCGATGGCGGAGCGTGAATTTGAGGGGAAAACCTACCGGGCGACAGAATATACCATGTCGGAGATTGTGGACGCGGTTTATGGCGCCATGCGGGCGGGGCACAGGGAGGGAATCCTGTTTGTGGATGAGGTCAACTGTGTATCGGAAATGCTTTCGGCGGTGATGCTGCAGTTTCTCCAGAGCAAGTGCTTCGGCACACACCGGATCCCGGAGGGCTGGGTCATCGTTACGGCGGGGAATCCGCCGGAATATAACCGGTCGGTCCGGAGCTTTGACGCGGTGACGACTGACCGCCTGCGGACGATCGAGATTGCGCCGGACGTCAATGTATGGATGGAATATGCGGATCGGATCGGGGTTCACCCCATTGTGATGAGTTACGTCAGGGATCATCCGGACTCCTTTTACCAGTACCGCAGGGAGCAGGGGACAGTTCAGATCGTGACAGCCAGAGGATGGGAGGATTTGTCAAACGCCATTTTGGCCAATGAGCGTCTGGGTTTCCCGGTTGATGATAATCTGGTGCGGCAGTTTATCCGCATGGAAGAAACTGCAGTGGATTTTGCAAACAGCTACCGGTTTCTGCGGGCTGTGCTGACATCGGAGGAGATCGATGCGGTGCTGCGCGGGGAGAATATCCCGGACATCGCGGCGAAGGTGGCGAAGACGGCGCAGAAGCGGAAACATGACGCTTATCAGATTCGGTGGTTTCTGATGATGCTGTTTCTGAGTAAGCTGCGCGCCATGGCCGCTCCTGTCGCGGCCGGATGGAAGACCGGAAAACGGGGGGATACTCAAGGATCCGGAACCGGCGACGGAGAGGCGGACGGGCAGCAGGAGGATTGCGGCAACCCGGATCAGGCGGACGGGCAGCAGGGGGTTCGCGGCAGTCTGGATCAGGCAGCAGGCGTTCCGGAGGATCTGCTGCGCAGCCTTGACGAGTGGCATGTGTCGCTTCGAAATGTTCTTCAGTTTCTCACCTTCCTGTTTCAGGAGGGCAGCGAGATGGAGTATTTTATTTCCGCTTTGTGTA
Source organism: Lachnospiraceae bacterium (assembly GCA_020859905.1). Lineage (GTDB taxonomy): Bacteria > Bacillota > Clostridia > Lachnospirales > Lachnospiraceae > Eubacterium_I. Next base: position 3,703 of record JAJBVI010000137.1, on the reverse strand, counting down.
CCGACAGGCGAACCGGATACCTGCTTGCGCTGAAAGGAAATGACAGTTTCCGGCAGATTGCGGCGCAGATGAACCGGATCGACGGAAAGCAGACGCTGGCAAGAGAGATGAAAAAGCTGGCGGCAGAGGAGGGAAAAGAATGATCGGGAAGGAATGTATGCTGACACAGCCGGTGCAGGAGACAGAGAAGGAGGGGCTTCACTATATGGTTTACCGGAAGGTCGGAACGGATGTACTGAGCCGGATGGAACATCTGCGGGAGATTTGCGCTGCCTGTGCCCGGATGTATGAGGACGAGGCCTGGCGCCTTGTCCTCCGCGCGCCGAACCGGGAGATTGCCCTGCAGGCGGCGGCAGCCGTTGTCAATCTGAAACTGAACGGCGCCGTCCCGGATATGGGCATGGGAGTATCGGGAGTGAATGCCGGCACCCCGGACAAAATTGCGAAAATGCAGGAGCCGAACAGCGGCATTCCGGATACGGGCATGGAAAGGCAGGAACCGAATGCCCTCATCCCGGATACGGACACGGGAGTGCCGTCACCCGATGGCGGGTGCCGAAACGGCATGAATGGGAGAGAGACCATGATGTATATGCTGCGGCAGATCATGGATCCGGATTCCCTGAAGAAAAACAGCGGGAATGCATCCGGCGCTAGCACCGCGAATCCTGCATTCACGCCGGGGTCGTTTTCAGCGGATCAATCGAATCTGCATACGGAGCTGTTTGCCGGGGCGCAGCTGAATCTGTTTACGGATCCGGACGCGGATGATATCGAGTATATAGACGGTGACGAAGACGAGGACGGCTGGGAGGAATACACCGGCGCAGAAGACAGGGACTGCTTCCTGTTGGATCAGGCTTTTTTCTTCCCGGAACAGGAGGATATGCAGAAACGCCTGGCGGAGAGCATGTCGGGCCAGTTTGATCTGTCAATGGCTGCAAGGATGGAGAGGAAAATGCGGGAAACCCGTTTTCTCCTTCTGGAATGTCCGGACGGGATCCGGCATGAGCTTCTGGAACGAATCCGCGGTCTGGAACCGGAGATCCTGATGATCTGGACCCGTCCGGAAAATCCGGATGAGACGGCCGCGGAGCGCCTGATTTTTGAGCAGCAGTTCCGGGTTATTTCCATCAGGAGACCGAAAGAGAGCTGGTATGAATTCCTGATGGAGCAGTATCTGGGGCTTGCTGCGCATGCGCTCGCAAGACAGGTCGGCATCAGGACATGTCTGCCTGAGGCGCCTGCGGCGGGGACCGACTGGGATTTGCGGACATCCGGTCTGAACCCACGCGCGCTGCTTCGTGATCTGAAGCGGTACCGCGGGAGTTTTTTCCGGGAGATGGATATTTTCCGGTATGTGGAGAATGCGGGTGCGAGTGCCGCAATGCGCGGGGAAAGTGTGCTGCGGGCAGCTGATTTTGCCCTGACCTATGTCCGGGATGAGGCGGATCCCATGGACAGCCTGAACAGGCTGATTGGTCTGTCAGGCGTCAAGAAGATGGTGGAACGGGTCTGCGCGGCCAGAGTGATGGAGGAGCATCGGCGCGCGGCCGGGGAGCCGGTGCGGCGCCGCTATCATCATCTGGCATTCTCCGGCGCCCCCGGAACCGGAAAATCCGAGGTCGCTTCTCTCTATGCAAAGATACTGGCACAGGAGCGGGTCACAAACGGCACATTTATCCGGGCACAGCGCGCGGATCTGATCGGCGAGTACGTGGGGCATACCGCTCCGAAGATCCGGAAGCTGTTTCAGCGTGCGGACGGCGGCGTGATCCTGATCGATGAGGCCGGATGCCTGACGGTTTCGGATGAATTCACGGAGGAAGCCGTGACGGAGCTGGTGAGGCATATGGAAGAGAATCCGCAGACAACCGTCATTTTTGCGACATACCCGGATCAGGTTGAAAAATTTTTGGATCTGGATCCGGGTCTTCGTTCCAGAATCTCTGATGTGATTTCTTTTCCGTCCTACAGTGACCGGGAACTGCTGCAGATTTTTGTGAAAATGGTGAAGGATTACGGTTATCGTGTGCAGAAGGGTGTGGAGGACGATCTGCGAAGATATCTTCAGAGGATGCGCAGTATCCGGAAGGAATCATTCGGAAACGCGCGGGAGATGCGGAAGGTTGTGGAGCGGAGCATAGAGATCCAGTCCGTCAGGCTGCTTGCCGGAAGCGCGAAACGCGTCGGGGATGCCGGGGGAATTTCCGGGTCAGGCTGGGAAAATGAGCCGACGGGAACGCTCCTGACGGTGCCGCCTGATTGGTCGGCGGAAATGATTCCGGTGCGGGAACTGAGCCGGCTTTCCGCGGAGGATGTGAAACAGGCATTGAAGGAACTGATCCCCGGGGACGAGGAAGCGCGTAGAATCGGCTTTCAGCCCATGAAGGCCACGGCATTCGCGCCGGTGAAAGGAGGAACGGAATGAGAATCAGATACGGCAATGAGACAGACTTTGATGAGGAACGCCTGGAACTGTATACGAAGACCCTGTCCGGGGAATATGATGCCGGGCAGATCCATATGGAATATATCCTGACGGAACCTGTTATTCTCGCACTGACGGGGCAGACGGAAGAGCTGGAACGCATGATCGACGGCGGCATGCCGCCGCTCGGGATCAACCGGGAGATTGCGGAGCATCTGGAGGGGGCCGTCCGGCTGCAGTGCCGCTATGATTTTGCGGTGACGGAAAGAGACTTTGGCGATGATGTCAGCGGATCCTTCGGTATGTATACAACGGGGAGAGATGTCCTGCCTTCCGTATATATGCTCTACACAACGCCGGAAGCGGCGATGCTCGGCGGTCATTATGAAACGTTTCGGATGCTGCAAAAGCATGGCGCTGTCTGCAGTATGCGGGACAAAGCCAGACAGAAGATCCTGTGCGCCTGCCAAAACACGGAGATTATCCGCTATGTGCTGGAACATGTTTGCCCGGATCCGTGGCTGCTTACCTATGAGGAAATATGCAGGGAGTACGGATGGAATCGGAACCTGCTGGAAGCATTGTATGACGCCGGATTCCGACCGGATGCACAGATCCTGAATCGGTTGCTTTTCAGGAAGGATTGTTTTTCCGGCCATGAGACAGAGCAGGCAAAACGGCACCTGCTTGAAAGCCCGTTGGGACAGTTTTTGACGGCAAGGGGCTATCGGATCGAACCGCAGGAGCAGGTATGTACGAAGTAATGCATAGTACCATAGAGGGGAAATGATGAACCTGACAGAACTCGTAACTGTGAAGGTACTGAACAGTTACGGTCGGAGAAGAAAGAGGGAGGAAAATGATATGGCGATACCGAACATAACTGTTGCGCGCAATAATCATTTGTTTGATAAAAGCAGAGAAAAGGCGGAGAAACTCAGACAGGCTCTCCGTCGCGGCCTGAATGAAAAACGTCTGTCGGATATGCTTTCCGGGCTGCGGCCGGATGGCGACAATGACATGTTTCGGGATGAGGATTTTTCCGGATTTTCTGTCGGGCAGCTGCCGCCGGGCAGCCGGATCCTGGCGGAGAGAACCGGGGACATACCTTCCCGGGGAGCGATGTATATGAAAAAAGGATCCGGCGCATACGGCGATCTTCAAAAATATGCCGCCCTGCTGCTTCATGAGGCGGCGGAAGCCGGAAACGACTCCGGCTTTACATGGGTTTTGCATACGCTGGGCTGTCCGGGTTTAGTCTGGGAAGATCCG
>JAJBVI010000074.1 GCA_020859905.1 Lachnospiraceae bacterium | reverse complement strand
ATTCACTTTTTTCACCATCTGCTGATTATGTCTGCAGGATGTGAGAAGCGTTACGATAGCAATGCCCGCACATATAAGGGCCACCGACATACCGGTCTGCGCGTGCGTCACCAGCAGGATCACCGCCGCCAGGAAGATCACGGTGCTGACCGCGAACATGCTTTTATTTTCAATGGTATCCTTCGGATCCGGCACGGCGGAGAGGTCAACGGCCTGCGTTTCAGCCGTCTGAAACTCTCTGCGGAAAACAAAATAAAAATAGATCACTGTGATAATCAGGCTGATTCCCGCGATCACGCCGGTATTTGTGACGAAATCCGTAAATGTGTAGCCGAGAGATGTGCCGATGATGATATTCGGAGGGTCTCCGCACATCGTCGCCGAGCCTCCCAGGTTTGCGCAGAAAATCTCCGACAGAATCATCGGTACGGGATTAAACTTCAGCAGCTTTGACAGTTCGATCATAACCGCCGCCAGAAACAGAATCACTGTAATGCTGTCAATAAACATGGCGAGTATGGCCGACATGACCATAAACGCGATAAACAGCCGGATCGGTTTATAGTTCACAAGCCTGGCGAGAAACATGCAGAGCCAGCGGAAAAATCCAGCCCTCGCCATGCCCTCGACCATGACCATCATCCCGGCAATGAAGATGATCGTCTCCCAGTTGATGCCCGTTGTCGCCTCGTCGGTATCTCCCGCGCTGTACCAGAAATCAACCGTGAAAATCTGGCTTACATTGATGATATCCCAGACGGCCGTGCCGTTTCTCATGATCACGCCAAACACGATAACCAGAGTGGCCAGTCCGCAGACCAGCGTAATATAATGTCTCTCAATCTTATCGACCACAATCAGCAGAAACATGACAACGAATACGGCGACCGCCGCGATTTGTGCTGCTAACATTTTGTTTCCTCCGTAAAACCCTCATAACAGAAACTTCATAAATACCATATTGCTCACGTCCACGCCTTTTCGTGTCAGAAAAATCTGCCCCCCGGATATATCCAGAAGTCCTTCATTCTTAAGCCCCTTTAAAACGTTTCCGTATACTTCTTCCGGCATCACGCCGAACCGTTCCCGAAACTCCGCCCGCGAAATCCCTCTCGTCATCCGGAGTCCGAGGAACATAAACTCCTCCATTTCCTCCTTTCTGCCCCGGCGTTCCTCCTCCCGGCGAGGAGGAAAAACGTCGGTCCGTGTCTGCTCTTTTTCCTCCCGGCCGGCATATAATTCACTGACCGGAGTGTGTTTTGATCCGTCGGCATGATTCCTCTCTTTTTCCTCCCGGCCGGCATATAAACCCGTATATGAGCCTGTCCTGCCGGAGTCCGCATATCCGCGCGGCGAAAGATATTCCGCAAGAACATCCGTATTCCGGAACCGCACATTCTCAATCAGGGAAGAGGCACCGAGTCCCAGCCCCAGATATTCTTTGTCGGTCCAGTAACCGATATTGTGCCGGCACTCATACCCCGGCAGTGCGTAGTTGGATATCTCATAGCGCCGGTAGCCCCGCTCCCGCAGGTACTCCCCGGTGAGATCATACATCCGGCGTTCTTCCTCCTCCGGCGGAAGAAACGCGGGCATATCACCTCTCTCCCGCGCCAGCCCGTCCTCGCGAAACTGTTCGAAAAAAGGCGTTCCCTCTTCCAGAATCAGGCTGTAGGCCGATATATGTTCCGGACACAGATCCGCTGTCTGCCGCAGCGTCCGTTCCCAGCTTTTCACGCTCTGCCCGGGCAGGGCGCACATGAGATCCACATTGATATTTGTAAAGCCCGCCTCCCGCGCACTGAAAAAGCTCCGCAGGAAGTCCGCAAAGGTATGAATCCTCCCCAGGGTTCGCAGTTCCGCGTCATCCGCCGACTGCAGACCGAAGCTGATGCGGTTGATGCCTGACCGCCGCATGGACGCGGCTTTTTCGCCCGTCAGAGTCCCGGGATTGCATTCGATAGAGATCTCCGCGTCCTCCGCCACGCGGAAATTTCCGCACAGCGCCTCCATCAGTCCCTCAATCTGTACCGGTTCCAGAATCGACGGTGTCCCTCCGCCGATATAAATACTGCTCACCAGGCAGTCCCGGTAATCCGGCGCGTACGTCCGGATCTCGTCGATCAGACGGTTTATATATACATGCCGCACCGATGCCTCCGCGGATGCGGACAAAAAATCACAATACAGGCATTTTCTTATACAAAACGGTATATGGACATACAGTTCCAGATTTCTCATGGCGTACCCCGCAGCTGACAGCCCGGCACCACGGCCTGTACGTGTTCCCGTGCGACAACCCGGCGCTGAGGCCTGTACGTATTCCCGTGCGACAACCCGGCGCTGAGAAGTTTCCGCCGCGCCCTCAGAAAAATGCCCTCAGAGATTTGCGCAGAAACTTTGGCTGAAAGCATTAATTCTCGTCCAGTTTCAGCACACTCATAAAGGCTTTCTGCGGAATCTCTACATTCCCGACCTGGCGCATGCGCTTCTTGCCCTCCTTCTGCTTCTCCAGCAGCTTTCTCTTCCGGGTGATATCGCCGCCGTAGCACTTTGCAAGCACATCCTTGCGCATGGCCTTGACGGTCTCCCGCGCAATGATCTTGCCGCCGACCGCCGCCTGAATCGGAATCTCAAACAGGTGCCTCGGGATCTCCGCTTTCAGCTTTTCGCACATCTTCCGCCCGCGTTCATAGGCACTGCCGGCGAATACGATAAAGGACAGCGCGTCCACTTCCTCATGGTTGATCAGGATGTCCAGCTTCACCATATCCGAACGGCGGTAACCCTGCATCTCATAGTCAAAAGACGCGTACCCTCTCGACCGGGATTTCAGCGCATCAAAAAAATCATAGATAATCTCATTCAGCGGAAGCTCATATTTCAGCAGCGCCCGCGTTTCTTCCATATATTCCATACTGATGTAAATGCCGCGGCGCTCCTGGCAGAGATCCATGATCGCGCCGATGTACTCGCTGGTCACCATGATCTCGGCGTTCACCATCGGTTCCTCCATGTAATCAATCTGCGTCGGCTCGGGCAGGTTGGACGGATTCGTCAGCTCGAGCACCGTGCCGTCCGTCTTATGGACATGATAAACCACGCTCGGCGCCGTCGTCACCAGGTCAAGATTATACTCGCGCTCCAGGCGCTCCTGGATGATCTCCAGGTGGAGGAGTCCCAAAAATCCGCAGCGGAAACCGAAACCGAGGACAATCGACGTCTCCGGTTCGAAAAACAGGGACGCGTCGTTCAACTGCAGCTTCTCCAGCGCATCCCGCAGATCCGGATACTTAGCGCCGTCGGCCGGATAAAGACCGCAGTAAACCATGGGGTTTACCTTCTTATAACCAGGCAGCGGTTCCGCGCACGGCTCCTGCCGGTTCGTGATCGTGTCGCCCACGCGGGTGTCCCTGACATTCTTGATGCTCGCCGTGATATAGCCGACCATGCCGGCGGAGAGTTCCTCACAGGGAATGAACTGCCCTGCGCCGAAATAACCGACCTCGACCACATCGGCCAACGCCCCTGTCGCCATCATCCGGATCGGCGTGCCTGTCCGCACGCGCCCGTCGCGGATACGGCAAAAAACGATCACTCCCTTATAGGAATCATAGACAGAATCAAAAATCAGCGCCTTCAGCGGAGCGTCCGGATCCCCGTCTGGTGCCGGAATCTTCTCCACAATCTGCTCCAGCACCTGTTCTACATTCAGGCCGGTCTTCGCGGAAATGCGCGGCGCGTCCTGCGCCTCAATCCCGATCACATCCTCGATCTCATTCACTACGCGGTCCGGATCCGCGCTCGGCAGATCGATCTTATTGATCACCGGCATGACATCCAGGTCGTAATCCAGCGCCAGATAGACATTCGCCAGCGTCTGTGCCTCAATCCCCTGTGCCGCGTCCACCACCAGGATCGCGCCGTCACAGGCGGCCAGACTCCTGGAAACCTCGTAGTTAAAATCCACATGGCCAGGCGTATCGATCAGATTGAAGATATACTCCTCCCCGTCCCGCGACTGATAAACGATGCGGACTGCCTGCGCCTTGATCGTAATGCCGCGTTCACGCTCAAGCTCCATATTGTCAAGCACCTGTGCCTGCATCTCCCGGCTGGTCAGAAGACCGGTCATCTCGATGATCCGGTCCGCCAGCGTGGATTTGCCGTGGTCGATATGTGCGATAATACAAAAATTCCTGATTTTACTCTGGTCAGTCAAGATCAAATCCTCCTGAATCACAATAAAATCAGTATATCGTTTTTTGTCCGAAAAAACAACCGTTTTTATGCGGATAACACATGAAAACCGTTTTATACGGATAACACAGGAGGAACGCCCTGCACAGCTTTTCTTTCAGGCGGCTCTCAGCAGAGCGGCTGTACTCTTCCCGGATCCGGCACGGAAGGACTGCCGTACCCGGTTCAGGCGCCGCTCAGGACTTTGTTCAGGATTTCAGCCAGCGGTTCCATCGCGTTCAGCGCCTCCTCCAGCGTATTTGTCTGCGCACCCACTTCAACCAGCAGGGATTTCGGCATCAGATGCATATTATATCGGTACCCTTTCAGATATATTTTCCGCGCAAAGTCCGGGTACATCTCTGCCGCTGCCAGCTGCATCTGCAGGGAAAACGCAAGATTATCCGTGATATACGGATTTGCCAGGTAATCAATATCACCCATGGACGTCGTCCGGCTCAGCCCGTTAAAAAACATAATCTGCGCCATCTGCACGCCGTTCTGTTCCGTAACCAGCCGCGTTTTGTCAGAGACGCCGTCCCGGTGCAGATCTATAACAATTTCAATGGAAGGATTGTCTTCCAGAATCTGTTCGATATACGGTTCCGCGACGCTGTAGGCGCGATCGCGGTCGGTATCATAGACGCCGGTGTCATGCAGTACCTGATATCCATATGTATCTTCCAGAATTTCCGCCAGCCGTTCCCCCACACCGACCACCGTCGCGGAATAATCACCTGCCGCGGAGTCACTGTACCCTTCCGAGGCATGAGTATGGTAGATCAGGATCTGCGGATTCCCATCCGTTCTTTTATCAACGGAACAGTCGATGCTCAGAAGTTCCTGCGCATTCAGCTGGGAGCTGTTGATCGTAGTCGTGCTGTCAACCGTGTAAAAATTCTGGATCAGGTAGTCAAAATCATTGAGCTTTTCCAGGGAAAATACGGAAGCCGCGGATGCCCCTTCCTGCCCTCCGGCTGAGCCGCCTGATTCCGTCCCGGATCCGCCTGAGCCTGATTCTGTGCCGGAGTTCGTTCCGCCGGTGCCGCCCGAACCCATGCCGACACCATTCGTTCCGGCACCCGTTCCGTCCGCGCCCGTATCATCGTTCGCTCCGGCGCCCGTTCCGTCTGAACCCGTGCCCGTTCCGTCCGAATCCGCCTCCGCAGCGTTCTCATCCGTCACATTCCGCGCAAGAATATTTTCATAGACAAGGCTGCTCTCCGTCCGCGTCTCATAAACGGTTCCGGTATCCTCATCCTCATAGAACAGGGCGGAATCGCCCTGCGACAGATTCGGCGAGATCTGTTCCAAGACCAGACAGCACAGACCGTAACTCAACCGGTTCACCGTAATCTGATTCTTAATCGTTATCCCTAAAAGAAAGCAGAAAAAAACCGTCATCACCGCGCAAAGCAGAATGACTGTCTGTTTTCCTCTTCTCTGTTTTCTCAGCCTATTTTTTGTAACACGCAGCATACCTGACGACGCCCCATATCAAGTATATGAGCCTGACCGGATTTTATTCGCAGGCAATGAGCCGTGCAGCAGAATTCAGGAAGGCAGTTCCGTCATGCTTGCTTGGCGGAACTGCCTTCCTGAATTCTGATATAGGGCGAAGCCCGGATAGTGAGCGAGCCGCCGGCTCGCGAACTATGCACGGCAGAGTTCAAAAAGGCGGCTCCGTCATGCACGCACGTAAGAAGCTGTCTGATTCTTGCGCTGCAATCCGAAAAACCGGTCGCCGTCATGCACGCATGTAAGGTGCTGTCTCTTCACCTGCCGCAGAACGCGGCATTTATTCCTTCGGATACCGTATAACTCATCTGCCTGATCTGCGCGTCAATGTCCTTGGACGTTACAAACATCTGGTTCAGCTGCAGAGACAGCAGCTGCGGCATGCAATCGCGCTCAGGCAGCTCTCCCAGACATTCCGACATAAAATCCTGTATAATCGTGGCGGCTTCTACAACCGTCGGGATACCGACGGCAATCACGGGAATCCCCAGCGTCTGTTCCGTGATGCTGTGCCGATGATTGCCGACCCCCGATCCCGGACTGATTCCCGTATCGGAAATCTGAATCGTCCTGCAGAGACGTTTCAGGCTTCTGGCTGCAAGAGCGTCGATCGCGATCAGGCATTCCGGCTTCACCTGACGAACCACGCCCGATAAAATTTCCCGCGTTTCCATTCCGGTCTGCGCCATCACGCCGGGCACAATCGCCGAGAGCGGCTGTACTCCTTCATTTCCATAAGCAAGCGAGCCGTACTCCTTAAGAATATGTCTCGTAATGCAGAGTTGATCCGCCACCCGGGGACCGAGTGCGTCCGGCGTCACACTGCGGTTGCCCAGTCCCGCCACAAGAATCGAACGGTTCTGTTTTTCCTCAGGAATCAGCCGACGCAGAAGCTCCGCCAGTTTTTCCGATATGCCGCGGTGATATCCGTCAGTCTCCTCCGCGAGTTCCGGCGCTTCGAGCGTAATATACGTGCCCTTCGGTTTTCCCATGGCCCGCACCGCGTTTTCCGTCTCGATCCGTACCGTGGTGACCGTTATATTTCCGTCCTCGCACTTCTCTTCATCCACGGAAACACCGTGCGCCGAAACATTCTGCTTCCGCAGCCGCTCATTCTCCTCCACTGCCAGATCTGTTCTCACCTCAAACATTTCCCGTTTCTCCTAATCTCACACATATGTACCTGTGGACGAACAGCTTCACTCCGCTGCTGTACACCCTCCCCCAAATCTATAACTCTCAGCCATATCTGTCCGCGGCCGGTCACCTTCCGCTCCGCTGCTGCCGCGGCGTTTATTATCATTTGCTGTAGTAGTATGGTTAAAAATTTAAAAATTATGAAAAAACGCCTGAGTTTTTCCGGATATTCTATTGACAATTTCAGGGGCACGCATTAAAATATTCAAGTATGTTTACATTAAGAACGTCCGTGTCCGGCTTTAATGTAACGATTTTTGATTCTATTCTCAAGAATGGGAGGTGAACAGATTGGCTAACATTAAATCAGCAAAGAAAAGGATTCTGGTTACTCAGACAAAGACAGAGAGAAATAAATCTATCCGTTCTGCGGTGAAGACATCTATCAAAAAGGTAGAAGCAGCCGTTGCTGCAAACGATAAAGAAGCAGCGCAGGCCGCACTGGTCGCAGCTACTTCCAGGATCGACAAGGCAGCACAGAAAGGCGTTTATCATAAAAATAATGCTTCTCGAAAAGTTGCCCGTTTAGCGAAGTTAGTAAACGGCATTGCCTGATGTACCGGCAGTTCGTCCGCAGCCGCGCGGACTGTCTGGACGGCACTTCGTCCGAAACCGCATAGACTGTCCGGACGGCAGTTCGGTTTCGAAGCAGAATAAATAAATACAACCCCCGCGGTTCCGTCATGCCGCGGGGGTTTTTCATACATTCATAAGATACTGTGCCGCCATGGATGGTTATCACACTACCACAGCTGTCGTCGCGATCTCATGCTTATCACACTTTCAGGACTTTCCGGGATCGTCAGCGCTGCACGTTATCAGAAGCAGTTCCACCGCCGACTGATCACTCACCATCTCTGCTGTAAGTTATCAGAAACAGCTCCACTGCCAGCTGATCGCTCACCTTCCCGGTTTTTACATCCTCATCAGCCTGTACGCCGTCCCTGACCGCCTGCCGCAATTGCCCGATGCCGAACTTTTGCGACTGCCCGATGTATTTTCGGACGGCAAACTCAGGCACGCCCGCTTTCGACGCCATGGATTTGCGATCAAATCCCTGAGCTGCCAGTTCTTTCAGATGCATCAGCGTCTGAAACTGACGCATCATGAGAAAAAGGATGCGCATCGGCGGCTCTTTGAGCGTCAGCAGGTCATAATATAATTCCAGCGCTCTCTGCTGATTCCTCCCGGCAATGGCATCCACCATCTCAAAAATCCTGCCGGAAACCGACTCGACGCAGACTGCCTCCACATCCTGTTCCGTAATCGCGTCCCGATCCATCGTATAACAGAGCAGCTTTTCCAGTTCCCGGTCTATCGTCTCCATGTCACTGCCGGTCTTTGCAAGAAACAGCTCCATGGCCGGCCGGGCGGCTTTTTTACCTTCCTGTTCAAGCTTGCGGCCAATCCACTTCATCAGGCTGCTGTCCGTCTGCCGTTTAAACTCTGCGGCATGTCCCAGTTTCTTCACCTGCTTATAGAGCCTGCTGCGCCGGTCCACCTCTGTCTCGGAAAAGACGAAATACGTGGTCTCAGGAATCTCCGCCATATAAGCCGCCAGATCCTCCGGACTCTTTTTAAAAAATCCGCTGCCGTCCACAAAAATACTGCGGTGTTCCGCAAAAAAAGGCATCGTCTCAGCCAAGTCGATCAGCTGCCTCGGATCAATATCCTTTCCGTCAAAAAAAGCGGCGTTCATGGAATCCCCGTCCGCCGCCAGGGCTTCCTTTAATTTGTTTTTGTACTGCCGAACCAGATATGCCTCATCCCCGTAGAGGAGATAAACGTGCCTGAGGCGCCTGGCCCGCAGGTCTTCCATCAAAGTCTTCATGCGCTCATTATACACGGATGCGGTGCCGACCTCAATCTCTTAATAGCAATCCGTAGTATCATATCCTTTTGTCCCTTGTATCATCATATCAAGGATATAAACCGACTTATTCTGCGGATTCGGTCTCTTCCTCCTCTGCGGCAGCCGGCTCAGACGCATGCGGTTCGGTGAGAAGAACAACAACCGTCTCTCTGCTCGTAATCAGATCCACACCCTCTGTACTGGCAATCGGAAGATCGCCGACTTTGATGGTATCTCCCGGCTTCATCTCTCCGACATCAACCTCCACCTTCTCGACCAGAGCAGCCGGAAGGGCTTTGTAAGCAATCTCTTCCAGGGAAACCTGGAGGACGCCGTTCTGCACTTTATCATGGTTCTTAAGTACCACCTCCGCAACGGAGTGGACTTTCTCCGTACTTACCAGCGCCTGGAAATCAATCTCCTCATACTGTCCTTTCATGGCGTTGTAGTTCAGATCCTTGATCAGGACATTCATCTTCTGCCCGTCGATATCCAGCAAAACCTGGCTGCCCTTCCTCTTTGTCTTTAACACACGTTCGGCTGTCTGTTTTTCCATTTTCACCGGAATGGAACCGGCGATCTCGCGGCCGATAACGTTGCCGGGTATATATCCCTCCCTGCGCAGCCTTTTCGCCTTCGTTGACATGTCTCTCTTCTCAGCTTTTAAAGTATCCATTTTGTCTCTTCCTCCAAATTCTGATTGATCGCAGGACTGCCATTCTATGGGCATCCCAGACCGCGGCCCGGGAGCGCCATCATTCATGCCGATCCTGCCTGTTCATTGATACGCATGTATTATAGCTCACCGGAACAGGAAAAAACAACCAAAAATCGAGTCTTTTCTGTTCAATAAATGTACAGTTTATGGATTTTAACGAAACAACCATCTCTGCAGCCGAAGCGTTCCTTCCGGTTAAATCTGGCAAAATGAAATACAGCCATTACTTCATCCTCCATTTCAGCAGCAGTGATGAATTTATAATCACTAAAACCGATCCGGTGTTATGTACCAGCGCACCGACAACCGGATTTAATGTTCCGATGATTGCAAGGATGATCGCGATAAAATTAAGCGTCAGGGAAAACGTCATATTCAGTTTAATCGTCGACATCATTCGTCTGGACAGGGCAACCAGATGGGGCAGCTCCTTAACCTCATCGTCCACAAGGGCGATATCCGCGGCATCGACGGCAATGTCGCTGCCCGCGCCGCCCATCGCAATGCCGACATTTGCTTTTTTGAGTGCGGGAGCGTCGTTCACACCGTCGCCAATCATGCAGACCACTTCGTCCTTCTTCTGATAGGATTCTATCCGGTTCAGTTTATCTTCGGGCAGACAATCTGCATGGACTTCCTCGATGTGAAGCTGACCGGCTATGGCAGCGGCAGCTCTTTCGTTATCACCCGTCAGAAGAACAGGCTGTGCATTCAGGTTCTTCAGCGCATCAACCATATCGGAGCTTTCATCCCGTACCGTATCCGACAGGACAATAAACCCGCAGAGCCGGCCAGATACCGCAAGCCAGGTGACCGTACAGCCCTTTGAGAGAAACTGCTCCGTCTGTACAAGTACGGCATTCGGCACACCGATCTGTGTTTCCGCGAGCATTTCCGGATTGCCTGAAAGCATTTCCTTTC
>JAJBVI010000117.1 GCA_020859905.1 Lachnospiraceae bacterium | reverse complement strand
TTTACCGGCTTCATTCCGGTCAGGATCAGTTTCTCCTCCGCGCGGGTCATGGCGACGTACAGCACGCGCAGCTCTTCGCCCAGACTTTCCTTTTTCGTTTCCAGAGAAAAAATCCGGCGGATCAGCGTGTCTGTCCTCAGTCTCCGCTCCGCGTCCGCCAGCTTTAAGCCGATGCCGTACTCCGGGTGGAAGATCATACTGCTGTTCGCGTCCGTCATGTTAAACATCCTGCTCATCCCGGCTGCAAAAACAACCAGAAATTCCAGTCCTTTGCTCTTGTGGATCGTCATCAACCGCACCGCGTTTTCCTGTTCGCTGACCGTCTCCGCCTCCCCGTAATCCACGTCGTATTTCATCAGGTGGTCGATGTAGCGGATAAAATGAAACAGCCCCTGATAACTGGTCTGCTCATAGGCGATCGCTTTTTCCAGCAGCATATCGAGATTCGCGCGGCGCTGCTCACCGGCAGGCAAAGCCGTGACATAATTGCGGAAGCCTGTCTCATCGTAAATCTGCTGGATGAGAAGGTGTATGGGCGTGTAAGGCACGCGCTCCCGGAACGACTGCAGGAGATCCCGGAAGGCTGTAAACTTATCCTGCAATGCCGGCGTTATGGATTCCATCCCGCTGTCCGCCCCACGCATGCCGCCGCCCTCCTGATCTTCTGTTCCGTCCGCCGCGCGCAGGCTGATGCCATTCTGACCCTCCGCTCCGTCCGTCCCGCACGGTCCGACGGCATCGGCAAGTTTCTCCACACACGCGTAAAACGGCTGATTCCCGCCGGCAATCCGAATCCGCGCCAGCTCTTCGTCGGAAAAATTCCCGATCGGCGATTTCATCACTGTCACAAGCGGCAGATCCTGGCGCGGATTGTCAATGATACGCAGCATCGCGAGGATCACCCGCACCTCCTGCGCAGAAAAATATCCCGTACGAGAAGAAACCAGAATCGGAATCCCCTCCTGCTCAAACGCGGTCTGGAACGCATCCGACCAACCGGTCAGCGAGCGGAGCAGAACCACAATATCCCGGTATCTGCATCCCGGCAGCTGCTGTTCTGTGACCATGCTGCGGATGCGCTGCGCGATCACACGCGCCTCGGTGAGACGGTTATCCTGTCCGGAAGGATCCGGCTCGATCAGCAGAGTTTCCGGACGGTACGGATTCGCCTGTTCGTCTCCGGTCATTCCTTTTTTTCCGCAAAAATCGGATATCCGTTTTGTATCATCGGAACCATCCGTTTTTTCTGATCTCCCGGAGGGTTTTCTCTCTGACGCCTCATCGCTCCCGTAAAGAGCCGCATCCGCGTCATACTCCACATTTCCGAGATCCCTTCCCATGATCCGTCCGAAAATATCGTTTACGGCGGAAAGGATCTCCCCTCTGCTCCTGAAATTACGGTGAAGGCCGACCCGCTGCGTCAGGCTCTCATCAAGAGTAAAGGTGTCATATTTATGCATAAACAGCTCCGGCCGCGCCAGGCGGAACCGATAGATACTCTGCTTGACATCCCCCACCATGAACATATTCTCATGCTGAACGGGGATGCCGGAAACTGCGGTCAGCAGCGCTTCCTGCACATAATTGCTGTCCTGATACTCGTCGATCATGACCTCCCGGAAACGCTCCCGGTACTCCGCCGCGGTCTCCGTCGGCTGCTTTGTCACCGGATCCACCAGGATTTGCAGCGCGTCATGCTCCGCATCCGAAAAATCCAGTATGTTCTTTTTCGCCTTCTCTTCCGCATACGCGGCGGCAAAAGCTTTCGTCAGATCAACCAGCGTTCGAACCATGGCGCCGGTCTTATGCAGCACTTCCAGCTGCTCCTCCGGATCCGGTGAAAAATATCTTTCGCTAAAACTCCGGATCTGTGCCTTTACCTGATCGCGGGCGGATTTTACCGCTTCTTTTTTTTCATCGCTTCCCGCATACTTCCGGTTAGCCGGCAAAGTCTTAAATTGAATACGCCGCAGTGCGTTCTGCCAGCGGACGAGCTGCACATCTGCTTCGCGGTCTGTTGTCTGCTGTTTAGCGGATTCCGGATCGGATGCACCCCGATGAGGAGATGATCCGTTCTCCGCGGCGCTCTCACCGGCAGCCGCCTCGAGAAGCTTCCCCAGCTGATACAGGTCATCCCGCACCACAGCTTCGTAATGCTGCGGACCATCCTCCTCCAGCGTAAGCGCATACGCCTTCCGGTATTGCGCGGTCAGCTCTTCCACCCGGATCCGCAGATATGCAAGAAAATCCCGCACCCACTCTTTTTGCTCCAGCGCTTTTATATCCGCCGCTTCATACTGGCCGACACAGGAGGAAAGCCACTCATCCGGCCAGGGATAGCTCTGGGAATAGTCATACAGGCGAAGGATCATATCCCGGAGCGGCCGGTCGCTTTTCGCGCCCGCGTAGCCGTCCGCAAACTGTAAAAACGCGGGATCCCGCTCCTGATAAAACTGCTCCAGCACCGCGTTGCAGACATCCTCGCGGAGCAGGGTCAGCTCTCCTTCATCCGCAATGCGAAAGCCCGGTTCCAGTGCAATCCGGTGGAAATGATTCTGAACCACATGCAGGCAGAAGCTGTCTATGGTCGTGATCTGCGCATTGTGGATCAGAGCCATCTGGCGCTGCAGATGCGCATTGGAGGGATCCGCGTCCGCTGCTTTTTCAATCGCTGCCAGGATCCGCTCCCGCATCTGGGCTGCCGCCGCATTCGTAAAAGTCACCACCAGAAGCTCATCCACATCCATCGGATGCTCCGGATCGGTGATCATGGAAATGATACGCTGCACCAGGACAGCCGTCTTGCCCGATCCGGCGGCAGCTGAGACAAGCAGGCTGCGGCCGCGCAGGTCGATGACCTTCTGCTGATCCTGTGTCCAGATGACAGCAGACGTTTCTTCTGTTTCATCAAAATGCGTATGCTCTGATTGCGCCATAATATTTTCCTCTCTGCCATCTATCTCAAATATAATGATACAAGGGACAAAAGGTCAGAAATCGGATGCTCGCATCCGCATTTCTGACATTGGGGACCGCAAAAACATGAGGAAGTAGCAAATTTGACCGTTTTTTGGTCAAATTTAGCGGATTCCGAATGTTTTTAGGATTGCGGGATAAGTGAGATAAGAAATCTCTGATTTCCGTTATCGAACTTATGCAGAGCTGCAATCCGTAGTATCATACCCTTTTGTCGCTCGAATCTTATAATGAGAAGACGATATTTCTGACAGATCGATCAGCCGGTACCGTCAGTCTTATCACGTACGTTAAGAGTACAAGTACATCTCTTCTTAATTAAAATGTCCGGTTAATCAGAGAGCGGTGCGCATGTGTTTTCGAAATTTATGCAGCAAAAAGGAGGCTTACATGACAGGTGTATTATATGGCGTGGGCGTAGGCCCGGGCGATCCGGAACTGATGACCTTAAAGGCCGTCCGTCTCATCCGCGAAACAGAGATGATCGCGCTCCCCGGCTCCGCCGCACGCGAAACCGTCGCTTATCAGATCGCCGTACAGGCTGTCCCGGAACTGGCGCAGAAAACGCTTCTCCCGGTCAGCATGCCCATGGTGATGAACCGGGAAGAGATGAAACGAAATCACAGAAAGGCGGCAGATCTTCTGGAATCCCGCCTGATTCAGGGACAGAACGTCGTCTACCTCACGCTGGGGGATTCCACGATCTATTCCACCTTTCTGTATATACAGAGATATATCACGGAGCGCGGTTACCGGACAGAACTGGTAAACGGCGTGCCCTCCTTCTGCGCGGCGGCGGCGCGGACCGGGATTTCCCTGGCCGAGTGGAATGAGCCGCTGCATATACTGCCCGCAGCACATCATGTCCGAAGTGAAGCGCCCGCTCCGCAACACCCCGCCCCCATGCATGCTCCGGACACAGCGCACCACCTTCCGGACAATCCGCCTGTTCCTCAGCACCCCGCCCCCATGTATGCTCCGGACACGGCGCACCATGTCCGCAAACCGTTCGACCTTCCCGGCAACTATATCCTGATGAAATCCGGACACCGGATGGACGAGGTCAAAACTCTGCTCCGCGAAAGCGGCCTTGACGTTGTCATGGTGGAAAACTGCGGCATGCCGGAAGAAAAAATATATCACGGCGCAGACGAAATACCGGATGATGCCGGCTATTATTCCCTGATCATCGCAAAAAAGCCACAGTCGGAAGAGCCAGATTCATTTTAGCGGTGCCGCCCGAAATACATAGGGATCGCCAATATCCGGGCGATTCCCCGCTTCTCCGACTGTATATGTCTGAAATATTCTCACTCCGCCGGTACCGGGTTCGATACGCTGACTTTATGGTCATACCAGACACCTTTTGTCCCGATGATCGCTACGTCGAACTCTTCATCAATGACCGGAACCGGCACATCAAATCCGTAGACGACCTCCGTTGTCCCGTCGCTGTAGACAACCGTATCCTCCGCGGGTTCGAGCAGCTCTGCGCCGTCCTTCTGCGCATCTTCGGCTGTTCCGACATACAGATTTACGATATTTTCGGAAACCAGAGTCACGTGGATCACCATCTCACCGTTCTCCACTGTCAGGGTTCCCTTACCGTCATACGCTTCATTGACATGAAACATGGAACTGTCCGTATGAAACTCGGCCGTGTATACGCCGTCTTCCGGTACGGCTGCGGCATCCGTATCATTTGCCGTCGTTTCCTGCCCCGGTGCTTCGATCGTTTCCGCGGTGTGCGCCGTATAAATCTCCCGGATCGCGTCGATTCTGCCGAGTCCGGCGATCTGGGTATCCACGCTCTCAAACAGTCCGGCCGCCTCAAACATGCTCAGCCAGGAATCATCATCCTCGCCGGCCATGTCGTTATTTGCATGATCGCCCGCCACAACCATGAGCGGACGGAGAATCACGTTTGTATATCCGGCCTCATTCACCGCCTCAATCACCGCCTCGCACGCGGTATCCTCAGGCTCACCCTCAACAGTGCCGATAAACACGTTGTCATAGCCGAGTTCGCTCATCTGCGTCTGCATCTGGCTGTAGGAAACCTTCGCCGTGTGCGACGTGCCGTGTCCCATGAGGACAAAGGCCACTCCGTCCTCATCCGCGGCTTTAAGGCTGTCATAACCGGCATCTTCCACTGCGGCCGACACAACCGCTTCCGCAACCGCCGCTTTGTCTTCGTTGATCACGGTCGCGTCGTCGCCGACTTCTCCCAGGAGAGGTTCTGCCACCGATACACTCTCAAACTGATCCTCGTACTCCGCCAGCGTCTCCACCAGCTCATCGTACTCCGCGCCGTGCATGAGATGCGTCGGCTGCACCACCAGATTTCTGACACCGTTGTCAACGGCCCGCTCCAACGCCTGATCCACATTGTCAATGAACTCGCCGTCGCGCGCCTGAATGTGGTTGATAATGATCTGGGATGTAAACGCGCGCCGCACAGACCAGTCGGGATAAGCCTCCTGAATGCTGTCCTCAATGCCCTTGATGTCCGTCGCACGGCTGTCATTAAAAGACGTCCCGAAGCTGACAACGAGAATCTCATTTTCGCCGATCCCGTCCTGATTAAGCGGATCGTCCAGCGACGCATCTCCTGTGTCTCTGCCGAAGTAATCCGGGTCGGCATTCTCTCCCTGTACCAGTTCCTTCTGTTCATCTGTCAATGCGTCCCATGCCTCCTTTGCCGCCGCGCACTGCGCGTCTGTCTCATGTGTTCTCTCCTGCACATAGATCGCGTCGATCAGAGCGGCCACCTCATCCGCCGCTGCCTGATCCGCATCCGCGCTCAGTTCTTCCTCCGCGGTGCTCACGTCTGCCGTACCCGTCTCCTCCGTGCTGCCGCATCCGGCAAAAATCAGCCCGGACGTCAGCGCTGCCGCCAGTAAAACAACCAGTTTCCTTTTCATGTGTTCCTCCCTTCACTTTGCGTGCGCCCGGCATCCGGCCTCCGAAACCGTCCTGAACAAATGCCATGCACACATTTACAAAACATAAAAAATACCCTTATATGTTTTCATAAGGGCATCTCGTAAAAGGGCGCAATATATACACTGATATCAGCAGCCTGCATTGAAATCCTCCGACGTGAAAATACAATCCAGCCTGCCTGTGTCCGGCCGTCCGTAAGGCTGACCGAATGTGATATGTGCTGCGACCAGTTACTCGTGGCCCGGGGAATATCCCCCATCGCAACCGTTGTACACGCAGATCGGGCGGGAGACGACTTGTCGCTCCGACTCGCAGCGCGAGACGCGTGCAGCGCAAGCTGCTGACTTCTTACGCGCCCCTGCACATCCAAACGCTCCGCGGATACACGGTACAGGCAGGTCTCCTGACTTACGGATCCTCACGCAAAGCCGCCTTCCCGATCTCTCAGTGACGTCCGACACACATGAACTGACTGTGCGCCATGGCCTTGCATTCCCCGATTACAGTGACGAGTTCGTACAGGAATCGCACCTGTTTCCCTTTTCACCGGGTTTATTATGAACAGCAAATACACACGATTATATCCTGTCCATTATAAATCCGACACCTGTTCACATAAAAGTAGCATAATCATTTAACAATGTCAATGTGAATCCGTACATTCCGAAACGGATTCTTCTCTGTATTAAAAAGCGCAGGTCGATTCAGCATACCCCTTGTGGGGCGTGCCTGCCCGACCAAAGTACAAACTGGTAAGGATGTGACTTGCAGCATTAAATGCTCAGCGGAAGTGTTCACTCCGGCTGCCGGTCTCTCCGCCTCCCGCACAGCGTCCGTCCCGTTTTCACATCATTCCAGTAGTACAGATCCTCCGGCTCGACCACTCGGAACATGGAAAACAGCGGTTCCATGTCCGGGCAGATCTCCGGGAAATGATTCTCGAGATCCGCGAAGAAATGTTCCTCGTAGACCGGCGTCCGGTGGTCGTTCCACAGAGCGCAGTAAAAAATATCCGCCTCTACCAGATCCTGGAACAGGTGGCTGCCGTAGCTGAGTTCCGGCATATAGCCCGCACGGTTATCGGATACCTCGCAGACGCCGCAGCAATCGGAGATGGCAGCGAAGGTCACCGGCACGCCGAGCTCCGGCGAGGACGTTCCCACACGCCCCGGCGTCATCAGCAGGATCTTCTTTCCCTGTTCGCGGTAATGCAGGTTCAGCTTCCGCAGTGCCTCCGCTGCCTGCGGTTTCAGCTTGTAAGGATATTCATAGTATTCGATGGGGTCGATCTGCACAACGACCTCCACCTTCATCTCACGGGACGTGCCCATGGAGGAATCCCTCAGATCAAAGAAAATATCCTCTTTCGGAAGCTTCGGCATATCCACCGTTCCGCCCTTCGTGCCGGTGTAAAGCGGCCGGCACTGCAGCAGGTTGACGACAAACTCCCCGTTCTCGTCGATGTTGACCGTATACTCGATATCGACCGGATTGCCGTACACCTCGTCAAGCACCTTTAGCATTTTCTGCATGTAAGTCGTAAACGTTTTGTCGCCGAGCAGCTTCTGGCAGGTGACGAACCAAACCTGCCTCCAGCGGTTCAGCCGTTTTAAGGCGGTCTCCGCCTCATAGTCCCGCTCCATGACCGCCTTTTTATACCAGAGCGGCAGTTTCTCCATGATCGAATCAAAGGTCAGCGTTTTGAGCTGATTGTCCGAGATGTCCAGAACGTCGATATTTCTCTGGGAAAACCGGTGCTTATCCGCCACGGAATGGTAGAGCGAGAGATCCGGGCGATCCAGGCTGGACAGTCTGGGATAGTCATTCTCCGGACGATCCACCGCGCGCGTGCCCAGCCCCGCCACGATACGCAGCAGCCCCGCCGACAGATCCGCGTCCTTCCGCGTCCGGTACAGGCTGTAGCTGTACCCGACCCCGGCCGCCGCCGGGAAGAAGTACTGATCCCAGAACGAGCCGGATACCCGCTGCACCAGCACCGCCATCTGCTCATCGAGGTGTTCCAGCCCCCGCTGCCGCCGGTACTCCAGCGCCGAGATGTCCATCGTACTGGCGTACACCGTCCGCACCGCGTCCTCAAATGCCGTAAGGCACTCCTCCGGCGTTCCCTGGTTCACGCAGAACACAGACTCATATTTCCCCGCAAAGGCATTGTTAAATCCGTCCTCCAGGAAACTGGAGGAGCGCACGATGATGGGGCTCCCGCTGTAATACTCCAGCAGCGAGCGGAACTTCTCCCGGATATCCGCAGGAAACGTCCCGGACAGAAGCGCCTGCCGCAGGGGCTCCGCCTCCTTGTAATAACCCTCCTCGGTGCGCTGCGCGAGCCGCATCTTCCAGCAGTCGTTCGCTACGATATAACTGTAAAACACATCCGATCCAATGTAAAACGAATCGTGCGGCTCCGTGTAACCGGCATACTCCGGCAGCCTGGTCTGGACGATCCGCCTGGCCAGAAGCATCCCGCAGGCCTTCCCGCCAATGGCACCGCTTCCCACCATCCGGTCACGCAGCTTGAAATAATCCTTCGGCGTAAAATACTGTTTGATCCGCTCATGGAGTTTCGCGTCCTTCGTCATGGTGCTCTCAATGATCTGATCCTCCGTCTCCGCGGAAAAACTGCCCTGTTTATACTCCAGGCGCGCCAGCGCAAAAAACCGGTCGTAGCTGTCCAGATTCTGATCCTGGCTCTCCGCCTCCGCCTCATCCACGAGCTGATAATACCGGCTTAAGGGAATGCCGCCGCGCAGCGTCCGGCATTCGCCGGTCTCCGGGTCGCAGATATGCGGGAGAAACATCTCCGGCAGATTCCGGTTCCAGACCTTCAGAGGCTGAACGTAGAGATTCTCCCCCGAATGCACGTCGAGGAGCAGCTGCGTCGTATCGCGTATCTTCGCCACGGCATCATAAGAATGCCGTCCGCGCAGCAGCGGAAAATAAGCGACCGTATCCAGGATAAACAGATACGGGCAGGTCAGCCGGAAGAAATTCCCCATCATCAGATCCGTGTACCACACAGACTGCAGCGAGGAAAGGCTGTCAAACACATAGAACGCGTCAAATCCCTCTTCCGTGATCCGGCTTCGGATATTCACCGTAAACGCCTCAAATCCCTCATTCGGATCGAATTCATAAATCTTTAAGCCCGGCTGCGGCTCAAGCAGCGGCTCATGGTCGCCGAACCGCATGTAGATCAAGTTCCTCCCGTCCGCGATGGCCTGCTTTACAAAGGGACGGGCGAAACAGCCAAACTCCTCAAGCGTCGTCACCTGCCAGACCACGTTGTCGCCCAGCCGGATGCTGTCCAGCATGCTGTCCACTCCCGGATAACCACTTAAAATCGGATCAAATGCGCTCATACTCGTATCCTTTCTGAAAAACATGCGCAGCTGCCGCCGTGCGCCCCTGTACCCAGCACATCGAATATTAAGTAACAATTATTAATTATTCGATGTACCAGAACAATAAGGGCGCAGCAAAAAGACAGTGTCTTTTGCGGCGCCTTTGCCGGAAATCTCTTATAAACACGATTATTGTATCAACAAAAATACATTTCGTCAATGCAAATTTCCCCGGTGGCTTTTTTTTGCGCAGAAACAGATTTTTCCAAATTATAATCAAAGGAATATGCGTCATCCAATGGCACGACAGTCCGAAACACATCGCCCTCCTGAAACTCGGGGGCATGACCGGAATAGTATTTGCTGTATTTAAACAGTTTCCTGGTGCCGGAACCGAGCGTATCTGCCAGTCCGATATTGCGGAAAAAAGAAGCAATCAGCGGATTCTTGGGGTTTGGTTCCAGATTATTCGGCGTGATATATCCGTCCCTGGTAGCCCTGTTCGCATTTTATATATACATCCGTTCCTTCTCAATGACAAACTTCGCCATGTAGGGACTTGTAAACTCCCGGTGCATCAGGACATTGCTGATTATCTCCCGTGCCAGAATATTTCTCAGACTGACCCTGGCATCACCCTCCAGAAAAAACTTGTCCGGCAAATGCTTCCTGGCAAATTCCATCAATTTGTCATAGCTGTCAATCAAATTTGTCTGAACAATTTCCCGGTCATCATACCGATCCACATTCACTTTCCGAAGGAACGCATCGGTCAGGTAAGCCGGGCAAACATCATGAATCACATCATTATTATAGCACTTCAAAATAGTGAATACGGAAGAGCCGGGCATTCCCCGGACATATCCCGTTTGTCTTCCGGCATATACCGGCTTTCTTTCATGCGGAGGAAAAAACCGTCATCCATCGGAATAATACAATCAGAAAATATTTCCTGTAACAATTCTATTCTCCAATTTCTTCTTGCCAGTCGGCGTCTTGCTGTGCGGTGTAACCGCCTCTCTTCAGCAGTATTGGCACTTTCAAAAAGCCGCACTCCCCACAATGCCTTACCATGTGCCCTGCAAATTTCATATTGGGGATCTGTAACCGCCCATCCTGTTGATCCCGTTCCCATATCCAAACCCATATAATATTCGTTCATTATTCCCCTAATTCTCCTTTGTTACAACACTAAAACTTAAGTTATTACGTAGATAGATTACGCCGCTAAATTCGT
>JAJBVI010000009.1:9470-10590 GCA_020859905.1 Lachnospiraceae bacterium | reverse complement strand
AGCGGATGGCGACATAGGCAGTGCTATAATTAAAAATATGATTGAGATGCCACACTAGACAGATATGATGAATGAGGCCAGGGACATCGCGACGCAGCGCATGATTTCCGAGGCGGAGTACATGGGAGCGGACGCGGTCGTGAATGTCCGTTTCGCCACTTCCGCGATCATTCAGGGCGGCGCGGAGGTGATCACATACGGAACGGCGGTCAGATACTTATAGTATCTGTAAACGGAGTTGAATTATGGCGAAAGAAAACAAATTTGCACTTTTAATTGATGTGGATAATATTTCACCGAAATACCTGTCGGTGATGCTGAATGAGGCGAAATCCTACGGCGTTGTCAGCGTTCGCAGAGCATATGGAGACTGGACGGATTACCAGAAAAAGACATGGAAAGAGTGCCTGCTGGAGAATTCCATCATTCCAATGCAGCAGTACAGCTACACATCCGGGAAAAATGCGTCCGACTCCTCTATGATTATTGATGCGATGGATATTCTGTATTCGGACAACGTGGACGGGTTTATTATTGTTTCGTCGGACAGCGACTTTACGAGGCTGGCGATGCGCCTGCGCGAGGCCGGCAAGATCGTGATCGGCATGGGAGAGTCCAAGACGCCGGCGGCCTTTGTCCGTTCATGTGAGGAGTTCAAGGTGCTGGATGTCCTCTTTAAGAACACGATGTCCGAGGAGGAGGAACAGTCGACCGGAACGGAGGCTGCTGCTGAGGAGGATTCCGCCGCGGAAGGATCCCCGATCACGAAGCTGTCGCAGATCCGAAGGAACATATTTGAGATCCTTGATAAGAATTCCGATGAGGACGGCCGGATGCTGTTGTCCGAGCTGGGGCGTCTCCTCACGAAAAAGTTCCCGGACTTTGACGAACGCAATTACGGAAGATACCGGAAGTTCAGCGAATTTATCAAGATGGTCGACGGGCTGGAGATCGAGATGGTCTATTTTGATGATAACAGGAGAACCCCGATTGCCTATGTCAAAAAAAAATCTTCCGTGAAGACTGATGCATCACGGGGGAAGAAAACCCGACGGAGCCGGTAATACGGAAGAGAGCAGAACAGGAAGCCTATTGTGCTTCCCGTGCGGCCGGAAAATCG
>JAJBVI010000009.1:0-9370 GCA_020859905.1 Lachnospiraceae bacterium | reverse complement strand
CCCTGGGAGAACCGGCGGGCGGCACAGAAGGAGAACAGAAACCTGTTGTGCCTCCTGCGCGGCCGGAAGCGCCCTGGGAGAACCGGCGGGCGGCACAGAAGGAGAACAGAAACCTGTTGTGCCTCCCGTGCGGCCGGAAGCGCCCTGGGAGAACCGGCGGCACAGAAGGAGAATAGAAACCTATTGTGTCTCCTGTGCGGCCAGAAGCGCTCTCGAGAGTTGGTCGCCGCACGAAGTCGGCCGCATGCCGCAGCGGATGCCGGAGAGTGTGTTTACAACCTCGTCTACGGTGCGCCCCGCGACCAGGCGTGAGACTGCCTGCAGGTTGCCGCTGCATCCGCCGGTAAACCGCACTTCTTTTATAATATCACCGTCCAGTTCTACCTCGATGCGGGTAGAACAGGTTCCTTTCGTCCTGTATGTGTAACTCATAACCTTCCTCCGATTCATGATTGTATTTCGCCGTTCATTTAATCATAAACTCCGCCGTGCTCAGTTCGTGAGCCGCTGGCTCACGAACTGTCCGGGCTTCGCCCTATATCAGATTTTGTAAAGGCAGCCCCTTACATGCAAGCATGACGGGTCAGTCTTTACAAAATCTGCTGCACGGCTCATGGCTTGCGCTCATTTTATCATGAATCAGAGAATCTGGCAAACCCTGATTTTGCCGTATATTCAGATACCTCGAAAGACCTGATCGGGTATCTGCTGCTATCTGTTAGCTTCTTTTGAACTCTGACTCGTATTCCTCATCATCATAATAGGTCGCGATATCTTCTATCCTGCAATCCAGAATCCTGCAGAGTGTGTTGATGGTGTTCATGTTGACACCCTCGTTCTTTTTCAGACGGTGAAGAAGGGATTTGCTCATATGATGCTCTTCGGTCAGAACATATTTGGTTATGCCCTTTTTGCCCATGGTTTCCCAGAGTTTATCATAGATGATCATTAAATCCCTCCTTTCCATGTATATGATACAAGGGACAAAAGGTCAGAAATCGGATGCTCGCATCCGTATTTCTGACATTGGGAACCGTAGTATCATATCCTTTTGTCGCTCGAATCATGTATATATCTTTTTATATTATAAGTTTAATTCTGATATAACCATAGGTTCCATTTTCGGAACCCGTCTGCTGAATATTCGTAAACACAGGAATATAATTCTCCCTATCTGGCATACTAACTTCAAATGTTAATGTATACATTTTGATTTTATCGGAGATACGCCGCAATGACCGTACGGTGGGCTTTTATACATGTTGGCGCGCTGCGACAGCAGCGCATGGGAGTTTATAAAGAAGGGAAGGAGTCGGATTTTATGTCAGAACAGATCGGAAAACAGAGCCTGTGCTTTTCACGACCGCCGTACATTGTCAGCGGCAGTTCCGTTGTGGGCACAAAAGAGGGGGATGGACCGTTGGGAGGATTATTTGATGTGGTTGGGGAAGATGACAGGTTTGGGAGCGATAACTGGGAAGCCGCTGAAAGTGAACTCCAGAAAAAAGCGATGGAACTGCTGATTGATAAAGCGGGAATCTGCCCGGAGGACATTCGATATCTGTTTGCCGGTGATCTCCTCGGCCAGTCGGTGGCGACCTCTTTTGCCGTGCAGCCGTTTGGAATCCCACTGTTTGGTCTGTATGGCGCATGTTCCACCTCGGGACTGGCACTTTCGCTGGCGGCCATGACGGTGGGCGCCGGATACGCGGATCTGGCAGCCACGGTGACATCCAGCCATTTTGCCAGCGCGGAGAAACAGTTCCGTTTTCCTCTGGAGTATGCCAATCAGAGACCGTTATCGACGACCTGGACAGTTACCGGCAGCGGCGCATTTTTGCTTGCGGAGAAAAGAAAACTGGAGGAACTGGAAAAACAAAACGCGGGAGGGAAAACGGCTGCGGAGCATGCGGGCGGTGCGGCTGCTGATAGGAGAAATGAATACCGTGTGAAGATCAGCGGCATCACCACCGGAAAAATTCTGGATTACGGCGTGCGGGACTCTATGAACATGGGGGCGGCGATGGCTCCCGCGGCAAAGGACGTGATCGAGGCGCATTTGCAGGATTTTGGCAGACCGGCGGACGATTATGACAAATTCATCACCGGCGACCTGGGTGAAATCGGGCGGGAAATTCTCCTTGATCTGCTGAAGGAAAAGGGGATTGATATCTCTGAGAAGCATATGGACTGCGGAATTGAGATATTTGATAATGAAAAACAGGGAACAGGATCCGGCGGAAGCGGATGCGGCTGCTCTGCGGTCACGCTGAGTGCATATTTCCTGCCAATGCTCCGTTCCGGGAAATTAAAGAGGATTCTGTTTGTGCCGACCGGAGCTCTTCTCTCAAAGATCAGTTTCAACGAGGAGGAAAATGTGCCGGGTATCGCTCACGCGGTTATACTTGAAAGAGATGAAGATAATATCTAATTTATGCCGAGGCTTTTAGAATTTGCGATTTGCGCGTTAGCCTGCTTAATCTGTAAAGATACTTCGTAACAGTTCCTAAGATGAAAGGAGAAAAGATGGAATATTGGAATGCGTTCTGGATCGGCGGTCTGATCTGCGCCCTGGTACAGATTCTTATTGATAAAACAAAAATGCTGCCCGGCAGGGTGATGGTGCTTCTGGTCTGCGTGGGTGCTGTATTAGGAGCGGTCGGCGTTTATGAACCTTTTTCGAAGTTTGCGGGCGCGGGAGCATCCGTGCCTTTGCTCAGTTTCGGGAATCTGCTCTGGCAGGGAATGAAGACGGCGATCGACGAGAACGGTTTTCTCGGCCTGTTCATGGGCGGATTCACCGCCTGCGCGGTGGGCGTATCCGCGGCGCTGATCTTCGGATATCTGATTTCACTGATTTTTCAGCCGAAGATGCGGAAGTGAAGGGATAAAAAAGAAAAAAATGTTCATATTAACAGTGTGCTTATTATGAAAGTGTCGTGAATAGACAGTCAGATGGGGGTGCTTGCACACCCAGATGACTGGGTATTCGACGGCCAAGCCGACATGAGCAAGTAGGGCGATTAGCCCGGATTGCGAATGACGGCGGCGATTGCGGGAACAGCTTGCTGCGGAGCAATCGGCTTTCATAGATGTTGGCGCGCTGCGTCAGCAGCGCATGGATGCTTATTATGTAAAGGAGATGCAATCAAGATGAAGAGATGGAAACAGTTTGCTTTTATTGCAATGCTTGTGCTCAGCCTGACGACTTTTTCCGCGTGCGGCAGAGACAAGACCGATCATAACACCGTGGATGACAGTTCCGCGGACACAGACCGCACAGATGATGATTTGACTGATGACGGGAGAGATGACGGCCTGACCGATGATGGTACGGCGGATGATCTTATCGACGACGGTACGGGCGACAGTGCCGGTACGACGGACGGAACAGAGCGTTCCGAGACAGATGACGGTGCGCTTGACGATGCGCGGGAAAGCGCAAAGGATGCGGTTGATGACGCGGGCGATGCAGTGCGTGATACCGGTGAAGCAATTGAGAATGGTCTGACGGATGATGCCGGTAATACGACCGGAACAGATGCGGAGCGCTGATGAACCGCTTTCCTGCCGGAGCCGCATGCGTCAGAGCGTCATGCGGAAGAACTGTATATAGCAGAACTTCAAACGGCATAGCGTCACACGGCAGGACGGCATAAAGCAGAGAGTTGCGCGGCAGACCGTCATGCGGCAGGACAGCATGCAGAGGAACCGGCGCACAGCCGGCTCCCTACATATCTTCCGCGATCAGCATCCGGGCGAAAAACTCCGCGTATTGTTTGGAAAAGGTCTGTACCGACTGCTCCATGGGGACGCCGTAGATCTCACCTGTTATAAATTCGGAGGCCTTGACCATGGACAGCGCGTTGATATGCTCTGCCAATGCGTCATAATCAAAATCAATCAGAAAGCCGATTTCCTGCAGATGCCGGAAATACTCCGCCATCTGGGAGACAAGTCCTTTGATCTTGGAAAACCGGGATATATCATAGACCTCATCCAGATGCATGGCGAGGCGGAAAACCGGCAGATGACGGATATGAAGGATGGCATTATAGTAAAGGAAAAGCTCGAAATCTTTTTCAATGTCGGCGCCGTTGGTCATCTCCTTCATGGGGATATCCTCAGGACCGGGCGTCATGATATAGAGCAGGTCTGTCAGCAGCGCATCCTTGCTCTTGTAAATGCGGAAAAATGTTGATTCGCTGACACCCGCCAGCTCCGCGATCGCCCTGGTCGTGGTTCCGTTATATCCGTTCTGGGTGAACAGCATGGCTGCCGCGTCCAGGATCCAGGATTTGGTGTCTTTCATATAAAATTGCCCCCTGTCAGTACATCATTTATGCTGTCTGTTCTTAGTATACCTTTTTTCTGTGAAAAAAACCAGTATAACCTTATAAAATGTATGCAAAAAGTAAAAGGGCGCCGCAAATCATTCTCCGTGAAACATGCAGGTGCGGAAAAATGCAAGTGAGCGATTGCATTCATTTCAGCAGAACAGGGCGGATATTGTATGAATTTCACAAAAAGAGGATTAAGAATCGGTTATATTTCACAATAATGTCTGCTGTATTGTCACAAACGCCTGAAAGTAACCGGTTGCATTTATTTGTAAAAATGTGGAAAAGCAACGGTCAAAAAACTGCACACTCATTTTGACATGTTTTTGTTCCGGTGTTATAAACATATTATCGTAATTACAGATAGAAAGTTCTTAGTTGCGAGTGAAATCAGGAGCTTGAAAGAAGGAGGAAAAAATGGGAAATTTGGTAAGAAAGACCCAGATGACCACCGGTGGTCCGGTCTTTGTCTATGTGGACGAAGAGGCTGATAAGATCATACGTATCACACCGATGGATCTGGACGACGACGATGCCGCTTCTTATTCAATCGAAGCGAGAGGACGTACATTTACCCCGCCGAGAAAGACGACCTACACGCCGGTTACGGCACAGTTTAAATCCATGATTTATTCTGACCGCCGCAACCTGTATCCGATGAAGCGTGTGGACTTCGATCCGAACGGCGACCGGCATGAGGAGAACCGCGGTATTTCCGGCTATGAGCGGATCAGCTGGGACGAGGCTCTCGACATTGTCTGTAACGAAATGCGCCGGATCAAGAGAGAATTCGGACCGGGCGCAATGGTGATCGAGCCGAGTTCTCACCACCTGTGGGGAACAGTCGGATATCGTCACAGCACCCTGTTCCGTTTTATGAATGCAGCCGGCTTAACCTACGGCGATCATAACCCGGACAGCTGGGAGGGCTGGCACTGGGGCGCGACTCATATGTACGGCTTTACCGCAAGACTGGGTAACCCGGAGCAGACTGATCTGCTGGAGGACTGCCTGGAGAACTGCGAGATGATGGTATTCTGGTCTTCCGACCCGGAGACGAACAACGGCATTTACGGCGCTTTTGAGAGTACGATCCGCCGGAAATGGCTGCAGGAGCTCGGTGTGAAGATGGTATTCATCGATCCGTATTACAATCATACGAATGGCCTTTGGGGCGGCAAATGGTTTTCGCCGCAGCTGGGAACGGATGCTGCGCTCGCACTCGGCATCGCTTACACATGGCTGGTAGAGGGTACATATGACAAAGAGTATGTGGCTACTCACGCATTTGGTTTTGAGGAGTGGACCGACTATGTACTTGGCAAGACGGACGGTGTTCCGAAGTCGTCCGAGTGGGCGTCGAAGGAATGCAATATTCCGGCTCGTGACATTCGTGCACTGGCGCGCGAGTGGGCAAAGAATAAGACTATGCTGGCAGCCGGCGGCCTCGGCGGCTGGGGCGGCTGCTGCAGAAGTCCGATCGGTATGGACTGGGCGCGCATGATGATCGCGCTGATCACCATGCAGGGTCTCGGCAAGCCGGGTATTAATTTCTACAGTACCACGCAGGGCGTGCCGGTAGACTCCGATTTCTATTTCCCGGGCTATGCGGACGGCGGCATCGGTGGCGACGCACAGAACTCCGCGGCGGGCGCGGTGCTGGCATACAGAATGTTTAATGGCGTGGACAGCAAACCGATGTCCTCCAACCTGAGTACGGCAGCCGGTGTTCACCTTGACCGTATGAGGCTTCCGGAGTGTATTCTGGACGACCATGTAGAGTGGTGGGGCAGAGGCTTTGTCGGCGACTCCCAGGAGCAGCAGTTCCACAAATACGAGTATCCGGCGAATGGCTATTCCCGTATCCAGTTGCTTTATAAATACGGCGGATCCCACATCGGGACAATGGGACAGGGAGACCGCTACGCGAGAATGTACCGCACGAAGAGGCTTCCTTTCGTGGTGAGCCAGTCCATCTGGTTTGAGGGCGAGGTTCCGTTTGCGGACATCATCCTTCCGGCCTGTACGAACTTTGAACGCTGGGATATCGGCGAGTGGGCGAGCAACTCCGGTTACAACCCGGATTCCCACAATCAGGCGAATCACCGCGTGATCACACTGCAGAAGAAGTGTATCGAGCCGCTTGGCGAGTCCATGTCTGACTATGAGATTTTCAATGCGATCTGCGAGCGTCTGCATGTGGGCGACGTCTTCTCTGAGGGCAAGACGGAACTCGGCTGGGCGAAGCAGATGTTCTACGCTTCCGATATGCCGAAGGTAGTGACCTGGGAGAAGTTCTTTGAGAAGGGTTACTTTATTGTGCCGAACGACGACAGGGCTCCGGCTGCGCCTTCGTTCCGCTGGTTTGCGGAGGATCGCGAGCAGGATACCAGAGGATGGATTTCCAGATTCCGCCCGGGCGACCTTGTAGACCAGAAGGGTCTGCAGACACAGTCCGGCAAAGTGGAGTTCGTATCCAACAGCCTGAAGCGTTTCGGACATTATGACACAGATGATAAGGAACGTCCGCTGATGCCGATGTACATCCCGTCCTGGGAGGGTCATCACACCGAGCGCATCAAGAAATATCCGCTCGCTGTGCTGTCCCCGCATCCGCGGTTCAGCTTCCATACACAGGGCGACGGCAAGGATTCTTTTGTCAACGATATCGAGAATCACAGAGTGCTGGTGGACGGCTTCTATTACTGGATTATGCGTATCAATCCGCTTGATGCGGCTGAGCGCGGCATCAAGCAGCACGATCTGGTGAAAGCATATAACGAGCGCGGCGCTGTTATCTTTGCCGCACAGCTGACGGAGCGAGTGCCGAAGGGTACCTGCCACT
Source organism: Lachnospiraceae bacterium (assembly GCA_020859905.1). GTDB lineage: Bacteria > Bacillota > Clostridia > Lachnospirales > Lachnospiraceae > Eubacterium_I. Next base: position 2,185 of record JAJBVI010000009.1, on the reverse strand, counting down.
GCTATGAGTCCTCCGCGGAGTATAAGCCTCTGGGTGATCCCGGACATGCGGTAGACCGCGGCGGCTGCATCAATATCCTGACCCCGTCCCGCTTCCTGTCCAAGTATGCCAGCGGCATGGCGACTGAACACTGCCTGGTAGAGATTGAGAAATGGGACAGAAAAGAGCTGGAAGACTGGAAAGAAAAACCGCTTGACAAGAATCACGGCGGCGCCGAGGAGAAAGCCTCCTGGAATGAGCCTGCTGTTGCACCGGAGGGAGCGAACCGTTCCGCGAACTTCTATAAGGATCCGAACTGCAATGAGATGGTTTGGACCGAGAAGGCATGGAAGTTCTCCGGTCATGACTGGATGGGAGGAAAATTAGATGAGTAAACAGAAATATCTGGTAATGAATATCGCTTCCTGTTTCGACTGCAACGACTGCTTTATGTCCTGTAAAGACGAGCATGTCGGTAACGACTGGATGCCCTACACAGAGTCCCAGCTGCGGCATGAATCCCGCTGGCTGAAGCTTCTCCGCACTGAGCGGGGACAATGTCCGAGGATTGATGTCGGTTATCTGGCGTTGATGTGCCAGCACTGCGAGAACGCACCGTGCCAGAACGCGTTCCCCGACTGTATCTACCGCAGGGAAGACGGCATCGTTCTGATCGACCCTGAAAAGGCGAGAGGCAAGAAAGAGATCGTAGACAGCTGCCCCTACGGTGCGATCTACTGGAACGAAGAGAAGAACGTAGCGCAGAAGTGTACCATGTGCGCTCACATCATCGACAGCGGCGTACAGCCCTGCAAACCGCGCTGCTCGCACAGCTGCCCGACGGATTCGATTGAGTATTACGATATCGAGCCGGAAGAGATGGCAAAGATCGTTGAGGAGCAGGGGCTGGAGGTTTACCGCCCCGAGTTCGGAACCAATCCTCATGTGTATTATAAGAATCTGTATCGGTTCACGAAAGCGTTTATCACCGGTGCTGTGGTTGACACGGAGACTGATGACGATGTGGAGAATGTCTCCATTACGCTGAGGGGCGAAGACGTGGAGGAAACGCAGATCACCGATTACTTCGGCGAATTTAAGTTCGACAGACTCCTGCCCGGTACCTATACGCTAGAGATTGACGGGAAGACAGTCAAGACAGTAGAACTGGAAAAAGCTTTAAATATCGGAGAGATTTTTATCTGATCTTTCGGAAGGTATTGGTATAACTCTACTCACTGGAATCGGTGTCGGGAACGGCGCCGATTCTTTTTGGGTATGGAGTACCCCGTGGGCTACGGCGAGGCTTTTAAAGGCTGCGATTCGCGTATTAGCCTGCGCAGGATATGCTTATTATTTCGAGACAGTTCCTAGGTAAACGGAAAAAGAAAGAAAATAAAATGGAAAAAGAAAGTGTGTACGAAAAAAGAAAAATGTAGTATACTGAATATAATTTTGTAAAGTAAACATCAGGGGGAATATTTCATGACCAGAAAAGGCAGTGCGGCAGATATGCATGACCGGATTTTAAAGAGTGCGCTGGAAGTGTTTTCTGCAAAGGGCTATTCGGCTGCGACCATTCGCGACATCAGCAACCATGCGGAATGCAATACCGTGACGGTTTTCCGCCATTTTGAGGATAAAATGGGGCTTTTCCTGCAAGTTGTCGAGCATTATCACGAGTTTAAGTTTGACGCGGAGGATTTGAACGCAAAGCTGAGTTACATGAACCTGCACGGCGATTTCCGGATTATGGCGGATTACATTTTTGACCTGATGTATCAGAATATTCATATTCTGCGGATTTTCATCAATGACGGGCATGAATTCGGACCTATCTCCAAGTATCTCTGGTTTGTCCCGGAGGATCTGAAGGTCTTTGTCTCCGGTTATCTGGAGTCCATGTATCCGGATAAATTACCGGCGGGGGATATTTCCACCATCACGGAGATGTTTCTCTGCTATATCATTCGCACCTGCCTCAGGACGAATGTGCATGACGGCGTGGAGGAGACTTCGCGCAAGATCGCGAAGGATGCCCGTGAGACGATGGCGCCTGGCGTGGATATGGTGGTGAGTATGATCATGAGGCTGGTTCGAAAGGAATAAAAAGGCCGGTTATTCAGATATGGGATAAAATCATTTCATTTTGTGATGGAAAAAGGCAGACAAATACGTTATAATTTAAAAAATTATGCAAAAAAGG
>JAJBVI010000053.1 GCA_020859905.1 Lachnospiraceae bacterium | reverse complement strand
GTAGAGCACTTCCTTGGTAAGGAAGGGGTCACGAGTTCAAATCTCGTCATCAGCTTTATAATAAGGCAAAAGATTCTGTCACATCCGGCTCCGTTTCCGTACGGTTTCCGCAGCATCAGTATCCGTATCATGATCATTACCCTTTTTTTATATAGTTCCGCCGCTGCTTTTCGTGTCGGCAGATCCCCATAAGTGTGTGCGGCGATACCGGCGTATAGTAAAGACAGGAACCGCAGTCCATACATCTCCCCGGCTCTTCCCATTCGCTGTAAGGACAGGCGTCCTCCCCACAGAATATGACCGGATGTCCATCCTTTGTCCACACCGGATGTTCCGTAAAATCAGGATATTCCTCAAGATACATATCAGATAATTCATCATAATACAGCGGTATATCCAGAGTAATCCCCTCAAATTCGTACCGCCTGATCTTTTTTGATTTTTCCATACATCCACCCCTGTCAACAGGGTCAGTATAGCACGAATCAGGGAACCTCACATCAGCCGTTTTAATACAAAAAAGAGCAGGAAGGAATCGGGATTCCCTGCCTGCTCTTCGCGATAGTCAATCAGCTGACCGGTCTGTCACTGAACAGATTTTTCTCACTTAAGCAGATATTTTTTTAATTCGCTTCTTTTAGACACCGACAGTTTGCTCAGAACAGAAGCGATGTGAAACTTTACCGTATGCATGGAGATGCCCAGATGGCTGCTGATGTCCTGGTTGCTCCAGCCGCGCGCCGCCAGCATGGCAATGGCAAACTCGGTCGTTGTCAGATTATCCGCAACCTCATGGTCCGAGTCCGCGTTGTGGATCTTCCGCCATTCGGCGGAAAATGCGTATGTAATATCTATGATGCGCCTGAAATCCTCCGGCCATTTCTTTTTGATCACAGCCTCCAGCATCCCGCCGAGCAGACCGTGATGCTCGCTGAACGGTTCGATCAGATCATCCTTCTGCGCAAGCTCCCAGGCGGCCAGCAGATGTCCCCTGGCATCCTCCGGCTGCCGCAGGCTCATATAATCCATGGCCGCGATCAGGTGGAGGTAGATATCCGGAATCGGATAAATCTCCGGCTGCAGGCTCAGCGCGGTCTGGACAATGCCGATGCTCCTGCCGTAATCCTCCTGCAGATATGCGTAATGCGCCTGGATATAACACGCAAACGACCGAAGCCCCTGCGGCAGAAACGTGAGATTCATGGTTTTAATCTGCTCTCCGAGTTCCCGTCGGAGCGGCAGATGCAGCAGGATCGCCGCAGCTGCGGAAATAAAAACGCCTATGGACCTCTGCTCCGGCTGCGAATCACCGCCGGACTCCGCGGCGGCTTTCTCGCTCTCTGCCAGTGTCCGCCGGGCAAGCCGGATATGGTCTGTCGCCAGATTTGCAAACGCGCAGATAAAGCAGGCGGAAAGGCGAAGCAACGCATGCCGGCTCAGCAGATACGGCTCCGCTTCCTGTACGGCTTTCTCCGGCTGGCCGCTGAAATAATAATATTCCGCCAGGGCAAGCCCTCTCAGATGTTCATCCTCCATCGCCCGCACGGTTTCCAGACAATGCCCCGGTTCAAATGCAGTGTTGGTCAGAGGCATCGGCATGCATGCCGCCGGATGTTCCGGCGGGGATAACCGTTCCGGAATAAGTTCCTCCTTTTCATTTTCGCTCTCCGTATTGTATTCCATGACTATGTACCTCCATCATCACCGGCATGTCTATGTGTATCTCCGTATTGTTCTTTTCCAGACGGACATGCGCTGCTGCCGCAGTGCGCCGGCATCTGTGAAAGTTCACAGAAGCTTCTGTATCTTTGCACGGATGCGCTGCAGCGCATTGTCAATCGATTTCTCCGGCTTTCCCATCGCTTTCGCAATCTGCCGGTAGTTCATCCCCTCCAGATAAGCATCCATCACCTGCTGCTCCATGGAACTCAGGTGACCGTAAATGCGTGAGAGAAAATCCTCCATATTCTCCCTGTCAATCAGCATCTGCTCCGGGTTTCCCGCATTTGCCGCCATCGGGCTGCCGAACGGCACGTCGTCAGTGCGCGGGTTCCCCGCGGAAAGAGAAATGTAGGAATTCAGCGGCCCGTGTTTTTTCCGCGCGGCAGACTCGATCGCCGTGTAAATCTGACGGCTGATGCACAGATCTGCAAAATGAAAAAAACTTCCGGCGGACTCATCGTAATCGCGGACAGCTTTAAACAGACCGATCATACCCTCCTGAATCAGATCGTCCGTATCGCCGCCGAGAAGAAAGAGGGCATTCGCCTTTTTTCTCACCAGATGTTTGTATTTTTCCAGGAGATAATCCATCACCTGAGGCTCACCGTCCCGCAGGAGACGAATCAGCTCCGCATCGGTCATTCCGTCATACTGTTCCATGTCTGATTATCACTTTCTGAACTTGCTGCCGATCCGGATCGAAATCATATGATGATACAAGAGACAAAGGTCAGAAACCGGATGCCTGCATCCTCTGCCGCACGATCTCATAGGCCAGCACGCCCGCCGCCACTGAAGCGTTCAGGGAATCAATATCCCCCCGCATAGGGATGGAGGCTGTAAAATCACAGTGTTCCTTCACCAGCCGGCTGACTCCCCCTCCCTCGTTTCCGATAACCAGCCCAATGGGACCGGTCAGATTCTGCCGGTACATTACTTCGCCGTCCATGTCGGCGCAGACAAACCAGATGCCTAGCTCTTTCAGCTCCTTCATCACGGCGGAGAGGTTCGCCGCTTTCGCAACCGGCGTATAGTACAGCGCACCGGCAGAGGCTTTCGCAACGGCCGCCGTCAGTCCCGCCGCGCGCCGTTTCGGGATGATCACGCCGTGCGCTCCCGCCAGATTGGCCGTCCGGATGATGGCGCCGAGATTGTGCGGATCCTCTATGCCGTCCAGCAGGATCAGAAACGGCGGTTCGCCCCTGTCCGCGGCCCGGTGCAGGATATCATCCACCGATGCGTACCTGTATGCCGCGGCGTGCGCGATGACCCCCTGGTGTTTTTTTGTCTCCGACATCTGATCCAGCCTCTCCCTTGAGACAAAATTCAGGATCGCCCCCTGCTTTTTCGCCTCCCGGACAATCGTGAGAACCGATCCGTCCCGGCAGCCGTCCAGCACAAACAGTTTGTCGACAGTCCTGCCGGACCGGAACGCCTCAAGCACGGCATTTCTTCCTTCTATTATGAGCTCCTGTTCATCAGTATAATCTGTATGTTCCATTCTTTCTTATCTCCACCCTGCCGCCCTTCCCGGATTTCAGGCTGTTTGACCGGCACACTGCGTTCTCATGCCGCGCCGACAGCGTTTATACCGCTTCGTCCGCCCCGATACCGCGCAGTCCCGCGTTGACCAGATACAACAGCCGCTCAAACTGATCCGTCAGATACAGATAGCCCATCAGGGCCTCGAACCCGGTCGCCCGCCGGTAATCCGCCATCGTCGCGTTCTTCGCCATGGTGGGGGATTTGGCGTTGCGCCCGCGGCGGTAATAATCCGCTTCCTCCTCCGTCAGCTCCGCCTGAATGGCTTCCATCATCTCCGACTGGGAATGTGCTTTTACCAGATGGCTGGTGTGATGATGGAGCTGGCCCGGGCTGACATTGCCGTGCCCCACGACCAGGGAACGGATCACCAGATTGTAGATGCCGTCACCGATATAGGCCAGTGCCAGCGGGGAATACGTGCGAATATCCACATTCTGTATCTGAAAATACTGTCTGATTTCCGAAAATATCGACTCCGGCTTCTCCCCGTTATGCTCCATACGGCTCCTTTCTGAAGTATCCCTGACCCGGAAAAATCCCTAAACTCTCTTCCAGATAACTCCTTCTCTGGTGTCTTTCAGCGTGATCCCCATCGCGGCCAGCTGATCCCGGATCTCGTCGGCGCGCGCGAAATTCTTCTCTTTTCTGGCTGCCTGACGTTCCGCAATAAGCTGTTCGATCTCCGCGTCAAGGATCTCCTCTTCTCTCTCCGTGATGATGCCGAGCACATCACTGAGCTGCGTCAGACGGGCTGACAGCGCCTCCAGAAATGCTTTGCTCCGGGAGGGATCCGCATGGGTATTGCAGAACTTCACCAGTTCGAACACAGCCGACACCGCGTCTGCCGTGTTGAAATCGTCCTCCATGGATGCCTCGAACTTCTCCACATACACATCCGTCTGCACGTAAAACTCTCTCTCCTCGTCCGTTATACCGGTCACGGCATCCATCTGTTCCTGACACCGCCGCGGTCCGTCCGATGTCTCCGCCGATGCCGCATCCGCCTGTTCCGCATGCGGCCGCACACCTTCCGCTGTCTCCGCAGCCGCGGCGTTCTCCGAGAGATGCCTGAGATTCTCCGCCGTCGTAATAATCCGCTCCAGCCCGTTCTTCGCGGCATCCATCAGGTCGGCGCTGAAATTCAGCGGACTGCGGTAATGCGCGGAAAGCATGAAAAAGCGCAGCACCTGCAGGTCATATTTCTCTGCAATGTCGCGCACCGTAAAAAAGTTCCCGAGCGACTTCGACATCTTTTTATTATCAATATTCAGAAACGCGTTGTGCAGCCAGTATCTGGCAAACGGCGTCCCGTTCGCCGCCTCGCTCTGTGCGATCTCGTTCTCGTGGTGCGGGAAAATCAGATCCTCGCCGCCGGCATGGATGTCGATCTCATCACCCAGATACTTCTTCGCCATAACAGAGCACTCAATATGCCAGCCCGGCCGGCCCTTGCACCAGGGAGACTCCCAGTACGGCTCACCCTCCTTCTTCGGCTTCCACAGCACGAAGTCCAGCGGATCCTCTTTCAGGTCGCCGGTCACCTGAATATCCCGGTGTCCGGCCTCAAGGTCGTCGATATTCTTCCCTGACAGCTTCCCGTATCTCTTAAAATTCCTCGTGCGGTAATACACGGTGCCGTCCTCCGCGGCATAGGCATATCCCTTTTCAATCAGCACGGAGATCATATCGAGCATGCCCGGGATCTCCTGCGTCGCCAGCGGATGCGTCGTGGCCGGTTTCACATTCATGGCCGCCATATCCTTTTTGCACTCCGCGATATAACGCTCCGCCACTTCCCCGGCCGAGACCCCCTCCTCGGAAGCTTTTTTGATGATCTTGTCATCCACATCCGTGAAATTTGACACATAGTTCACCTCATACCCCTTATATTCCAGATAGCGGCGCACCGTGTCAAACACAATCATCGGACGCGCGTTTCCGATGTGGATGAGATTGTATACCGTCGGTCCGCACACATACATGCTGACCTTTCCCTCCTCAAGCGGTATGAACTCTTCCTTCCTCTTTGTCAATGTATTATATACCTTCATAAGTCTGCATCCTTCCTGCTTTATGCACAGGGGCGCGCCCCGTGCGGCGGGCAGGAGGCAAAAACCGCCTCCCACTCGATGATCACTCCATGTCAACCCGGCAGCACTGTCCGAACCCATCCGAAACTCCGTGCCTGAACACACACGTCTCCGCCATCAGGTTCCCCTCCACACACGCGCCGCGATCTCGTCCATCTGCGCTTTCTTTTCCTCGATATCCAGCACAAGGAAGAACTGGTTCACAGCGCGGTACAGATTCTGCCTTTCATAGGAAAAATCAGTCAGATAACGGTCACCGTTCAGATAATCCGTCAGATAACGGATGCCGCGTTCCAGAGTCATAAGCCAGACCGCGTAACCGATGAGATCCCTTTCCTTATCCGTAAGTATCCGTCCCATTTCGTCCGCATAACCCTGCAGACAGGATTGATACAGTTTCAAATCCAGTTCAATATCACCGGATTTCTCATCCTCATCATAGACGGCCGCCCCCGCCCGGGCAGAATCGCCGAAATCCAGGATTGAAACCCCCGGCATCACCGTATCAAGATCAATCAGGCAGATTGCCTTTTCACTGTCCCTGTCATAAAGGATATTTCTGTAATGCGTGTCATTGTGTGTGACGCGCAGCGGGATCTCGCCCGCATGCACCGCATCCCGAATCAGCGAGATCTGTTTGGAACGTTCCAGGACAAACTGTATCTGCTCCTGGCAGTCCGAGGTGCGGAAACAGATATCTTCACGCACCGCATCCAGAAAAGCGGACATCACATGTTTCATATCGTGAAGCTTCGGCACCGCATAGGAAAGCTGTCTGATCGGAAAATCACACAGTCTCCGATGGAACTGTCCGATGATCTTCCCAACCTCGCGGGAGGAAGCGGCAGTGTCCGGTTTTTTCATCTCCTCCCCGCAGCAGATCATACGGTACAGGCGGACATAGCTCCCGGTCTCGGTCTGCAGAAGCTGGTTTCCCTCCTTCGTCCGGATGAATGTCAGTGTCTCCAGATCCGGATTGCGTCCCTCCGTTTCAATAATGCCCCGCAGATATTCCGTCACAAGGAAAAGATTATTCATCACCTCCGTCGGATGTTTGAACACGAAATGGTTCATTTCCTGCAGGACATAGTAAACCCCTCCGCACACAACCTCATATGTGTGGTTCACGGTACCGTGCCCCAAAGACTTCACTTCGGTAATCTCCCCCTCGATCTGAAATTTGCGGACGATCTCTTCAAATTGAATCATAAAAATCTCCATTCCGCATAGAATCGAAAATCTGTGTCCTTTCGCAGCAATCCTTCCGTCAGCAGCCCCGGCAGCCCGCACAGCCCGGCCGGCTGTCCGCAGCCATCACACTGCTCTCATACATAGCAGAAAGCAGACAAACCGCGTTCGCGGCGATCCCCTCCTCCCTGCCGGTAAAACCGAGATGCTCCTCCGTCGTCGCCTTGACGTTGACCTGCCCCGGATCAATCCCGAGCGTGTCGGCGATGTTCTTCTCCATCTGATCAACATAAGAGCCAAGCTTCGGCCTCTGCGCGATCACCGCGGCGTCAATATTCTCGATCACATAATGCTCCTGCCGCAGCAGCTCCCCCACATGGGACAGCAGCTTCAGGCTGGAGATCCCGCGGTACCGCTCATCCGTATCCGGGAAATGCTTCCCGATATCCCCGAGAGCCGCCGCGCCGAGCAGCGCGTCCATCACAGCGTGCAGAAGGACATCCGCGTCCGAATGACCGAGCAGGCCAAGCGTGTGCGGAATATCCACGCCGCCAAGGATCAGGTGCCTGCCCTCTGTAAGCTTATGCACGTCATAGCCCATACCTATTCTCATATAAAATCTCCGTTTTATCTCTTTTATGCTCTACATACAGAATATTTACTGCCAATGTCAAAATGGACTGTCTTATCACTGCGATTCCGTCCATTGAAACAGGTCGATACGCAGAACATATGAATAGTGTAACACATTTTCTGTGAACGGTCACTTTTTTTCTGATATAATGTGAATTTTTCGATAGCCGGATTGTTATTGTACAAAATATTGACAAAAAAAAAGAGATGCTATAGAATGATACTATGATTCGAGCGACAAAAGGATGCAGAAAAAGATTAACGAATTGCTTAAAAATACAGAACGAACACCATTTGCCGGCATAGAGAAACCGGAACCGCTGAAGCATGACTTATCAGGCTGCCGGAGTCGGAGGATATCGGGAGAACATCGGCTGATTTATGCTGTAGAGGATGGGAAGATATATATTGTTTCGTGCCGCTATCATTACTGAAAAATTTAAAAATACAAAATCCGCTGTAAAAAAAGCGATCACGCCGACCATCATGGCGACCCTGATCTTTTTCATGACCTACTATCTGTTCGGCACGGAGAACACCATGATCGGTCCTTTCGCAACACTCTCTTTCCTGCGTTTTCGCACCATGCGCAGCCATTACGAGTGCATGGTCAAAAACTTCGGAATCTACTTCGCCATGGCGTTCCTGGCGTTTTTCTCAGTCATGAACCTGCCGCTGTGCATCATTGTCAACGCGCTGGCTCTTTTCTGGATCGCGGATATCCTGATCGACGAATACAATCCGACGAACTATTTTCCCGCCGGCATGGCTCTGATCTTTTTCCAGATCGCGCCGGTATACACGCCGGCCGCTTTGCTGAACCGGCTGGAGGCGCTGCTGGCCACCTTTGTGCTGGTCTTCCTTTTTGTCTTTATCCTTTCAAAAATTGAAGGTAAAAAAAATACGCTCCCGGACTATATACGGGAGAGATTCGAAAACAGCAGACAGCAGCTGGAGCTGTGCCGTTTTTTCCGGGAGGACATATCACAGACCCGGAAAATGCAGAAGGACAATGTGTCCGGTTCTGACCGGATGAGTTTTATGCGGGAGGGCATGTCACAGATCCGGAAACCGCAAAAAGACAATGTGTCCGCTTCTGACCGGATGAATGATACGCAGGAGGACATGTCACAGAATCCGGAAACTGCGGAAAACCGGGGCAAGCCAACGTCCGGATCAACTGCGGACGCGAGCCGGATCCGGAAGGGAACCGCCCCCGCCTTCGACACACTCGAACGGTTACACCGCGAACTCGCCGACATCAATAAAAAAATCAGCAGTGAGATCTACGCGCGGAACCGCGCCAGTCTGTTCCCGCGCGGAAAAACGAACTGGTACTGCCAGTTTGTCCTGCTCTTTCAGCTTATCAACTATCTGACACTGAATTATAAAACAAATGATAATCTCATCAAAGCGGAAAAATTGTACCGCGATTTTCGGACAAGATTTAAGACCGTGGAGCCGACGCCGGATTACCGCCGGCTGAACTTCCGGCTGAAAAAACCGGATATCCGCAGCTTCCGTCTGCGCTTCGCGCTCCGGCAGGTGATCACGGTCACGCCCTGCCTTGTCTTCGCGCGGGCATCAGGACTCCCGAATGTGTACTGGCTGGTGATCTCCGTGTTTTTTATGATGATTCCGTTTACCGACCACACGATGCAGCGGATCCGGCAGCGGGTGGGAGGCACCGTCGCGGGCATTGTGATCTGCCTGATCCTGTTCTCCGTATTCGGCGGATTCGCCTCACATGTCGCCATCATGACAGTCGCGAACTTCCTGATCTACAGCGCCAGCGGATACGGTCCCACGGTCGCCTATATCACATGCTCCGCCCTGGCGCTGCAGACGCTGGGCGCCAGCGTTGCACTGGTGCTGGGCCAGCGGCTGTTATACACGCTGATTGGCGCGGTCATCGCGCTCATCGCCAATAAATGGATCTTCCCGATCCGGTTTAAATACCAAATCGAATATCTGGCGGAGATGATCCGCTCAATCCGCGGGGAACTGATCAGGATTGACCAAAACGCACCGCACAATGAAGCCTTCCCGAAATGGGAGGTGGATCAGCGCATCGTGAAATCCTATCTGCTCACAAAGCGGCTCGAGAATATGTGTGAATCGCTGCCGCCAAAAGAACAGCATTTCAACTACAGGGATTTTGAGAAAAAACATATGAACATTATGGCGGAATTTCTGACAGGACACTTACTATGAAAGTGTCCTGAACAGACAGTCAGGGTACTATACCTCCTCGATCACACATGAATGATGCTTCCTCACATCTCCCTTCGCATCCTTATCATAATTTATTCCGACAAGAAGCAGACGTCCGTTAAATCCTTTTAATTTGCCATCATAACGGTTGTCGTGAATCTGTTTTATGGCACTGTCAGCGGACTGATTATATTTCAATTCCAGAATCATTGCTGGTTTATCTGTATTCTTTCGGGGGATAAACGCATAATCCGCAAATCCCTTTCCGGCGGGAAGCTCGCGAAATATTTCATAATAATTCTGCGCCGTGTAATAAGCCAGAAGAATCGCACAGCTCAGGGAATTTTCATCATTGTATTCCAGGCTGGACGTACAGGTTTCGTGAGCCAGCTCCAGAGCGGCGGAAACGCTGCCGGCATCCCCGCTGATGGTAGCGTTCAGCAGTTTTTCCGAATCAGACAGGGATTTATTTACCGCGCTCCAGTCCGTATTTTTTACTGCTGATTTGAAGGCTTCCGCAACCTCAAGATTCGGAATATACGCTTCCTTCTTTTTCTCGTCATACGCCAGATATCCCAGATGGATCAGCAGAGTCAGCACATCGTCGCTGTTCTCAAAAGATATGATATCGTTTTGAAAAGTGCTTATATCAACATTCATCCTCTGTCCGCCCAGCATAAAAATAATCGCGTCTTTTAACCCGTAAAAATCTCTGGTAATATAATTCTTCAAAGACTCAAAGGTCTCCGAGGATGTCCAGTAGCTTCTGTAACGTTTTCTTCGAATCGCGGACATAACGGAATTCGGGCTGTAAACAGAAGCCATATCCTGAAAGGAATAACCGTCATACCAGCATTTCATTTTGTCAAAATCCATGTCGGTGCGATCGCATAATTCCCGGACTTCCGGTTCCGTAAAACCGACATATGATGTCAGTTCATCGGGATACGCCATAGTGAACTCCTGAAAATCCGTCAGAGCAGACTCCGTACCATATTTTTTGATTGGCAGGATACCCGTCATATATGCGGCCGCAATCGAGTTGTCAGTCACGGGGCCTCCCTTAAAAAGCCCGCGCAGCAGCTGCACATACTCCTTCTGAAGATCTTTATCGTCCTTCGTTTCCCTGAAAAGTGCATCCCATTCATCAATAATTATTATAAATTTCTCACCTGATTTCTCCGCAACACCGGAAAGAGCGCCCGGCAGCGATCTCTCGCCCTCATCGATGCAGTCCGAAAAAGCATCCCTGAGTTCCCGAATCACACTGTCCTGCAAATCACTTACAATATGTTTTCGATCTCTGACTGTAGAAAGCAAC
>JAJBVI010000181.1 GCA_020859905.1 Lachnospiraceae bacterium | reverse complement strand
TTAGTCCTCCGGACCCGGATCCCTTTCTTTCACAGACTCCACAATCAAAAAATCTCACTCATCCACACGATCTATAAACCATCTCACCCTTGCTCCCTTTCTCACGCTGCCTGCACCTTCTCATAATTTCCCGCATCCCCGCGCCCCCATCAGTCCTCTTATACCGCATTATTGAGCCGCGGACATGGAACCCGCATCCTCACGCCCCCATCAGTCCTTCTACCGTCTCAAGCAGAGCCAGAACCACCGGCACACTGACCGCCATGATCGACAGCCTCGCAAATATCTCAATCTGGCTCCCCAGCGATCCGAATCCCGCGTCCCTGCAGATCTGCGCGGCAAACTCCGACACATAGGTGATACCGATCATCTTCAGCAATATTTTGATCATTGCGGAATCTACCTTTATATATTCCTGAATAGTCCGAACGGTCTCAATCACATCGGCAAGTTTCCCGACAGACAAAATCAGGATCAGGACGGCCGCGGCGATGCTGATGTAAAGCGCGTATTCATTTTTCTGCTGACGAAACAGCAGAGCCAGGACAACGCCTCCCAGTCCGATCATCGCAATCTGTATCATAATCTCACTCCCGGTCTTTCCCGCACAATTCGTTTAAAGAGAAAACAGATCCCTGATACTTTCAAACAGGCTGTATATGTAAGGCACGATCCAGAACAATACAATGATCAATCCCCCCAGACTGACCAGAAATGCATGCTCCTCACGGCCGCTGTGCTTTAATACCTGTCCGATCACCGTCACCAGAATACCGACAGCAGCAATCTTAAACAAGAGATTAACATCCATGAATCTCCTCCCTGATCTTCGGCGCTCCTCCCCGATGTTTACGGTATCATTGCCCTGTAGTCGATCCCAGGCGTAAATGCCTCTACAGGCCGTGCCGTCTGCATCCTCTAAAATCTCAGCGACGATCCCCCGCGTAAATGCCTCTACAGGAGTACCAGTATCACCATCACCCCCGCCGCCAGGGCAAGATAACGGTATAGCTTTTTCTTTTCCTCCATGTCCTTCTGCGCCTCTTTAAGTTTCTTTTCAAGGCGCAGGCGGCAGTGGCTTAAATGATTCATCTGGGTTTCCACATCCGGATAGCCCAGATGCTTTGCCGTATCCATCAGAATATCCAGTTCTTCCTCCGAAAGCATCAGCGGCTTCTGATCCTCACGGAACACACTGCACCAGACACTCTCCAGATCCTCATATGCCGCGGACATAAGTTTATCGGAAATCCGGCGCATCACACTTCCCGCGGGTCCGTGATATTTCTTATCCAGATTCCTGAGCGCATCCGCCATGGTCAGCCGCTCATAGCGGATTTCTCCCGCGAGCAGTTCCATGATCTGAATCAGGGACAGCAGGACATCCCGGTGATACTTCTGCTTCTCCGTGAGAGAGAACGCATAACCGAGACACGCGACAAGAATCAGTGCTGATCCAACGATTTTTACCATGTCGAATGACCTCCGTCTACTATGAAAGCGTCTGGAACAGACATTCAGACGGGGGCGGGCATCCGTGAACCTCTGTTTCTGCGGGAGACACCTTCGCTGCAGCCCGACGGGAGTGAAGCGCAAGCGCCCGCCCGCACAAATAGCGCACCGCGTCAGCCGCACTCTGCGGAACACAGCATCGTCCCATCCCGATCAAAAACCCGCGCAATGCGCCTGCCTCCCTCACACTGCAGCTCAACGTACCTTGAAAAAAGTCTTTGCTCCCTGCAGCGTGCCCATCCCGGCTTGTCCTCAAGTTCCGCCAGATCCCGGCTGTGAACCGTCGCCACAACCCGGCAGCCGCACCGGAGCGCGTACTGCAGTGCGCGCAGATCGTCGTCGCCCCCGATCTCATCCACCGTCAGAACCTCCGGCGACATGGAACGCACCAAGAGCATCATGCCCTCCGCCTTCGGACAGCCGTCCAGCACATCCGTCCGGAGCCCGATCTCATTCTGAGGAACTCCGTGAATGCTTCCCGCGATCTCAGACCGTTCATCCACGAGACCGACCTTTTTCCCTTGAAAACCGGCACACCCGCAGGAAATCATGCGCACCAGATCCCTGAGCAGCGTTGTTTTTCCGATTCCCGGCGCGGACAGAATCAGCGTATTATAAAAATCATCCTCCCGGTGCAGATACGGGAAAACAGCTCCCGCGCACCCTCTGTGTTCCGATGCGATCCGGATATTCAGATAAGAAACCGGGTAAATCCGGCGGATATGCCCGTTCTCCGCGGAAACCTGTCCGCAGATCCCGATGCGGTGACCGCCTTCCACCGTCAGGAATCCCTGCCGCATCTCCTCCTCATACGCGTACAGAGAGTATTCGGACATAAAGGTACACATCTGTTCCACATCAGTCCGTCCCATGCGCCAACAGGCCTCATCAGCCTCCGTCACCGTCGTTGACCCGTGCAGAAACAGTTCGCCCTGCGCCGTCCGGAACATCAGATATTCATTGACGCGCACGCGGATTTCTTCCAGGTTCCGCTCAAATACGCCGCTTTTTGTCAGACTGTCCCTCATATGTATGGGAAACAACCGAATGATCTGCTGCATACCGGTTTTCCTCCTTTTCGGCTATAGTCCAATATATGATTTCCGGGAAATAATAGAACATAAAATAAAACAGAATGCGCTGATAAAAAAACCTGCCGCTTTCGCGACAGGTTCCTACGCTCTTATTAATTATACTTGCGTTTTCTTGCTGCTTCAGATTTCTTTTTGCGTTTTACGCTCGGCTTCTCGTAGTGTTCTCTTTTACGAATCTCCTGCTGAATACCGGCTTTCGCACAATTCCTTTTGAATCTGCGTAACGCGCTATCCAAAGTCTCGTTCTCTTTAACGATTACATTTGACATAGAATCCCAACTAACCTCCCTCCAGTTGCGTATTGTGCATATTCAACTGTTTGGGTCGTATTCACTGCACCATTTTCAATTATATCATGAATTTAAAATCCGTCAAGTCATTTGTGCGGATTTATAAGGCATTTGCGCAGGTTATTTTTTTATTTTATTTATTTGTCATTTGTGCAGGTTTATTTTTATTATTTTACATTAACGAATCTGCCCTTCCAGTATATCTCTCGCCGCCGCGATGGCATCTGGAATGCCGGCCGGATTTTTGCCGCCGGCCTGCGCCATATTCGGCCGTCCGCCTCCGCCGCCGCCCACCTTCACCGCCGCCGCCCTGATAAGCTTTCCCGCGTGGGCGCCCTGTTTCATGTCGCCGTCGGTTGCCCTGTCGACCAGGCTGACCTTGCCGTCCTTCGCGCTCGCCAGGAGGATCACGCCCTCGCCGAGTTTTTCCTTCAGCTGGTCGCCCAGGTCGCGCAGACCGTTCATATCCACGTCCGGCACACTCGCCGCCAGAAGCTTCACGCCCTTCACCTCTGCCACGTCTCCCATTACGTCTCCCATGGAGGACTGCGCGAGCTTACTCTTCAGCGACTCGTTCTCGGACTGCAGCGCCCGGATCTGTTCATGCATGTGCTGAATCTTCTCCGCAACTCCCGCGGGTGTGGATTTCGCTGCCCGCGCCGCAGCGTGAAGTTTTTCCTCGACTTCTCTGTAATAGGAGAAAACATTCGCACCGGTCAGAGCCTCGATCCGGCGGACGCCTGCCGCCACACCGTTCTCCGACAGGATTTTAAACGCCGTGATGTCCGCGGTATTCGCTACATGGGTGCCGCCGCAAAACTCTTTGGAGAAGTCTCCCATGGAGACCACGCGGACGGTTTCGCCGTATTTTTCCCCAAATAATGCCATGGCACCGGTCTTTTTCGCCTCCTCCACGGTCATCACATCCGTCTCAACGGGAATGCCCTCGGCGATCTTTTCATTCACGATCCGCTCCACCGCCTGCAGTTCCTCCTCTGTCATCGCCTGAAAATGAGAGAAATCAAACCGTGTGCGGTCGGCATCCTGATAAGAGCCCGCCTGCTCCACATGGGTGCCGAGCACCTCGCGCAGCGCCTTCTGCAGCAGATGGGTCGCCGAGTGGTTTTTGCATGTCGCCGCGCGGCGCTGCCGGTCGACAGACAGGGAAACCTCATCCCCCGCTTTGATCATGCCGGAAACCATCGTTCCGACATGTCCGACACGGCCGCCAGCCAGCGGAATCGTATCCCGCACCTCAAACATTCCGTCCGGCGCAGTGTCCGCATCCTTCGCCTCAAACGTTCCGCCCGCCGCGGTAATCATGCCGCGGTCTCCCATCTGACCGCCCATCGTCGCGTAAAACGGCGTCACATCCATGATGATCACGCCGGTATCCCCGTCCGTCAGGGCTTCCGCGATCGCATCCTCCGCATCTTCGGAATCCGCCGTTTTCACAAGGATCATCACGCTGCCCCGGTCATCCGTCCGGTCGTAACCGGTGAATTTCGTCGTGACAGACGGATCGATCTCATCATAGACGCTCGCCTCGTGACCGGCGTAATTCGTCGCCTTCCTGCTGCTTCTGGCCTGCCGCCTCTGCTCTTCCATGGCAGCGGCAAACCCGGCCTCATCGTAGGTGAAGCCCTTCTCCTCCAGAATCTCTTCCGTCAGGTCGACAGGGAATCCGTAGGTGTCATAGAGCTTAAACGCGTCCCCGCCGGAGAGAATTTTCTCTCCCCGCTGCCTCATTAGCTCCTCCATGTCATTTAAGATCGCGAGCCCCTGATCCAGCGTCTTCGCAAAACGTTCCTCCTCCTGTGTCAGCACCTTCAATATAAAGTCACGCTTTTCCTCGAGTTCCGGATAACCATCTTTATTCTCACAGATCACGGTCTGTGCCATCTCAGCGAGAAACGTGCCGTCGATCCCGATCATTTTCCCGTGGCGCGCCGCCCGGCGGATGATGCGCCGGAGCACATAGCCTCTGCCCTCGTTGGCCGGCATGATCCCGTCGGAAACCATGAATGTCGCGGAACGGATGTGGTCGGTGATCAGCCGGATCGAGACATCGTCCAACGCGTCCGTCTGATATGTTTTTCCGGAGAGTTCACAGACCCTGTCGCGGATGGCTTTCATCGTGTCCACATCAAACACACTGTCCACATCCTGCACCATGACGGCCAGGCGCTCCAGCCCCATGCCGGTATCTATATTTTTATTTTCCAGTTCCTCATAACCGCCCCTGCCGTCGCCGTTAAACTGGGTGAAAACGTTGTTCCACACTTCCATGTAACGGTCGCAGTCGCAGCCCACCTTACAGTCCGGCGAACCGCAGCCGTATTTCTCCCCGCGGTCATAGTAGATCTCGGAACAGGGACCGCAGGGACCCGCGCCGTGCTCCCAGAAGTTGTCGCACTCGCCGGTCTCGGGATCGCGGTAAAACCGCGTGATCTTCTCCGCCGGGACACCGATCTCCTTCGTCCAGATCTCAAACGCTTCCTCATCCTCGCCGTAAACGGAAGGATACAGGCGTTCCGGATCCAGCCCGATCATCTCTGTCAGGAATTCCCAGGACCACGCGATCGCCTCATGCTTGAAATAATCCCCGAAGGAAAAATTGCCGAGCATCTCAAAAAAAGTCAGATGGCGCGCCGTCTTGCCGACGTTCTCGATATCGCCGGTGCGGATACACTTCTGACAGGTCGCCACGCGTTTCTTCGGCGGGATCTCCGCCCCCGTAAAATACGGTTTCAGAGGCGCCATGCCCGCGTTGATCAGCAAAAGACTGTTGTCGTTATGCGGAATCAGGGAAAAACTCTTCATCACCAGATGCTCCTTGCTCTGGAAAAAATCCAGATACATCCTGCGCAGCTCATTTACTCCATATGATTTCAATTTTCATCCCTCCTGTTAATTATACTTTTCATTCAAACGACGCCGGCACTGCATTTTTTTCTCATCTCCGGCGCTGCGTTTTCTTCTCATCTCCGGCGCTGCGTTTCATTCATGCATCTCCAGCTTCTTCCTGTCTTTTCTATGTACCAGTCCGCAGATAAACCCTTTGCTGTCCGGATTCATGCGGAGCGGCGGCGGAACGGGAATGCACCCCGCAGCGAAACAGATGAGAGTCATCCACCCGATCTCCTCAATCGGGAAAAAGATCACCATCAGCGCCAGCGCCCCGATCGGCTGCTGCAATATCGTTCCCAGCAGCGCCGCCGTCACCACGACGACACTTAAGATCTGGCTGGTTCCGAGGAGTGTGGACAAGCCGTATCCGATGCTCAATCCGGAAAAAATGACCGGGAAGAAATGTCCTCCCCGCCAGCCGGACTCGATACACACATTCGTCAGGAACAGCTTTACTGTCCCGATCAGAATCAGAAGCCAGGGCGTATATTGATAATATTCATACTGGATCAGCTGCATATCGCTGCCGCCGGAAAACATCGTCATTGGCAAAGCCGTCCCGATCAGCCCGAGGATCAGGCCTCCGAGAACCGCATTGAGAATATCCAGCCGCCTCGTGCGAAGCCGCCCGAAAAACAGGGATGCCGCCTTCCTGAAAATCAGATACAGATAACCGGCTCCGATTCCCGCCGCAGCCAGCAGTAACACTGAGAAACGGTCTCTCATGTAAATCTCCCCGGAATCCAGATGCGGTATCGTGAACGCGCTCCCGAAAAGCCGGTTCAGCAGCAGGTAGATGATCAGCGCGATCACGCCCGTCGTTACACCGGTCGTAATCTGTTCCGAACGCTTCCATTCCGGCTCCGCCGGATCCGATTCGATCCGATCCGCCGAATAGCGCATACACTTAAACATCTGCCTCAGCACATAGCCCCCGGACAGGCCGGGATTCTCCGCGAAACAGGTCTGCAGAGTATTTCTTGCCAGCCGAAACTGCGCAATCGCCCAGAAGCAAAGCCCCAGAAGCAGACAGACCAGCCCCGACTCCGGTCCGACCGACCCTCCGAAAAACAGGGAAAGAAAGGCCGCAATCGTCGTGATGTGCAGATTCTTAAAAGGGTAATAGCCTGTATCTCTCACACGTCTGACCGCGTCCGCCATGCTCTCCGGATACGGACCGTAAGCGCGGTGAAAAATCCCGACAATGAGTCCGCCGGCCAGACACATGATCAGTGTATAATACCGAATATTCATATGTGATGGGATAATTTCCCATATAAGCGAGATGCCTGCGTTAGCCAGTTTCAGGTACAGCCAGACAAGAACCGCTATCACGATTCCCGTCACCGCCGCAAAACACAGCTCCAGCATCCGGTGGCTCTTCTGTCTCTTCATTCTGTCACAGTGTCCTCTAACAAATCTTTTCCATCCGCTGCCCCCGTCGCAAGACGGTCGCAGCGCTCGTTCTGCGGATGTCCGTCATGACCTTTGACCCACAGATACCGCACCTGATGCGGCTTCATTGCGGCCAGCAGGCGCTTCCACAGATCAATATTTTTGACCGGTGATCGGTCTGCTTTCCTCCAGCCTCGTTTTTGCCAGTTCTCAATCCAGTGCCTGTTGAACGCATCCGTCAGGTATTTGGAATCAGAATACAGATCCACCTGACAGGGGCGCGTCAGAGCCTCCAGACCCGCAATGGCAGCCATCATCTCCATACGGTTATTGGTTGTCTTTTTATATCCGGCACTCAGTTCCTTCTCGCGGAGGTTACCTGCGGCATCCATAAATTGAAGTATGGCGCCGTATCCTCCCGGGCCTTCCGGGTTGCCCCGCGCGGCGCCGTCGGTATAAATCTCTATCTTCATGCTGCTGTTCTGCCCTTCTTCATGATCTACTGAACTCTGGTATAGGATGATGTCGGGGTCAAAAGCCTTTGCAGATGATGATACCCATGGATTGCAGTTCTGCATAAGTTCGATTACGGACATCATCTCATGCCCCGGATAATCTCATTCACATCCCAGTAAATATCCTCCGGCTCCGCACCGATGGAAAACTTCTGATTCTCATAGAGAATCCGCCCGTCCACCATCGTCAGCAGGACATTCTGTTTGCTGCCGCTGTAAACCAGGTTCTTTACTATATTATTCTCCGGCTGCATGTTTGGCTGCTTTAAATCGATCAGGATCAGATCGGCCAGCTTCCCGGCTGCCAGGCGGTCGCAATCCGGCAGATTCATCGCTTTCGCGCCGCCCGCTGTCGCCATATACAGGATCCGGTCCGCGCTGATGCACGCCGCGTCCATCTCGGACACCTTCGCAAGGGCGGAAGCCAGAAACATCTCCTTGAACATATCGAGGCTGTTATTGCTCGCAGCACCGTCCGTGCCGATGGCCAGATTGATCCCGGCATCATAAAAGCGCTTCAGCGGAGCAATCCCGCTGGCCAGCTTCAGGTTGGATGCCGGACAGGTCACCGCCGTCAGCCCGCGATTCTGAAAAATCTCGAAATCTCTGTCGTCAAAATATATGCAATGGAACCCGCCGCCGCCGTACTCGTACATGCCATAGGCATCCGTAAGCTGCGTCGGCGTCTTCCCGTACCGCTCCACACAGTCCTTCACTTCCTTCGCCGTCTCGGAATTATGCATGTAGAGGGGGGAGTGATACCTGCGTGCCAGCTCCGCTATGCTCTCCATCAGCTCCGGCTTCGTCGTATACTCCGCGTGAAAACCGATCAGGAAGGATGTCAGATCACTGGTCTCATTCACCCTGTGGTAATTCTCCTCCACCACCTCCGGACGGCCGCCGAAGCTGTTGACGCCAGACACCTGGACGGCGCGGAACCCGCAGTCGGCCGCCACCTGTGCATAGACGGGCGGGAAATAACACATGTCAAAGCTCGTCGTAATACCGCCGGAGAGATATTCCATGATGCCGAGCATCTCCAGCGGGCGGATATTCTCCTCCGTCAGCTGATCCTCCTTCGGGAAACACATCTCATACAGCCATTCCTGCAACGGAAGGTCATCCGCATAGGAACGCAGGAATGTCATATAGGTGTGCGCATGTGCGTTCTTAAAGCCGGGCATCAGGAGATTGCCGCCGCAGTCCGTCTCGCGCTCCCACAGGATCGCGGGACGCCCCAGCGACATGAGAATCCGATCCGGCTGCCTGCCGTCGCCCACATAAATGATCCTGTTTCCGGAAACCCAAAGCTCCCCCTCCAGAATCTCAAACTCATCACTCTCATTCAATGTAAGTATTTTAGCATTGTAAAACCGAATATTCATATTTATCTCCGTTTTTTTGCCTTGCGGCTTTCAACGGGCATCTTCGAAATTGCCATCTCCGTTCCGCACCGTTCGGCTGTCACCGGACACTTTTCAAATTCCATACTCCGTTTCCGGCAGGCGGTTCTCACCCCTGTAACTTCTCTGACATCTCAAGGATACTCTCCGTCACGAGCTGCCGAAACAGCGGAGCGGCCCGGTCCGCCGACTCCTGCACTTCCGCATGTGACAGAGGCTTTTTGGAAATACCCGCGGCCAGATTCGAGATACAGGAGATCCCGCACACGCCCATACCCATATGGTTTGCCGCAATCGCTTCGCAGGCCGTGCTCATCCCCACCGCGTCCGCGCCGAGCGCCCGGCACATGCGGATTTCCGCCGGCGACTCATAATTCGGCCCGGTCAGCTGGATATACACGCCCTCCTTCAGGGGAATATCCAGACGGACCGCCGCCCTGCGCACCGCATCCCGCAGATCCTCCCGGTAAATACAGCTCATATCCGGGAAACGGATACCCAGCTCATCCGGATTCGGACCGATGAGCGGAGAAGGCACAAAATCCGAGATCTGATCCGTGATCAGCATCAGGTCGCCCGGACGCATCCCCTCCTGTATCCCTCCGGAAGCATTCGTCAGAAACAGAATCCTCGCGCCGAGCATCCCCGTCAGCCGGGTCGGGAGCACCACATCTGACATGGAATAGCCCTCGTAATAATGCACTCTTCCCTGCATGACCACCACCGGGACATCCCTCACAAAGCCAAAAATAAACCTCCCCCGGTGCCCCTGCACCGTGGAAACCGGGAATCCCTCTATCTCATGATAATCCAGTACGGCTTCCACCTGTATACCATCCGCGTAATCACCCAGCCCGGAACCCAGGATCAGGGCAATCTCCGGTTTGAAATCAATGCGCTCCCTCACGCTGCGATAACAGCGGAGCAGCTTCTCATACACCTCACTCATGTGTAAACCCTCTCTGCGAATCAGATCGTCCGAAACAAACATAAACTGTTCTAAATTTAAATAATACCACAAAGCATACACATTCACAAATAATTTTTTAGACAACCTTACACAAAGAATGATAAAAAGTGCAGCATCCGGCGGCGGATTTACCTCCGACAAAAAGCAAATACTTTCAAATCAAGGAGGAAAAACGAATGGAACGCTACATTTACGATGAAAACAATGGATTATGGTACGAACTGCACGGAGATTACTATCTTCCCTGTCTGGCACTGCCTGATGACAAGGAGGAACCGTATATCGGAATATGGGGTCAGCGGCACATGCGCTATCTGAAAGAACACCACAGGAGCATATACGACGCTTTTCTGATGAGCGGCAGGCTGAACAGCTATCTTGAAAAGATTGACACACAGGCAGAAGATATGTTTGACCAGCTGGTCGAAGAAATGGCAAAGGCTCAGAATGTTACAGAGCAGCTCAAGGCGGATGAACCGATGGTCTGGATTGGAAAGATGAACGCAATCCGGAATGTAGCGTCAGAAGTTGTCTATCACGACATCATCTACACTCCAGCCTTAAAAGTATCAAAATAATCTAATTTAAAGGAACTATATTCCAAAATCAGGGCAGGCAAAGATTCACCCAATGCCTGCCCGCTTTTGTCTGTTTCGGTTTTATATCAGGGATGCAGATTCCGAAATAAGAGTAAGAAATCGCAAACTGGTCTGGCGCAATGGACGTATTTGCAGATTGCTAGCTCAAACGGACACCTGTGCCATATTCGTCCCAGATTCCAAAATCACAACAATAAATCGCAAGCTGTCACTT
>JAJBVI010000196.1 GCA_020859905.1 Lachnospiraceae bacterium | reverse complement strand
CGTTCCAGTCGCCGACCAGCACCTCGTCGCCTTCTCTGCCGTAGGTGATGACATAATCCGCGTCGCCGGATGAGAAGTCATTCTTGAAGTAGAACTTGTTCCCGCGCCGTACGCAGATCGTATCGATGCCGTCGCCGTCCCAGTCGCCGATAAGCACTTCATCGCCCTCGCGGCCGTAATCCAGCACGAGGTCCGGGCCGTCGCTCTCGAGCGTGTACCAGAAGCTGAACGTGTTGCCGCTTCGGAGTACCACGTTGTCGCCAATCGTAGCGATCGCCTCGACGACCTCCGTATATGTCTCGCCGCAGACGGTACAGGTGTAGGTAATCTCACCCTCTTCCGTTGCCGTGGCGGTTTTCGTCACCACGCCCTCATCCCAGCTGTGACCGGTCACCGCGGTGATTTCCGTATAGCTGTCGCCGCAGCTGCCGCAGACGTAAGTCACGCTGCCGTTCTCCGTGCAGGTCGGCTCCACGCGTTTTGCGGTATCCTCCACATAGGTGTGGCCGGTTGCCGACGTCAGGTCTGTGTAGTAGATGTTCCCGCAGATGCTGCACTTATGTTCGGTCTTTCCTCCCTCTGTGCAGGTCGGTGCGATCACGGTCTCCACATAGCTGTGCCCCGTCGCCGCCAGCGTCTCTGTGTAGGTATCCCCGCAGCTGCTGCAGGTATACGTCGCGCTTCCGTCCTCTGTGCA
The DNA here is from genome assembly GCA_020859905.1 of Lachnospiraceae bacterium. Taxonomy (GTDB): domain Bacteria; phylum Bacillota; class Clostridia; order Lachnospirales; family Lachnospiraceae; genus Eubacterium_I. Next base: position 10,276 of record JAJBVI010000196.1, on the reverse strand, counting down.
GGTCGGCTCCACGCGTTTTGTGGTATCCTCCGCATAGGTGTGGCCGGTCGCCGACGTCAGGTCTGTGTAGTAGATGTTCCCGCACACGCTGCACTTATGCTCGGTCTTTCCTCCCTCTGTGCAGGTCGGTGCGATCACGGTCTCCACATAGCTGTGCCCCGTCGCCGCGATGGTTTCCGTATATGTATCTTGACACACGCTGCAGGTATAAGTCATCACACCTTCCGTCGTACAAGCAGGCTCCGTCGTCACGACGCCGTCATCCCAGGTATGACCCGTCACCGCCAGCGTCTCTGTGTAGGTATCCCCGCAGCTGCTGCAGGTATACGTCACGCTGCCGTTCTCCGTGCAGGTCGGCTCCACGCGCTTTGCGGTATCCTCCTCATAGGTGTGGCCGGTTGCTGATGTCAGGTCTGTGTAGTAGATGTTCCCGCAGACGCTGCACTTATGCTCGGTTTTTCCTCCCTCCGTGCACGTCGCTGCAATCACGGTCTCCACATAGCTGTGACCCGTCGCTGACAGCGTCTCCGTATAGGTATCCCCGCAGATACTGCAGGTATACGTCACACTGCCGGCCTCTGTACACGTCGGCTCCACACGCTTCGAGGTATCCTCTACATAGGTGTGACCGGTTGCCGACGTCAGATCTGTGTAATAAATGTTCCCACAGACGCTACACTTGTGCTCGGTCTTTCCTCCCTCCGTGCACGTCGGTGCGATCACGGTCTCCACATAGCTGTGGCCGGCGGAGATTGTCTCAATCCGGCTGTCCCCGCATTCCGTGCAGACATAATAATTGTACCCCTCCTCGGTGCAGGTGGCCTCTTTGGTTCTGTTTAAGTCAAAGGTGTGGAGAGTGTAATAACAGTCTTCCACCGAGTAGAAACAGTTTTCGCCCTGATAGTAGGCATATGAGCAGACAATGATATCCGTATGTCCCCACTCCGTAATGGTCAGTATGTTGTCCTCCGCGGAGTAGGTGACGCCGTAATCCGAGGCATCCTGCCAGCCGTCTTCGGTGTCCACATAGACATTCCAGCAGACCGTATACCCCTCTGGGTAATCATAGTCGTTGCCCGGCCATTCGATCATCTCATAGATGTAGTTCTTCCCGTCGTAACTCTCCTCAATATAAGCGCCGTAGCCATAACCGCTCACGCCGGGCCAGTAGTCGCACAGCCAGTTCCCGTCGCTGTCGCAGACCTCGATCAGCATATTGGTCCACCAGTTGCCGATGCGCACCAGGGCAGGCAGGGCATCCTCTTCGGAGCTGCCGTCTGCGTAAACCCAGGCGTTCCAGTCGATGTTGTCGATGTTCAGACGGGCGTAATAGTTCTCGCCGTCCAGCTCCACTTCCTCCGTGCAGGGGTTGCCGTCCTCATCTATATAATAATAGGTCAGGGTGTAGTCCACAGCGCTCAGGTCCAGGGTGTCCCCCACGGGCACGTCGCCCAGGCTGCCAGTGATGGTGTAGTAGCTGTCATCACGGGTTCCGACCCACTGGCTGGCTCCGCCCATGTCGTTCCCGTCCACATCCAGTACTTGGACATCCAGCCACGCGCCACCGGTGCTGTTGGCGGTGACCAGAATGGTTCCGTCCTCCGTTATCTCGGCGGAAATGTTCTCATTCTCAGGCACCAGCGACACGGAATATCCATCCGGCAGATCCGCCAGGGAGTAATAGGTGTCCTCCGTCCAATAGTTTCCGTCGTCGTCCCAGACTGTGTTTCTGACCACATAGGACATCGAAAGCTCCCGCTGGGCGCCGACCAGCATATCTTCCGTGTTCAGCCCGTCTGTAAAGCCGTAGTTGTCAATCCAGCTCCGCGAACCGACGACGTTCACGGTAAACTCACAGCTCTGCTCCTCACCGTCCGCGTCGGTATACCAGGCGGTCACGGTGGCATAGCCGATGCTGGATGTGTTGATGCTCCAGCCGCCGTTATCATAGCTGCCGTCAAGCCAGATGATTTCATCGTCCGTCTCCACATACGCTCCGGCGTCATCGTCCCAGGCATAGCGAGCCGTCACCTCCATGTCGGTGATATCAATCTCGTCGTACGCGCCGTAGACATTGTCCATGTCGCGGTATCCACGTCCAAAGGTGTTGCCGATCCCGTCGCCGTCCCCAAGGACGATCGTGTAATCCCCGGGTGTGTAGTAGTCGTCATAGGCCACCAGCACCTCCAGCCACAAATCATGGTACCAAGCGATTTCATTGCCCGCATAGGAAACGATGGCGTACACGCCGACCCAGTAGCCGCTCCTGTAGCCTTCGTCCACCAAATCCTCGCTGAGGTCAACACTGAGGGTGGCGGTGTTGTCACCATTGTTGGTCAGGGTGACATAGTTGGAATGTTCATCCTCGCACAGATAATACTCCACCGTGTACCCGTCCGGCAGGTCATTGCTCTCCTCGGTCTGCTCCACAGACAGGATCAGATCATCGGTGTCGAATACATAATAATAGGTAGAGTCCTCCTCCTCATTATAATAGGAGTAGCTGGTCTTCATGGTGACGCTGTATTCCGCATCTTCAGAAGAATCGTACTCCACATCCTCAGAAGAATCTACCGACAGGGAACCGTCGTCCTCCCCGTCGCCGGCAAACGCTGCCGTAGGCAGCAGGGACAGAACCATGGCTACAGCAAGCAGCGAGGCCAACAGGGACTTGATTTTTGTTCTCATACTTCCAATATCCTTTCTTATTCCACCCATTAAGGGGCGGGTTTTATTTTCTTTATATACATTTTATTCAGTTGCCAGGGTACAGAACATGACTCATCCTCTCCTTTCTCTCAAACGGTTCCGGTACCGACATCTGCCGGGATCCGTTTATCTTTATCTTCTTAACGATGGCTCTCATAATGCACATTATGTCTGTGTTCGAAGGGTCGGAAGCAGCCAAACCAGCCAGTTCCGGCTCCAAAAAAGGACACAATGCACCCTCCGCTGAAAAACCTGTTTCCGGCTGCTTATTATCGTGCAGATTTTCTGAAAAAAAGACGCTAAAAACACGTTCATGCAAAAAACGCAATGAGATATGCAATAATCGCATAAGCAAAAAAACTGCGAATAGATTGCGCAAGTACAATTAATGTAGTATAATGAAATTTATAGGTGGGTTGTTTTGCCGAAAAAATCATGCAATGATTACGCAGGCAGAAGGTTCAGAATGGACATAATGTGCATTATGTCATGCTACAAGCCCCAGTTCTTCTATTTCCCGGGCTATTTTATCTCCGCTCTCCATCAGGTAGATACGCGTTGTGTTCAGCGATGAATGACCGAGAATATCAGCCAGTTTCTTGATGTCTTTATGCTTTTCATAATAGCACCGTGCGAAAAGATGCCGCAGATTGTGGGGAAACACTTTTTCTGGATTCACGCCGGCAGCTGCCGCAATGTCTTTCATTTTCTTCCAGATCCATTTCCTTGAAACCGGTTTGCCGTTCCCCGTGATGAAGACTGCCCCGGTTGCGACCGCGTTCTGCTGCGCGTATTCAAGAAGCTTTCCCGCCAGCTTGTCCGGAATCCGAATCTCACGGATCTTCCCTTTCATTGAGATCACAGCCTTTCCATCCTGAACCGCCTCCACCGTAATAAACTGCAGTTCTGAGACACGGATGCCAAGCGAACAGATCGTTTCCATAACCGCTCCTATCTTTTTCTCGCCCAGTTTGTAAGCCGTTTGAACGAGCTTCTCATAAACATCCTTCTCCAGTACCCTGTTTTTCTCACAGAAGATCTTCGTCTGCGCACTCAGAGCGGGGATTCGGTCGATGGATTTCCAGACCGGCGCATGGCCGTTTCCGCTTTTTTTAAAGCTGATGAAACTGTTGACCGCGGAGAGGAAGTTGTTGACGCTGGTCACGGCATAGGAAGCTGACAGCTCCGTCCTCCACTCGATCAGTCTCTGCGGCGTGACCGGGCGGCCATCGAGCCACGACTGCAGCTTCAACAGATGGCGGGTATATTGATCGATGGTGGCGTCGGAACGCCCTTTCCCTTTCAGATGTAAGAGAAATGCGTCTATGTCTCTCCTCGTTAAGCGCGGGCCGCCGATATGTACGATGCTGTGTGCGGCTAAGGCAGACCAGACAGCCGTGAGCCATACCGTGAGAACAGACATCCGCTGCTTCGTGACATGCGAGCTCTGTTTCGTATCATGCGGTGCCGCGTCAGTCTGCGCGGTCCTGTTGAGAGTTTCCCGGGTTTCGGCTGCAATTGTTTTCATATCAGTATTCTCCTTTCTGCTGCGGTGTGATGCCGCACAAACAAGGCATCTTTTTTCATATTTTGTAACGGATGCTTATTCAATATTTTGCAGAACCAGAAAGGATTGTGTAAAACAGATTTTGTATCCTGTGTTGCGGTTTACGGGAAAATGAGACAAAAATCCCACCGGAACTGATGTTGACGTGTACCGGTGGGATGTACTATGATCTGGTTTGATTCAATTCATGATGTTGCAGCCTATAAGCCAAACTCCCGCAATAACTCTTCCTGGTAAGACCTGTCCTTTGCCGCCCGGATGATATCATTGATCCGGCCAAGGCTCAATCTGGCTTAACAAAGACGATGGCATGGCTAATAGCCGTACATCAAATTTCAGAGATGGTTCTATTTTCGAGCTTGCATTATGAATGCGCATAGATGCATTCCATCCCTCATCACATACTACAAAGATCGTATTTTTTGAGCCATCCTTAAAACCGATTTCATAAAATTTAGATGGCAGTTTTAACGCAGGCACATTAATGAGTGCTTTCTGTCTTCCGAGGGGCGCATTGAGCGTCCCCTGTATATTCACTGCATCTATTTTAGTATAGCCCCGCTGTTCGTTCATAATAACTTTATAAAAGTCATTCCTGCCAATAAGATACTGTATCAATTTGGCAGGGATTTCACCGGGATAAGTTGTGTCCAGGCGTTGAAGTTCTGCCATAAAAGCCTGCAATACAGGGACATAAATGCTGCCTTCTTTGTCCGGCAGGGAATTCCATCGGGCAGGGTTCCCTGACAGGCGGGATTCATACCGTAATGCACGTAATGGACCAAAAATCCTTTGGACCTCAAAATTATACTGGTCAGAGCAATTCCTTTGAAACCAATCATGCCCAAAGTCTATCATATCCGATAAGCGGCTATGTTTTACTGCTTCATGGTTATGTTTGCATGACAGCCCGATTTCCCACTCATCGCCACGTATGCACAACACATCCCTGACATCCCCCGCAATGCCTGCACTGTCAGTCTGTAATGATATTGTCATCGGACCGGAAGGATCTGACAACCTTGGTTCTAATCTGTCAATGATCTTTACGCCTGCCTCGGCAGCTTTGATATATTTATCCTGCTCATCCCCGGGCAAGCCTGCAAAAGCATTACTGGCTGTCTTGCATTGGGGGCTGTCTACCAGAGTCGCCTCTGTTTGCGTGCTATATTTTTTAAAAAGTACATACGCGCATGCATATTCAAACGCTTTTCCTGTTGATGTTGTCATCACATTGTAATGCGGACAGGACACCATAAAGATGCGTGGCGATAATCTCGGCAAGTTTTACCGGGACGGCATTCCCGATCTGTTTGTATTTAGATACCAAATCCCCATGGAACTCCATGTCCCGGGGAAACGTCTGGACAGCTGCCGCCTCCTGCCAGCTAAAACGCCTTGTGATCCCATTATCCCCAAACCGCCAGTCATCCTGGCCATATTTTACCATGTCAGGGGATCCGGGCCACAATGTCACTTGCTTCGCCATTGCAGGAATAGTATAAGATACATCATCCCATCCCCGCTTTCGGTTACGGCTCATATATCGGCTGCTGTATGGTGCGTTGCATACATCATCTTCTGATGGTTCGGGCATATTCATCAATGCTTCTTTAAGTGTAACCTTAAATTTCCGCGGAACAGGGAATACAAAATTCCTGACATCCAAATCCTTCCGGAAACCAATGATAATCACACGTTCCCTGTCTTCAGGAACCTCATAATTCTGGGCATTCAGTAATTTATAATATACATCGTATTCACAATCTGAAAAATCATTGACTATGGCATCGATAATTTCGCCGCCGCCCATCGTCAACAACCCTTTCACATTTTCGCCCACGAACATAAGCGGTTTTTTTTCTTTGACGATCCTGACATAGTGTTTGTATAAGACATTCCTGGAATCGTCAATCTTTCTTGGTCCGCTCAATGAAAACCCCTGGCAGGGAAACCCGCCTAACATGATATCTGCATCTGGTATCTCTGATGCGTCGATTTCTGCAATATCACCGCATACCACCTTTGCGCTGCTCCATCCCTCATGAGTTTTACAGGCGTCTTTTTCAAAATCGTTCGCCCATATCGTCCGAAACCCGGCTCTCTCAAATCCCATATCAAGGCCGCCGGCCCCGGAGAAAAGGCTAATTGCCGTAAATTCTCTCACGGTTCACATCCTCCTTATTTTGTTTTATACCGCTGCACCCATAATCGGTCGTGCGATTAAAAAGAATTATACCATTAAATTATAAGGGGCACAAGAAAAATGAGACAAAAATCCCACCGGAACTGATGTTGACGTGTACCGGTGGGATGTACTATGATCTGGTTTGATTCAATTCATGATGTTGCAGCCTATAAGCCAAACTCCCGCAATAACTCTTCCTGGTAAGACCTGTCCTTTGCCGCCCGGGGATCAGGCGGCGATACTGCTGCTATCGGGAATATACCGTTCTTCTGCCGTAGCCATCGCCTGATGATAAGGTACCACAATCTTTATGTCTGACGCAAGATGATTTTTCATTTGCCGATTCCGACCGCCCGCTGAGTGAAATCCGGCGGTCGATTTCATCTCTGTTAGCATAATCGACCGCCTGTAATAACTTCCTGTTATGCGGATCAGAGTGCCTCCACATCGATGTCCTTCAGCCGCTGGTTCAGAAAAATGCATGTGTCTCCCTCGTCCGTCACGTAGACGCGGTACACCAGCACGCACATTTTCTCCCCGACCTCGACCGGCCTGCGCTCGAGGGAGCGCTGCGTGAGCAGCTTCACACCGTTGACATCCAGCGTGAGCTCCAGGCAGTTCCCGCGGAAGGCAATGTCCGTGATCCTTCCCTCCTCCGCGTCGTCGATCAGGCTCCGGAATTTCTCATTGTCACTCTTGAAGGCCTCGACAAACTCCGGGCGGACGACCACATGTCCGCTCTTCGGCAGATGCTCGAATCCCTTGAAGTCCGAGAAGTCGTCGTACACAGCCGAGGTGCCGATAAACTGCGCCACAAAGGAGGTCTTCGGCGTTTTATAGATATCGACCGGCGTGCCCTTCTGCTCAAGCCTGCCTTCATTGATGATCAGGATTTCATCCGCGACCTCCACGGCTTCCTCCTGGTCGTGAGTGACAAAGATGCTGGTGATCCCCACATGGGCGATCATATTTTTCAGCCAGCTGCGCAGCTCCTTGCGGACCTTCGCGTCGATGGCTGCGAACGGCTCATCCAGGAGAAGCAGCTGGGGATTGGGTGCGAGCGCCCTCGCAAAAGCGACCCTCTGCCGCTGTCCGCCGGAGAGCTGGTTCGGATAGCGCTTTTCCATGCCTTCCAGACCGACCAGCCGGATCAGTTCCCTGACTCTATCATTGACTTTTTCTTTTTTCTCCTTCTGCACCCGCAGGCCGAAGGCTATATTCTCAAAGACTGTCATATAGCGGAACAGGGCGTAATTCTGAAACACGAACCCGATGCCGCGCTCACCCGCGGGAACATCGTTGACGACATTCCCCTCAATGACGACGTCGCCGGAATCCTGATGCTCCAGCCCGGCAATCATCCGCAGAATCGTTGTCTTCCCGCTGCCGCTGGGACCGAGCAGCGCGACCAGTTTTCCCTGCTCTACACCGAAATTGATGTCCTTCGCGGCCTCATAGCTGCCGAAATTTTTATGGATATGCTTCATTTCTACGTACATGGAATTACCTCTTTAGCTTTCCCTTTACGGTCAACGTCGGTTCGGCAGTTATATACCGCCTGTCATCGTTCACCGTCCACTGGCCGCCGCTCACTTCTCACTGTTCACTATCCACTACTCACTATTCACTGACCACTACTCACTGTCCTCTGTCCACCAACCGCCGCTCACTTCTCACTGTTCACTGTTCACTACTCACTATTCACTGACCACTACTCACTACACGTCAGATTTCCCGCGATATTCTACAATCTGTTTCAGTATCAGTATCACGATCGCCATGATCACCAGTATGGATGATACGGCGAACGCCTGCGTGATGGAGTCGGCGCTTCCCGCCATATACAGGGCATCCACCTCCAACGGGAGCGTAAATGTCTGCCCTCTGGTCTTCGACACGGCGTATACCGCGCCGAACTCTCCCAGCGCACGCGCCGTGCAGAGAATGATGCCATAGAGCAGCGCCCATTTGATATGGGGAAGTGTCACCCTGCGAAAGATTGTAAAGCCCTTCGCCCCCATCATGGCGGCTGCCTCTTCCTCCGCGTTCCCCTGCGCCTGCATCACAGGGATTAACTCCCGGGATACAAACGGGAAGGTGACAAAGATGGTCGCCAGGACGACGCCCGGTACGGAAAATACCAGAGCGATATCTGTGCCGAGCAGATCATTAATCCGCTCGAGCAGCGGTGTCGCCCATCCCATGCGCCCAAAGGTCATGATAAATGCAAGGCCCGCGATCACCGGTGAAATGGAGAACGGAATATCGATCAGGGTTGACAGTACCTGCCTGCCTCGAAACTCGAATTTGGTGATCAGCCAGGACGCACACAGGCCGAAAAATGTATTAACCCCCAGGGCGATACCCGCGGCGATCAGTGTCACCCGAAGCGCCGAGAGGGTGTTGGAAGCGGTGACGGCGCTCACATAGAGCGCGAGTCCGGACCGCAGGGATCGGTAGATAACCGCCGCCAGCGGCAGAATCAGCATCACAACAAAAAATACCGCGCCGATTATAATAAGAACAACCGGCACTGCCCCGCCCTTTTCTTTTTTCTTCTTGCTATTCATACGCACACACCCCTGATTTTTCTCATGAGCGGAACTCTGCCCGCTGTCTGTTTCCGGACGCTTATGCTGCGCGCTTATCCTTCCGCACGCCGACTGTTTCCGGGCGCTTATCCTTCCGCCCGTTTCCCGGCTGCCAGCTGGATCATGTTTATAAAGAACAGCAGCAGGAACGAGATGATCAGCAGGACGAGCGCGATCGCCGCCGCACCCTCATAATCCACGTTGCCGGAATTCAGTTTCTGCATGATTACGTAGGAAACCACCTGCGTCCCCTGCTTTTCGCTGTTTCCGGATATATAGATCACGCTGCCGTACTCGCCGATCCCCCTGGCGAGCGCCAGCGCGAAACCGGTGAGCAGCGCCGGGGTCAGCTCCGGCAGGATGACCCGCCGGAAGGTATAGCCCCGGCTCGCGCCGAGCATGGAGGCTGCCTCCTCGTAGGAGACAGGCAGCTTCTCAAGCACCGGCTGGAGAGCCCGGACGACAAATGGAATGCCGATAAAAATCAATGCGATCGTCAGTCCGATCTTCGTATAGGAGATTCGTATCCCCAGGTTTTCAAACAGGCTCCCGAGTACGCCCTGATTGGAATACATCTTCGAGAGTGTGATGCCCGCGACCGCGGTCGGCAGGGCAAAGGGCAGTTCGATCATCCCGTCCATAATACGCTTTCCCGGGAACTCATACCGCACCAGGATCCACGCCAGGATCAAACCGAACACGCAGTTCACGGCCGCCGCGATCAGTGAACACAGGATGCTTGTGCGAAACGCCTGCATCACATTCGGCCGGAAAATCAGCTGCCAGAACTCCGACCAGCTCAGCTTAAACGAATACGCCAGGATCGAAGCCAGCGGTATCAGTATAAGCAGCGACAGCATGGTTATGGTAATCCCGGCGGTCAGCCCCTTCCCGGGAATAACCGTTCTGTGTTTCCTCATGTTAATCTCCATTCCGCCGCCTTTCGGCAGAGCAAACGCACATGCGCTGCTGACGCAGCGCGCCAGCATCTATAAAAGCCCATCACTCCGTACTTCGCACAGCTTTGCATAAGTTCGATAACGGAAATCAAAGATTTCCTATCTCACTTATCCGCACTTCGTGCTCCCGTCATCGCCGCCGGTACAAGGTGAATTGCCGCACAGCGGCAAGAGATGGCGGCCTGGGCCGTTCGCAATCCGGGCTATCGCCCTGCTTGCTCATACTGGTTTGGTTCTCTAATGTCCAAACATCTGGGCAAGC
>JAJBVI010000087.1 GCA_020859905.1 Lachnospiraceae bacterium | reverse complement strand
CGGGACCCCGCCACCTCATCTTCGCCTGCCGAGTTGTTCGGGGTTTTCTTAGGGTTCTTGTTGTTCTGCTTCTTGCCGCCGATCATGCCGCCGATACCGCCCATTCCTCCTGGCATAAAATCACTCTCCTTCTTTTTACACAATCTTCATTACATGGTTCCCATGCGCTGATCCTGCGGACTATTTCTCAGCTTCCCGCGGCTTCGTACGTATCCCCTCACATCCGTGGGGCAAGGCTGTCTAAAAACACAAAAGTCGAACATGCAATCCCCAAATATACAGCTGATAAAGCCGAAAGTGGAGTGCCGGGTGCTATAAATACCGCAAACAATATCCAGAAACGGAGATTGGAAACGACTACACATAGTATTTTTGGACAGACTGATGAGGGAGATTACCTTTTCAGCGGGCTTCCCCTTCTGCAAGTTCGGGATTCTCCGGCGAGGGAGTCGCGCCGACCTCTTTCATGGTCGTCAGCAGGCCTGCCAGGCTCTGGATCTCGGACGGGACGATGATCTTGGTCGCTTTGCCGTCCGCCGCCTTCGCGAAGGCCTCAAGCCCCTTCAGCTGCAGGACCTCCGGACACGGTTTCTTCTTATTTAATACGTCAATACCTTCGGCATTGGCCTCCTGCAGCATGACAATGGCTTTCCCATGGCCTTCCGCCTCGCGGATGGAAGCCTCCTTCGCGGCCTCCGCCTGCAGGATCGCGGCCTCCTTCGCGGCCTCCGCGCGCAGAATCTGAGATTCCTTCTCGCCCTCCGCGTTCAGGATCGCGGACTGCTTGCGCCCCTCAGCCACAAGGATCGCGGACTGTTTCTCTCCTTCCGCGATCAGGATCGCTTCTCTTCGTTCCCGCTCCGCCTTCATCTGCTTCTCCATCGTGTCCTGGATGGCGGCCGGCGGCGTGATATTCTTAAGCTCCACACGGGTCGTCTCGATACCCCACACCGCAGTGGCTTCCTGCATGGATGTCCGCATGTTCGTGTTGATTGTCTCGCGGCTGGTAAGGGTCTCGTCCAGCTCCAGCTCGCCGATGATATTACGGAGCGTCGTAGAAGTCAGGTTCTCCATCGCCAACATCGGATTGTTCACACCGTACGCGTACAGCTTGGAATCCACCACGCGGAAATACAGTACCGTATCAATCCTCATGGTAACATTATCCTTCGTGATCACCGGCTGCGGTGCAAAATCCACCACCTGTTCCATCAGGGATACACGCCGCGCCACGCGATCCACAAAGGGTATCATGATATGTATACCCGCCTCCATCGTCCTCTTGTACCGTCCGAAGCGCTCCACCACGTAGGTATACGCCTGCGGCACGATACGGATTGCCATGACGAGCAGAAAAACAATGATCGCCACGACCACAATAATTGCAACAATATGTCCCATAAAACTACACCTGATCCGCCGCGCCCCGCCCGGGGCAGTCTGCACGAATTCTTCCTTTCTCCCAATTTATTGGGCCTGTTCTGCGGCAGCGGAGCCTGTCCGGATTCCGCCCGCATACAAAATACCGCTCTGCGGCATTATGCTCTAATCCTGTCACTCCTCATCCAGCAAAGGGGAACACATCCGCACCAGGCGGTTGTAAGAATCGAAAAACTCGATCACCTTTACATTCACACCGTAGGCGGAACGCATATTCTCCTCCGTGATCACCTCGTGGGCAAATCCGAACACCATCGGCGCCGCCCGCTGCAGCAGGCAGACCGTGGACTCGCACATGAACGCCTGGTCCGGGGAATGCGTCGTCATGATCACGCCGAACCCCTTTTTCTTCAACGAGCGGATCTTGCTCATCACGCGCACCATGTTCCCGTAGTCCAAGTTGGATGTGGGCTCATCCATGACCAGCAGCTGCGGCTCCTGCGCCAGCGCCCTGGCGATCATGACCAGCTGCCGCTCGCCGCCGGAGATATCCGTATAGACCGTGTCGCGCAGATGCGTGATGCCCATGTCCACCATGGCAGCCTCCGCGATCTCATAATCCATCTCAGAGGGAGAACCGAAATAACCGGTATTGCTGACGCGCCCGAGGAGCACGACGTCCTTCACCTTATAGGGGAACGGCGGATTATGGAACTGCGATACATAGGCAATATTCTGCGCGAGCTTCCGCGCCGACCATATGACCATATTCTCCCCGTTCATCTCCACCTGCCCGTTCTGCGGCTTCAGAAGACCGAGGATCGTCTTGAACAGTGTCGTCTTGCCCACACCGTTCGGTCCGAGCAGACAACAGATCTGCCCGGACTCCACCGAGAAATCCACGCCGCGGAGTACCGGCGGAAAGCCCTGGTACCCGCAGTCGACATTTGTAAGTTTAAGCTTCATTCTGTAACCTCATCTCATTGTTATAGGCAGAAAAACCATACGGAATAATTATACACCAACCTCCCTGCATACGGCAATGGAAGCCGGGCGATATGCTTATGCGACTTTTGAAAATATTTATTCGATATTTGGATTTAGTTATTCCAAATTTGCATACCAAATCAAAAAATGGTGATTTTGCACAAAAATCGCATAGTTTCCGTCTCTGTTTTGCTAGTACATCGAATATTTAAGTAAACTTCAATGCTCTTCTGACGCAGTGCGCCAACATCTAAGAAAATCAATTGCAGATCTGCATAAGTTCGATTGCGAAAATCTAAGATTTCCTATCTCACTTATCCGCTCTTCGATGTCTGCGCACCGCAATCGCCGCCCTCCTCTCTCAGAGCCGGAAATACAGGATCACGTATCGGAAGATACCCACGGCTTTTCGGACATTCCGGTGGAATGCCGCATAATAGCTCAGATAATCCGCGTATTCCTCATCAGTCACGCTCTGCCGGCCGTAATATGCTTTCCGGTAAATCTCCGTCAGGCGCGTAAAGTCCACGGTCTCCGCGTCGAATTTCCGCAGCTGCTTTGCGTTCACCTTACGGTACTCGTCCAGCGTGAGATTCGCCGCCTTTTTGCAGCCGGCTCTTTCCATGCCGAATACGAAGAGGGCAAACAGGTTCAGGACAGCGTCACCCCTTGGCAGACGGTCGATCTCGGCAAGCCATTTCTTCCGCAGCAGTTTTCTGGAATAGATCCCGAGGCAGACCAGCACAGCCGCAAGAATGACAAGGATATACCAGTGTTTTGCCAACTGGTAGGAGATCGCCCGCGCACGCTCGGTGAACGCGGCCGCGGTATCCTGCTGGTTGCCCGCGTCATCCTGTTCCTCCCGGTCCGGTTCTTCCTCGATCCCGGCATCTTCCTCCTCTTCCTGCTCCTCCCGCTCATCGGTCGCCATTTCCTCTTCCGGCTCCTGTACGGAGATTTTGTCCCGGTCCACCTGCACCAGAACCGTGGAAACGCCGATCTTCTCCAGAATCTCAAAGCTCATCAGCTGCTGGATCAGTTTCAGGTCGTCCGTCGGAGGATTCAAAGGACGGATGATTCCGGCAAAAATCCCCGTCGCCGCAAGCAGTGCAGCCAGACAGACGCACAGATTCTGCGTCATATACCCTCGAAACCGCACCTTACCGGTATGCGCCTTCAGGATGGAACGGACGTACACCCGGTAAAACATCATAAGCCCGCAGCCGATCAGAAACAGCAGATACGCCCATGTCCTCGTCGGAAACTGCAGAAAGGCTGCGCCGGCCTGCAGAATATTTCCGAGCAGGAACAGTATGACGATCCCGGCGCGGCTGCGGCAGACCAGAAAGACAGCGACTGCCGCCGCGATCACTACAATATAGAAGATCTGAGAGGCATTTTCGGCGTCATTGATGAAAATATTGGTCCCGCGGTATAAAACAACCGCGATGATCAGGGCGGCTACGCCCGCCGCGATCCCGATCAGCGCCGTCATCCTGTTGATCGCCGCCAGCAGGCAGACTGCGCACACAACCACGACCAGGACAACCAGAACCGGCATCCGCTCTGTCACGTCGTCGATCTCAAAACCTGAAAGGAGATTGACCGCCAGCCCCACGCTGATCACAATACAGAAAATCAGATCCCAGCAGCGGTACTGCAAATATTTCTTCATGACTTATCCTCCCCCGCTCCCGGTTCCTGCATCTGCCCTTTCCCGGCATCTGCGTCCGCACTTCCGGTCTGCCGGTTCCCGGCCGTGGAGACCGCGTGCCAGGGAACGCCGGCATCATCCAGCGCACAGAGCGGCGCCATGAGATTTTCGCGATCCCGTCTGGTCAGGCGGTCCGGGAAAACAAAATACAGCTCCGGACTCCGCTTCTGGCGTTTGACCGATATCAGCTCCTGGATCAGCTCCGGCGTGATCCTCGACGTACACAGGACAAGGTTCGTACACCGATTCGGCATCCGCGCCTCCTGGCTGATCAGCCTTGCGCCGTCCGGATAACCCGGCTCCGGCTCCGGCGTAATCACATCAAAACGTCGGATATATTCCATATCGTTTGCCCTTCCCTTCGGAACCGACCGCCGGATCTCCTGCTGCTTATCACTGTAGATGAGCGAATAGGTCACCTCGCGGCGGGAGAGTTCCTCCAGCAGGGAGAACGCGGTCTCCACGAGCGCGTCATACAGATCCATCAGTTCTTCCCGCTCCGCCGGATACGCGGCAAAATCGAGCGCCACGGCGAAATCACTCTGCCGCGTGCTCTCGGAGAGCTTCGTCATGTAGCCGAGCGAGTGAGCCGACAGCTTCCAGTGAATCTGTTTCATGGAATCGCCGGGCGTGTACTCCCGCACGCCGACATAATCGATTCCGTTCGGCACGGTATTGCGGTTATCTCTGTTTGAATCCAGAAAGATTTCCTCCTCCACCACGAGATCCTCCATCGTGCGGATCCGCGGCTTTACATACACCTCAAAATCACCGCTGACCGGCACCGGGAGGCTGAAAAAACCAAACATGTCATACACGCGCAGATCCTTTAAGCCCACCTGGTAAACGCCGATGTGCTTCATGTCCATACCGAAATCAAACCCGCTGTCCGATCTGGCCGCAATCGTAAAAACCGTATCCGTAGAAGTATCCACCCCACCGAACAGATCCGAGATGTAAAATCCCCCTGTCGCGCGCGGGCAGAAAAAGGCTGAACCGTTTTTTACCTTCAGCCCCAGTTCCACGGGATCGCCGCGGAGGCACTGCACACTGTGCGCGTCCGTCACATTTGTCTCTATCTCGATCCTGCGTCTCACGGCAAACAGGATGAGCAGCGAAAAAACGAGGAGAAGCAGAAGGAAAAAAAACGCCGTATATCCGAAGGCAGTGTTGATATACCTGGCCGGAAACAGGGCTGCGAGCAGCGCAAGAATCCACAAAACAACGATAAACACAAGCTTTACCGTCGGTTTCATCTTCCCTTTCATCTCAATCCTCCATCATGGTCGGCACGACGATGTCTCCGAGAATCGCCGCCATCACATCCTCCGGTCTTCTCTTTTCCGTTTTTGCCGCGTGGGTCAGCGTCATCCGATGGCAGAGTACATAAGGCGCCATCCGCTTGACATCGTCTGGGAGAACATAATTCCTGCCCTGTGACATCGCGTATGCCCGTGAGAGCGCGAAGAGCGCGATGCTGCCGCGGGGGCTGCTGCCGAGCTGGATATCCGGATGATTCCTCGTCGCCGTCACGATATGGACGATGTAGGAAGCTGCCTGGCGGCTGACGATTACGCGCTCCGTTTTTCCGATTAGATCGACGATCTGAGTCCCGTCCGTGACATCCGAAATCTGCTGCTTTGCCGCCTTGCCCCCGAGCACGACATCCACCTCGTCGTCAAAGGACGGATACCCCAGGGAAAGCTTGATCATAAAACGGTCAATCTGTGCCTCCGGGAGCTGATAGGTCCCCAGGGATTCGATCGGGTTCTGCGTCGCCAGCACCATAAACGGCGGCTCCAGACGGTAGGTATGTGAATCCACGGTGACCTGGCGCTCCTCCATAATCTCCAGCATACTCGACTGGGTCTTGGCGGTAGCGCGGTTGATCTCGTCGGCGAGGACGATATTGCTCATCGCCGCGCCCGGGCGGAACTCAAACTCCTGTGTCTTCTGGTTATAAATAGAGAAACCGGAAATATCCGACGGCATAACATCCGGCGTGAACTGAATACGGCTGAAACCGCAGGCGATGGATTTTGCCAGCGCAGAGACCAGGCTGGTCTTGCCGACGCCCGGGATATCCTCGATCAGAACGTGGCCGCCGGCCAGCAGGCACAGCACCACCATCTCGATCTGCTCTCTCTTTCCTTTGATGACCGTCGCGATATTGTCGATCACAGCCGTGATTTTCTCCTGCGCCGCCGCGGCCTCCTCCGCGGAGAGCGGCTCGTAGGGCACGTCAAGCGGCGGCATGGTCTGTATTTTCTTCATGGTATTTTTCCTCCTGTCCTCCTGATATATCAGGCACCCGGCAACTCCTTTCGCCGGCTCCGTCTGTCCGGGTTCTCTTCTCCGGCATATCTTTTCATCATTTTCATCGGTTCAATCCCTCAGCCCGGCAATCCTTTTCGCCGGTTTTATCTGTCCGGACACGTACATTTATGTCCAGAAGCGATCAAACCGCGGCGTACAGATCCGGATGGGATTGCCCGCCTTATCCAGTATTTCCAGTATCTGTATATTCGCATGGTAGGCGGCATACAGATTTTTCTCCGTGATCACCTGGGACGCCTGGCCGAAAATATAGGGATCGTTCCGGAACAGCATCAGTGTCTTCGCGCTGCACATAAACGCCTGATCCGGGATGTGCGTCGTAAAAATGATACACAGTCCCTGCCTGCTCAGCTCCCGTATCGCCTCCATCACGAGAATCATATTGCCGTAATCGAGATTCGCCGTCGGCTCATCGAGGATCAGCAGCTGCGGCTCCTGCGCGAGCGCCCGCGCGATCATAAGCAGCTGCCGCTCGCCGCCGGAGATATCCGTATAGATCCGGTCCCTCAGATGCCGGATCCCGACGCGCTCCAGCGCCTGCTCCACGATCTCGTAATCCTTTTTCGACGGCTGGCCCAGTGCGCTGATCTGTCCCAGCCGCCCCAGCATCGCGATATCCCGCACCAGATACGGGAACGTCGGGATATGTGCCTGTTCCACATAGGCCATCACCTGGGAAACCCGACGCGGCGTCCATTTTTCCGTATCCTCCCCGTCGATGCTGATCTTCCCGCCGAGCAGCGGCAGAAGATGCAGAATCGTCTTAAACAGGGTGGACTTTCCGACGCCGTTCGGTCCCAGGATGCAGCAGACCTCGCCGGACGAGATATCAAAGGATATATTCGTTAAAACCGGATGCCCCTGCGTATATCCGCAGGAAACATCTCTTACCTCCAGTTCCATTATTCAAACCCCCTCCTTTGCCTCGTCAGAACCACGAGAAATACCGGCATGATGCACAGGCTGATAATAAAGTTGACCGGCAGCTCCGTATTTTCAATATAGATCATCGATGACACGATGCGGCAGCCCAGCATCAGGATCGCGCCGAACAGCATACTGCAGATGGATACCCGCCGGAAATCCGCGCCCACCAGATAACGGGCGAGATGCGGAACCGCCATGGAGATCATCCCCACGTCCCCGCAGTGGATCATCGCCGCCGTCACCATGATGACACCGCAGACCTGGCCGCCCATGCGCAGCCGCACGCCGTTGATGCCCTGCATCTTCGCCTCGTCCATGGAAAACCCCGCCCCGTTAAACCGGAATCGGATCAGAAACATGGGCAGCAGGCTGGCCGCCATCGCGATGCAGAACGCGGACACACTGACGATATCTGTCTGGATTTCCGTTCCCATCGTCATCTGCTGGTAGACCAGCAGATCGTCGTCCTCCAGGTTGTACATCATATAAGTAGCCACCACCTGAAATGCCTGCGAGACGATGGAACCCGCCATCACCATCTCGATGACGGAGTAGGTCGCCCGTTTCCCGCCGGCGATCCTGCCCATCAGCAGGACGCCGCCCACGATGATTCCCGTCAGGATATAACAGTATCTGTAACGCACCAGCGGCATGTAGAGCGCCATCGCGCCGTAGAGCGTGATCATCAGGACGTTACCCAGCTGCACGCCCACGGTCGCGCCGATGATGTTCGGCGACGCCATCGGGTTCTTGTACACGGTCTGAAAGATCGCGCCCGCGAGCGCCACGCCCATACCGGAGAGGCAGAACATGACCGTGCGCGCCAGCCTCGTCAGGCTGATCCGATAGTTCGGCAGCGACGCGATGATCTCCGAGCGGTTCATCGAATACGGCAGATTGAACAGGTCGGAGAAAAACAGCCGAAACGCCGTAAACAGATCCATAAACGTCTCTTTCGGAGGGATAAACCCCGGCGTGGACGTCTTAAAGCAGAGGCTCAGCAAAAACAGGAAGATCACCGCTGCCCCGAGTCCGGCATAAATCCTCCGGCTCTTTTTTAAATCTGACTGCCGGCTCTCCTCCACGATCATCTCGCCGTGTTCCATATATTTCATGACATCCGCCCTCCTTTCCGGTTCAGCAGCACAAACACCATCACAAAGCTTCCGATAATGCTTGTGAACAGATTCAGTGAATCCGTCATGACCAGAACGCGCGCCACATCGTAGATGATCGTCATCAGCAATGCGCCGAAAGCGATGGACGCCGGGAACAGCCGGCGAAAATCCGGCCCGACCACCCTGCGGATGATCTGCGGGGACATGAAACCGATCATGCCGATATGACCCACATAGGCGGTCACGACAGCCGTCATCAGCGTCGAAGCCCCCATCATCAGCAGCTTGTACATCCGCACATTCATGCCCATCGAACGCGCCGCGTCCTCGCCGAAGGAAAGCATGTTCATCTTTCCGGAAAATACGGCGAGTACAGCCATGCACGGGATCAGTACCGCGCTCATGGAAAGCAGATGTTCCAGGCTGTAGGCGCGGTCCAGCGAACCCATCGAAAGGCTCCGCAACAGCTCGATCCGGTCGTCGGAAGGATTTTTTACTATAATATAATACTGTATCAGGGAACAGAAGCTGCCGATCACGGCGGAAAACACCGTGCCGGACAGAATCATCGCGCTCGAAGAGATCTTTCCCCTACCCGCAATGGTGGCAATGCTTACGACCAGCAGAACGCCGAACAGGCAGCCGCCCAGGACCAGCATCTGCTGCAGGTTCCGCTGGAAAAAATTCGACTGCGCCGCCGCCTCCGCAAGTCCAGAAGAAGTATACACTGTCACCGTCGTCGTGGAGGTCGCAAACACCAGGACATAGATCAGGTTGCCCAGCGTGCCGCCGGACTGGATGCCCAGGGTGGAGGGTCCCGCCAGCACATTGCGGAAGGTCCCCTGCAGCAGAGCGCCGCAGGCCGCCAGCGATGAACCGATCAGGCCGACGATCAGGTAGCGGATGATCTGGAAATTGATCCCGCCGGGCGCCCCGTTTCCGATCATAAACTGATAGATATTATTGATATTCTGCCGCGCGATGCGCAGCACATAGGCGAGAGAAAACTGTATCCTCACAGTCGAGACCGAATACTCCGTCACAAAAACCAGTGAAGCCACAAACACGCCCGCGTAGACCAGAAACAGCAGAGCGACAATGCTCCATTTCACCTGCCGTTTCTTCTCGCTCTTCTGAAACACAGAAACCTCTTCCGCAGACTCCCTGATATGTATGCGGTCATTTTCCGGTTCCCCTGTCTGTCTGTTCATTCCTTACTTACTCTCATTTTCTTTTACTTCCGCCGTATGTATAACAGTATGTAGCAACAGCCGGCGAAGTCTCTCCTATTCTCCCAGGATGGACGAGGTATCCACGCTGATATGATAAAATGTACTGTAAAACCCGGAAACCATGCTGCGCAGTTCAGCCAGGCTGACGCCTCCCTCATCGCCCTGGAACTTATAGGAAAGCCAGGCCGCCTCCAGCGGCGCCTCAATCCCGCCCGTCCAGCTCGCGATTCCGGATGGATTCACGTAGATATCATACTCACCCGTAATCGTACTCGTGATCGAATACCCGTTTCCATCGCTGAAGCTGTTTGGCTGCGTATTTCCCTTAATATCTGTATTTGTATCGTAGACACTCCAGTGAAAATCATTCTCGATCGCCGATTTAATAGAATCATCCGCCACGACAATTGCCGGAAAAGTGGAGCTTCCCAGAGCATCCCCCGAATTTGTAGTGGTTAATATAGTCTGTACCTGACCTGAACTGGTGCCGGTTTTTCCTGTTCCGCCCGTCACATAATTCAGCCACAGAGGTCCATCCTTCAAAGGGATCACATAATAGTTGTCCAGTGCGCGGTTGGTCATATTCGCGTAACCCATACACTCATTTAAAGGGGCTGTCTTTGCTCCCTTCCACGCGATCGCCACACCATAACCGGAGCCGGAGCCGACAGAACTCCCTCCCCACACGCCGCTCGTACTGTTTTTAATCTCCCAGTAAGCAGACTCGTCCCATGTCGACAGGAAAAGCGTGGTCTTCGCGTTTCCGCGGCTCTGTACGGAACTGATTACATCTTCCGCCCAGCTGCAGTACTGCTGCGCAATCTGCGGCGCGTTCGTTCCACCTCCGGATGACTTGTCGCCCAGCACTTCAGCCATCAGCGTCACAGCTGCCTCAATATTGGAAACGGAAGTAAAATCATGAATGACCACATAAAAGATTCCTGCCGCCTCCAATGCTTCAATCTGTTCAGCGGAAAAGGTACTCTGCCCGCTGATCTCAAAACAGACATCCGGCTTTGCGGCGACAAGAGCCTCAAAATTAGCGGACGTGATCGTACCGGATCCATCTCCGTCCCACCATGTCAGCACATCCGAAAGACCCTGGGAAGAAAAAGCGCTCTGCGCCAGACTGTTTCCTGTAAAACTGCCTGATGAAGCAAGCAGACGTCCGCTGCCGCCAAGCATCTCCACAATGACAGCCGCTTCCCCCACAGCAGTCACGGAATCCACATCAACCGGGACCTCCCCAGTTTCTCCTCTGGCATCAACAATATGTTTTATCTCTATTTCCGGTGGGGGTTCAATCTCCGTACCGGCTTCGGAA
>JAJBVI010000206.1 GCA_020859905.1 Lachnospiraceae bacterium | reverse complement strand
TTGTAAAAAACGCTGAAAAGGGCTTAAGGAACTGTCACAAAATAACTTGTGCATCAGATACGAAAATATCTGCATCCTCCGGAAGAACAAAAAACCGCCACCGACAAAACCACCATTGGAGAACTGGCAGAAGTATCTGGAAAATGGAGAGTATCTCCGAAGTGTGGAAATGTCGGAAGAGCAGAATTACAGCTTCATAGATGGACGGATCAACAACCTGCCGAAACCGCGGATCATCGGCGGCAGGGTATCAGCCTTGGATCGGCTGCATCTCAAGCAGGCAGAGATGGCCATACGGGATGGTAAGCCTATACCACAGCATATCATAAATCGAAGCGATGAGCGAAGCAGGAAATGAAGAAAAGGGACATCTGGCTCATGATGGGCTGGATGTCTTTTTTTGATGAGAAGCTGAAGAAGATTCCTGTAAGTTTTAAAGGAACTCTATTATAACAAACTATTTTCGTTGCATCCCATTTTTAAGTATAGTAAAATCAGTATAACATTCTTGCAGAAGGAAAGGTGGTGATATTGTCGTGTTGCATTATGACGGTGTGGTTTACCGGCCGCCCAGCGAGGCGCGAAGCCTTATCGTGCAGTTGACAATCGGGTGTGCTCATAACCAATGTACGTTTTGTACCATGTATAAGGACAAGCAATTTCGGATTCGTTCTCTAAAAGAGATACAGGCTGATTTTACGGCGGCGAGAGCGCTTTATGGCAGTCATATCAGAAGGATTTTCCTGGCAGACGGGGATGCGCTCATCATGCGAACACCGGAGCTTCTGGAAATCCTGAATTTTGTGAAAAGCTGTTTTCCGGAAGCGGAACGGATTACTTCCTATGGGACGCCGTCCGATATCAATCGGAAAAGCGAGGAAGAATTAGTTCAGCTTCGTCAGGAGGGCCTTCAGATGATCTATATGGGAGCGGAATCGGGTGATGCAGTGACACTTGGAAATGTCCGTAAAGGTGTGAGCCGGGAGGAAATCATAGCGGCCGGACATAAGCTTCGGGCGTGCGGGATCAAAAGCTCGGTGACATTAATCTCCGGATTGGGAGGCAGGGAACGTCTGCAGGAGCATGCTGTCGGCTCGGCAGATCTGGTCTCACAGATGAAACCGGACTACGTGGGATTCCTGACACTTATGCTGGAGCGGGATGCTCTTATTATGGATGATATTCGTGCTGGGAGGCTGACACTCCTGGAAGCGGAGGATGTGGTGGAGGAAATGCAGCTGTTTTTACAGAATGTGGATTCGGAAGGAACGGTGTTCCGCTCGAACCACGCATCGAACTACATTGTATTAAAAGGTACGCTTAACGACGATGTTCCGCATATGCTGCGATATCTGGAGGAGATAAAGGAGCAGAACCGGTTTAGGCCGGAGCGGGCACGGAGATTGTAGCAGAGATGTCTTTTTTTGATGGGAAGCTGAAAAAGATTTTATGTTAGTTTTATAGAAGCCCTAAAAACACATTGATTTTGATGTCGTCTTTGCATATTATAAAAATAACAGGACTTCCCGCACCGCATATATTGTGATGTATCCCATGGGGAGACATTTTTAAAGGGTCATTGAATGAGACAGAATGGATGACGAAGATCTCTTGCAATATCCAATCTTTGCTAGTATACTTAGAATTATCTTAAAAAGGAGATGCATGGACAGGTAAAAATATCCGTTCATTCATTATCAGGAAAGCAGAGGTGAGCAGCATGGCTGACAGAAAAAAAATGCCGATAGGCATCGATGATTTTGCAAAAATCCGAACAAATGGTTTTTATTATATTGATAAGACCGGGATGATAAAAGATCTTCTAAACAATTGGGGCGAGGTAAATCTTTTCACTCGTCCGCGTCGTTTTGGCAAGAGCCTGAATATGAGCATGCTCCGGAGATTTTTCGAAATCGGAACGGATAAAAGCCTTTTTGATGGGCTGGAAATCTCGAAAGAGACCGAACTCTGCGAAAAATATATGGGTCAGTTCCCGGTGATTTCCATGTCGCTGAAGCAGGTAAATGGAACTTCATACGAAAAAGCGGAGGCAAACATATGGGATGTGATCAAAACAGAGGCCAGACGTTTTTCTTTCCTGTCGAACAGCAGCAAACTGGATGACGATGATAAAAAATATTTTCAGGCTATAAAAAACGGTAAAAGCCTTTTAGACAGCAGCATATTTCAACTTTCACTTTTGCTTTTTAAACATTATGGCAAGAAGGTCATTATCCTGATTGACGAATATGACGCACCGCTCCAGAGAGCCTGGCAAAACGATTATTATGACGATATGGTTCTTTTGATCCGGCAGATGTTCGGATATGCGTTAAAATCAAACGAGTCTCTGCAGTTTGGCGTCCTGACAGGATGTATGCGGGTTTCCAAAGAGAGTCTGTTCTCTGATTTAAATAATCCGAAGATTTATTCGTTGGTGAATGATGAATGTGACGAATGGTTTGGATTCACCAACCAGGAAGTGCAGAGGCTTCTGGATGATAATAATTTGAGTCAGTATTTCGACATTACAAAAGACTGGTACGATGGATACCGTATTGGCGTAACGGATATCTACTGCCCCTGGGATGTCATCAACTGGTGCGGCCAGCTTTTAACTTCATCCGATAAAATGCCCGGGAATTACTGGACAAATTCAGGAGAAAACAGTATCATTAACCGATTTGCCCGGATGGCCGAAGACGAAGACCGATATGACCTGGAAGTCCTGTCAGAAGGCGGCTGCGTGGATAAAGAGTTAAACTTTGAACGGACCTATCAGGATATATACAGCAGCACGGACAATCTTTGGAGCCTCCTCTTTACTGCGGGTTACCTCACACAGCGCGGACGAAACGAAGACGGGACCTGGCGCCTGGCCATTCCGAACCGGGAAATACGGAAGGTATTTGCCGACCAGATCCGGATATGGTTTATGCAAAAGATAGATGGAGGCTTACAGGAACTTTACAAGGCTTTTGACAGCGGGAAGGCTGATGAGATTGAAAAGTGAGTCAATGCATGCTTAGCAGAGTCTATAAGCTTTATGGATGGCGGCAACACAGAAGAACAGAAAGAATCCGCATATCATACACTTCTGATTGGGATGGCAAAGGGGCGAAAAGGCTGGGTTGTTAAGTCGAATAGGGAGGCAGGAAAAGGACGAGCCGATATTATTCTCATCAACCGTATAAAACGGGAGGGCATTGTGATAGAAGTGAAACATACAAACGATGAGAAAAAGCTGCAGACCAAAGCCGAAGAAGCCTGCAGGCAGATCAAAGACATGAATTATAGTGGGTATTTCCTTGGATTCCAGATTAATAAGATAGAGGAATATGGAATTGCCTTCTGTGGGAAAACGTGCAGAGTTTTGAAAAGGGGTATGTAAGATAAGGAAGGCAATGATTGGGGCGGGGTAACGCAGAGGATGTGCTGCTCTGCCCCATTTTTTCCAGATAAATAATATCGTAATAAATTTACGGACGAGATAAAATGGCGCAAAAAAAGTCGCAATACAATAAAAACTGTGCTATAAACTACAATCTGCTTGTGAACGAAAATGATCTGTGGTACACTGGCTTACAGAAAAAGATGCAGACCGGTATAAACCGGAGGTGTTTTCCGGAGGCGGTTGTGCAGGAGGCATACTTCTGATAACATTGGGCGTGTGTCAGGACCGGCGGCGTGACAGGAGGTATATCTGAGTGAACAAAACGGAACATGTTTTATTACAGCTTACAGGCAGGGCTTTATTCGGCGCACCTGCGGATTTTGATCCCGCCGCAGTGGACTGGCCGGCTGTTTACAGGGAGGCCTCAAACCAGGCACTTTCACTTCTCATCTGGGACATACTCGGGACCGAGGAGCGGGCGGCTGTTCCGGGAGACACTGCGTCGCGCTGGGAACAGGATTCGCTCCGCCGCATTATGAGCAATGAGCAGCTTCTTTACGAACAGGAGCAGGTGATACGGCTTCTGGCTGAGGCATCCGTACCCTGTGTCATCCTGAAGGGAAGTTCTTCGGCTGCCAATTATCCGAATCCCTCACTTCGCATTATGGGTGACATTGACTTGCTTGTAAAACCGGAGCAGCAGATGCAGGCGATGAAAGTCCTGCAGGCGAATGGCTATGGGGATATCCTGGAGGAATCTCACCACTGCCACATGACGGTACACAAGGGCGGCATCACCGTGGAGGTTCATAAAGAGCCGAACGGTTTGTATATGAACCCGGACGCGGAGATAGCACAAAAGCTGCATGTGTTCTTCGCGGATGCGATCGATCAAAGACAATGCGAGGACGGCCTGCCGTTCCTGACGGATGAACAGCAGGCGGTGGTTCTCATACTTCACAAGCTGGAACACTTTATGACCAGCGGTCTGGGACTGCGCCAGCTTTGCGACTGGGCCGTGTTTATAGAGAAAAGGATGGATGACGTCCTGTGGACCGGGCTGCAGCCGGTGCTTTCGGATTTTGGCCTTTTGACATTCACAGGGCTTATGACAAGAGTCTGCGTTGATTACCTCGGCATGCCGGAAAGGAAAGCACCCTGGGCGAAGCAGTATGATGCGGAAACGGCAGCGAAAGTGATAGAACAGATATTAAAAGAAGGAAATTTCGGGACAAAAGCTGAAAAGTATGGGGAACGGTTATTTAATGATCCGAGTTCTTCAAACAGAGTCGCCAGCTTTATCAGAGTGTCAGGAAATGCCTGCAGGGAGCATTGGCCGCCGTGTGAGAAACATGCGGTTTTGATGCCCGCAGCCCCCTTTGTGTTGTTAAGCAGATATTTAGTGCAGCGGCGTAGAGGAGAAAGACCGAAACTGAATTTGAAAAAGAAATACCGGCAGGCCGGCTATGATCAGAAGCTTTATAAGGAATTAAAGCCGTTTGTGGTGGAATAAAAGAACAAAATCGGAGGAAATGATGGACAAAGAGATTCAGATGGGGAAAGATCTGGACATTACAGATGAGATACGCGGGCAGTTCCGCCTGAATGAGGATCCGGAATCAGAGGAGCCGCTGCGAAGGCCTGTCCGCTGGCGCCACCTGTTTCCCGCGTCTGTGGTCAAACAGGCCTCAGGCGAGGCCGTGCAGTCAAGAATCAGAATTATGAGTGACTGGAACGGGCTGAATGCTGAATATTATCCGGATACGAAGGAGAAAAATGCGGCGGGAATATCGCAAAAACGCCGTCTGCCATATAACAGTCCTTATTATTCTTATTATTCAGGCGGTCCGTGTTTTCCGGTCTCAATCAGGAAATGGCCGCTCGATATGAACACGGAGCTGGAACCGTCGCTTTTGGCCTGCGGCTGTCCGGAAGGGAAAAAGGGCAGGCTGTGCTGTCATGAGGCTGCCGTTCTGTACCGACTGGAGCAGGAAAACGGTGGCCTTATCGTCGCGGAGGAGGACAAGCGCGCCGCCGCGGAGCGGATTCACGGCATCAAAAGAAAAAAGAGACGCAGGGAGCAGGCGCATCTGAGAGAGGAATATGGAATTACGCCGTGTCCCGCGCTTGACTTTTTTCAGGGACGCAGGGATCCCGGAGGCATTGCTGTTTATGACATGAGGGCCGCACTGAAGGATTATGTGACAGATCTGTACTCGATGCATATGGCAAATGATATTTTAAAGAATCATCCGGAATCTGCTTATATTCGTGCGAAGGAAGAGAAAGACCGTGACGGCACGCGGACATTTCAGACGGAACTCTATGTAAAGGATTCGCTGTTCAACTATTCCTTTTCGGCTGGAAGTGCGCTCCTTACGGGGAACAAACTGTCTCTTGAAACCAGAGACGGGTATCTTGACGGAGGGTACCGCTCAGGGTCTTACTGGGGCGGGTATCCCGGCAAAGAGGAACGGGACGGATCTGAAGATGTCCCGGACGGCCGCCTTCCGGAGGGACACTACCTTAATATAAACGGTCTGCTCCTGTGCAAAATGCTTTGGGATGAGACGGATAAACTGGCGGAAGAGACAGCAGACCTCACGGATGAGAAAGCATGGGATTTTTTCAGGAGCCTGGAAGAAGCGAACCTGGCGGATATCCGAAAAACGGATCTTTCAGAATCACAGAGGGAAAAAGCGGTAGAGTTATATCCCCGCATTATTATGGAGACCGGAGAGGCAAAGCTCAGTTTCCGGATACAGAGGTCGGGAGGAAAGGCGATCGTGGTCCGCAACGTCAGGGAACTGATCGCTGCTTACATCGGCAGGGGTGTCCTCTCCCTGTCTAAAACGGAAAGCGTTGACTTTGGGAAATATGATTTTACGGACCGTTCGGCCGGACTTTATGATTTCCTGCAGAGGAAGGTCGGCGATGTCTCCGAACTCAATTCGCAGATTGCGGCGAAAAACATGCGCTCCTGGCACAGCGTCAGGACGATCAACGTCACGTCGAACCTGGATTTTAAAGGCGCGGTACTGGACAATTTTTATGATGTCTGGGAGGGGCAGAACGCGGAATACCAGGATAAAACTAACAGGGTGGC
The DNA here is from genome assembly GCA_020859905.1 of Lachnospiraceae bacterium. Lineage (GTDB taxonomy): Bacteria > Bacillota > Clostridia > Lachnospirales > Lachnospiraceae > Eubacterium_I. The sequence continues at coordinate 4,538 of JAJBVI010000206.1, read as the reverse complement.
GAGCAGGGAGATCCCGGTGGGGCACAGGGACATCCGCCTTTCCCTGACCTGCGACCGCCTGTCGGACGCGAAAGGCGTCTTCTCCGGGATTGCGGTACACGGCCTGATCCCTGTGCTGCTTCATGGCAGCGGTACCCATCGATATACACTGAACGCAGATAGCCTTTCCCGGATTACAAAGAAGGAACAGGAGATCGTGAAGCCGTTTGACGCCGTCGCGGATTCATCCGGATACTTCCGGTTTCAGGTGGGTCTCCAGAACCTGCAGGAATTTTACTACCGCGTTGTACCGTCTTTTTTAGAGAACCCGTTTGTTGATTTTACGGACAACTGTGAGAAAGAAGCGGAAGGGTACCTGCCGCCCGAGCCGCAGTTTGAGTTTTATCTTGACTGTGAGGCGGCGGATGGTTCAGAGAGCTCAGATTTCGGCGCGGCAAAGGAAAGGGAACCGCGCCGGGATGGGTTACATATTCTGCATTGCTCGGGAAAAGTGCGTTACAGGGAGAAGAGCCGGAAGAAACCGGAGGGGACTTCAAAGAACCGGAGCACACCGGAAGATATGGCAGGGGACCGGAAGAAACCGGAAAATATGACAGGGAACCGGAACGAACCGGAAGACATCGAAAAGGTCTACACGCTTGGGGTCTCAGACCGGAAAGACGGGTACCGGGATATCGAACAGGAAAGGCGGGTCGTCGACGCGGTCAGGAGCCTTATTATGTATACATTGCCCGACGGCGACGGGGTCTTTTTCGATATCCTGAGTGACGAGCAGCTCTTTGACTTTTTGCAGACCGGCATTCCTGTTCTTGAAAAGTATGGAACGGTACATGGATCCGAAGCGTTCCGGAAGTTTACGGTAGCCCCCGTTCCGAAGGTAAAGGTCGGCGTTTCCGTGGAGAGCGGTATCCTCGACCTGTCACTGACGTCCACCGGGATTTCAGAGAAGGAATTGCTGGAAGTGCTGCAGAGCTACCGCAGGAAAAAACGGTTTCATGTGCTTTCATCAGGGGATTTTCTGGATCTGACAGAGGATGATCAGCTTTCCCAGGTCACCGATTTTATGCTCGAACTGGATCTGAATCCGGAAGACGTGATTAAAAAAAGCGCGAAAGTTCCGCTTTACCGCGCACTGTATCTTGACAGGCTCCTGGAGGAGCATGACGCGCTGTACTCGTCCAGAGACAGGGTATACCGCAGCATCATCCGTAATTTTAAGACGATCCGGGATTCCGAGAGCGAACCGCCGGCAAGCCTTGCCGGAACCCTAAGACCGTATCAGACGCTGGGGTTCAAATGGATCCGGACCCTGGAGGAGGCCGGATTCGGAGGGATTCTGGCGGATGAGATGGGTCTGGGCAAAACGCTGCAGACGATAGCTGCTCTTTCGTATGACTACGACGGGAGAGAGCCGGGGATCATGCAGCCGTCTCTTGTGGTCTGCCCCGCTTCCCTTGTCTATAACTGGCAGGAGGAATTCGCGAGATTTGCGCCGGATATCCGGACCATGCCGATCACCGGCGGCGCGGCGGCGAGGAGGAAAGCCCTTGCGGCGTGGGATACAACGCAGGTGTACATTATCTCCTATGATCTGCTGAAGCGCAATATCGCAGAGCTTTCAGGGAAAGAGTTCTTTTATGCGATTCTCGATGAGGCGCAGTATATCAAGAACGCGGGCGCCGCGGTTTCAAAGGCAGTCAAGACGCTGAACGCAGGGCACCGCCTCGCGCTGACCGGAACGCCGATCGAAAACCGCCTCTCCGAGCTTTGGAGTATTTTTGATTTCCTGATGCCGGGCTTTTTGTATTCGCAGAAGGATTTTGAACAGAAATTCGCGGTTCCCGTCACGAAGAACAAAGACAAAGAGGCAATGGAGAAGCTCAAAAAAATGACGACGCCTTTCCTGATGAGAAGGCGGAAAGAGGATGTTTTAAAAGACCTCCCCTCAAAGCTTGAGGAGGTGCGCTACGTGCCGATCTCGGGGGAACAGCAGAAGCTTTATGATGCAGAGGTTCTGAAGCTTAAGAACGGCATCCTGGACGGAACTTATGGGACGGGGAAAGTGAAGGTTCTCGCGGAGCTCACCAGAATCCGCGAGATCTGCTGTGATCCGTCGCTTCTTTACGAGGATTATCACAAAGAGAGCGCGAAACGGGAAGCAGCCATGGGTTTGATACGGCAGGCGATGGACGGCGGGCACAGGATGCTTCTGTTCTCACAGTTTACTTCGATGCTCGCGCTTCTTGAGGAGGACCTTAAAGCGGAGGGGATCCCGTACTACATTCTGACCGGTTCCACGTCTAAGGAAAAACGCATCCGCCTGGTACACCAGTTCAATGAGGGTGACGTCCCGGTGTTTCTGATCTCGCTCAAGGCGGGCGGCAACGGACTGAACCTGACGGGGGCGGATGTCGTCATCCATTACGACCCGTGGTGGAATCTTGCCGCACAGAACCAGGCGACAGACCGTACCCACCGAATCGGGCAGACCAGGCAGGTCACGGTGTACCGCCTGATCCTGAAAGGAACCATTGAAGAACGGATCCTTAAGCTGCAGGAGGAGAAGAAGGATCTCGCGGATCAGGTCCTCTCCGGAGAAGGCGCGTCGCTCGCGAGCCTGTCGCAGGAGGAACTGCTGGAATTGCTCAGCTGAACCAAAACCGCATTTCCTCAGAGCCGGCATCTGTTTTTCCGCAGCAGAGCTGCCGCCTTGCTCAGTCTCGCCGGGCGTGGGAAGCCATGTTTACGGATTTTATCCGGCATATTGTAAAGCGATATGGAAAGGATACGGTCGGGCAGAGGAGTTTTGAGGGAGAAATATCATGAAAAAATATGCGTTTGGCGTGGATATCGGCGGCACCACCGTAAAGATGGGGCTGTTCGAGACGGACGGGACTCTCTGCGATACCTGGGAGATCAAAACCAGAACCGAAAACGGAGGTTCTGAGATTCTGGGAGATATCGCTGCCGGCATCATGGAAAAGCTGGAAACGGCAGGTATTGCTCCGAGTCAGGTCGAAGGAGTCGGCATGGGTGTCCCAGGACCGGTAGGTGCGGATGGAACTGTCTTCAAATGTGTGAATCTGGGGTGGGATGTTTTCAATGTGGAACAGACGATGCAGACCCTGACCGGATTCCGCACAAAAGCGGGAAATGACGCAAATGTGGCAGCCCTCGGAGAAATGTGGATGGGCGGCGGCAGGGGATATGAAAATCTTGTCATGGTCACATTGGGAACCGGCGTTGGCGGCGGCGTGATCTTAAACGGGAAAATCGTTCCGGGATTCAACGGCGCGGCCGGCGAGATCGGTCATATGCATGCCAGGGATGACGAACCGGAAACCTGCGGCTGCGGAAACCACGGCTGTCTCGAACAGTATGCTTCCGCCAACGGCGTGGTGCGCATGGCAAAGATATACTTGAAAGAGCACCGGGAGAAAAGCGTGCTGCGCAGCCTGAACAGGGACGAGATCACATCGAAGAATGTCTTTGGCGCAGCAAAGGATCGCGATGCGGCTGCATTGGAGATTGTGGAGGAGTTTGGCAAAACTCTGGGGAAAGCTCTGGCGCAGATTTCCTGTGTGATGAATCCGCAGGCCTTCGTGATCGGCGGCGGCATGGCCAAAGCGGGTGATATCGTGATCGAAGTGGTGCGCAGGTATTTCGTGGAATACGCTTTTCATGCAGCCCGCGGCACCCTGTTTACGCTGGCCACACTCGGTAATAACGCCGGTATCTACGGCGGAGTCCGGATGATATTGGATGATTGATTTTATAAAGATAATCTCTTTTATTGAAAACCCTTTATTTTGCGCGCAGCCCTTCTGCTTTGTTCAGAGGGGCTGCGCGTTTTTCTGTTTGAGCAAAAAAGAATATCAGAAGCAAAGTTGTCACTCTGTGCGATCAATTTTCATATGATATACAAAACAAAATCAGGATTCATCATGAAAAAGATTTGGAAAACCCTTGCCGCAGTCTGCCTGTCAGCGGTTCTTATCACTTCGCTGCTCCTGGCCGGCTGCGGGAAAACAGACGGCGCTTTTGACACATCGACGGAAACAGATACCGAAGAGGAAGCAGCGGCAGATGAGAGTTCAAAAGAAACCGGTTCGGATGAGAATACAGAGACAGATGCAAAAGTGGACGATACAGAAACGATTCTCTCGGAGTCAGTAACAGTCACATTGAACGAAGTGGCGCATTCTGTCTTCTATGCTCCGATGTATGTGGCGATTGAAGAGGGGTACTTTGAGGAGGAAGGCATCGATCTCGATCTCGTCTGCGGCTACGGCGCGGATAAGGTGATGGCGGCTGTGCTTGCCGGTGAAGCGGATATTGGATTTATGGGGCCGGAGACCACGGTCTACGCGGCGAATGAGGGCGCGAATGATCGGGTGGTCAATTTCGCGCAGCTCACGCAGCGCGCCGGAAATTTTCTTGTGGCGCGGGAGGAAATGGAGGATTTTGAGTGGAGCGATCTGGTCGGAAAAACGGTTTTGGGCGTCCGCGAGGGTGGCATGCCGTAGATGGTTTTTGAG
>JAJBVI010000101.1 GCA_020859905.1 Lachnospiraceae bacterium | reverse complement strand
GTTATTGCTGAGCCGTCCTGTGACCAGGCTGCTGTCCTGGGGATTGATGCTCTCCACCAGCACTTCCATTGTGCGTCCGGTCAGGGTCTCCGCTTTTTCCGCCGCAATTGTCTGAACCTCGCGGAGCAGCCTGTCAAAACGTCTTTTTATGACATCCTCCGGCACCTGATTCTCCATGGAAGCAGCCGGCGTGCCTGTCCGTTTCGAGTAGATAAATGTAAATGCGCTGTCGAAGCGGACGCTTCGGATCACATCCATGGTGTCCTCGAAATCCTCCTCTGTCTCTCCGGGGAAGCCGACAATGAGATCCGTGGTGAGCGCGATATCCGGCATGGCGGAGCGGATCTTATCGACAAGCCCGAGATACTGCTCCTTTGAATAATGCCGGTTCATGATCTTCAGCAATCTGCTGCTGCCGGACTGAAGGGGAAGATGAAGATGCCGGCAGATTTTTTCGGATCTGCCCATTACTTCGATCAGTTCGTCGGAAAGATCCTTCGGATGCGAGGTCATAAAACGGATGCGTTTTAAACCATCTATCTGCTCAATGTCCGAGATCAGCTGTGCGAAAGTCATCGGTTTTTCTAGATTCTTCCCATAGGAGTTGACATTCTGGCCGAGCAGCATGACCTCGACCACGCCGTCCGCAACAAAATCTTTGATCTCACGGATGATCTCATCCGGTTTCCGGCTGTGCTCGCGTCCGCGCACATAGGGAACGATGCAGTAGCTGCAGAAATTGTTGCAGCCGAACATGATATTGACGCCGCTCTTAAACGGATATTTCCGGTCATTGGGAAGCTGCTCGACGATCTGCCGCGTATCCTCCCATATATCCACAACCATCCGGCATTCTTCCAGCGTCTGTACGATCAGCTCGGCGAATTTGAAAATATTGTGTGTGCCAAAGATCAGATCTGCGAACCGGTAGCTTTTCCGGATCTTTTCGACGGTCTGTTCCTCCTGCATCATGCAGCCGCAGAGGGCGATGATCATATGAGGATTTTTCTTTTTAAATCCCTGCAGATAACCGAGTCTGCCGTAGACCTTATTGTTTGCGTTCTCCCGGACCGTACAGGTGTTATACAGCACAAAATCCGCATCCTCCTCCGCGTCCTGCTCCGCGTATCCGACAGCCTTTAAAATACCGCGCAGCTTCTCAGAGTCGCGGGCATTCATCTGGCAGCCGAATGTAGAGATATGAAAAGTAAGCTTCCTGCCGGCCGCTGCTTCCTTTTCCCGAAGAAGCTGCCGGGCTCTCGCGATATAAAAATACTGCCGGAACGGTTCTTCCTCCGGAGGCGGAAGAGTAAGATCAACTGCGTCAAAGTCAGTCTCCCGCAGATCCTTCTCTTTAAAAAAACCATTCCGGTAATCCTGTATCTGATTCCGATCCCGACTGTCCATTCCGCCTGTCCCTCCGTGTCTGCTATGCCTGCTCGATCAGGCAGTCACGCTTCTTCGTTTCTTTACTGTAATTTATACCATCCATAATGAGATTGCCGAAATACTCCTTCAGTCTGTACTGCGGACAGCGTCTCTAAAAGCGCCGGCAGCTTAGTAAACATCCATGCAGGCTTGCCTGATTGTCCATTGAGAACGCTTTTACAACTCAGTAGATAAGCACAGCCGTCCCCGCATCAATCAGCTCATACAGCTGCTTGGCCGCCCATGACGGCAGGTTCAGGCATCCGTGCGACCCGTTTTTCAGATAGATGGTTCCGCCGAACTGCGTCCTCCAGGAGGCATCGTGGAACCCGCATCCTTCCACAAACGGCATCCAGTAGCTGACCGGAGACGAATAGCCCTGTCCCTCCAGTACCTGATCCCGCGCCTTATACGCAATGCGGTAGGCTCCTTTCGGCGTATCATGTCCCTTCGCGACATCGCCGGAAACAAAATCCGATTCCAGCACCACAACGCCGTCCACATAATACCAGAAATGCTGGGCGGAGATACTCACTTCTATATAGGTGGAACCGTAATCGTTTTCACCATACTGCGCGGCGGTCTGGAAATAAACTACCTCACCGGTATAGTCCTCTCCCGCTTCCAGATACCCCTGCAGGGCACTCAAAGTCTCATCCTGGTTCACTCTCCATCCGTAATTCCCCCCGGCCGGCACTGTCACCGTCGTGCCGGAGTGTGAGACAAGCGTGCGGGATTTCCATTTTGTATCATAGGTATCCGCCAGATCGGACACAAAGGCAGCCTCCTGTTCGGCATCCAGTGTCACAGTCAGGTCATCCGCAACAAGGATCCACTGGCTGATGACCGATCCGTCGATCACCTCCGTATTATCCCCGAAGACATATGTAACCGTCGTGTTGACATATCGATTCGCCGCTGCGAGCATCGCCTGCGCCGCCTCTGACTCAGCCGTGTAAACAGGCTCGACATAACAGCCGGCCGTCTCAAGATCCAGTTCTCCGGCAAGGGAAAGGATCGCTTCATTCAGCTGATCCATCAGGACTGATTCCTGTACCCTGGTCCCGTACACCTCATCAATCAGCGTATAGCCGCTCCCTGCCGTATATTCGGAAAGACGGGTATCTTCCGAATCATACATCTGCGCCTCATCCATACAGCTCAGCGCGGAAACAGCCTGTTCCAGCGCGGTCTGGTCATAGCTTATATCCACCGTAACCTCGCTCTCCGCGTTCCGGAAAAGAGATACCGCCCAGGCGAAACCGTTCTGCTCATCCAGCAGTTCCTCCAGGCTGGTACCTGGATCGACCTCCAGCCCGATCGCGATCCCGGACAATTCCTCCTGGCCTCCTCCGCGTTCATTGAGCGTCAATGTATAATCAGACGCCATCTGTTCGAATAATTCCCCGCTCTGCTCTGCTGTTTTTCCGGAACAGGAGATGCCGTTGACAACCATACGCGGGAAAAAATGACGCATAAAAAACACGGACGCGGCCAGATAGACTGCGGCTGCCAGAATGATAATGATTCCCGCAGCCAGTATCCTGCGCTGCCTTCTCCTGTGCAGCTCCTGTTTTCTTCTGCCTGATGCGTTTGTCTTCTTTCCTCTCGTCTGTGCTTTAGCTCCCATTTTATCTCCTGAAATTCTAATAGTAATAAATCTCTGCCTTTTTATTCATTCTCTCCAGAACATCAATGAGGTTCTGTGTCAGATGCCGGCGCGCGGATATGTCAAACGGCAGCGTCTTTTCATCATAGTCATCATTGACTGCCCTGCCGACAAACAGTTTCACAGTGGAACAGTCCTCCATCAGATAACAGGCCAGGCGCGTCGCACCATTATCTCTGCTCAGTTCCATAAAGAATTCATCCGACACATCGTTGTCTATGTAACCTTCCAGCAGTTCAATCGCCTTGCGGATAGTCAGCACGCCCTCCGTCACAAGATCCACGCCCTCGATCTTCGACATCGGCGGGATCTCCGGATCCATTTCTCCCTCAACATGTACCAGTTTTTTGTTTAATACGCGCGCCACCATCTGGCTGGTACTCCCGCCGGAAACGATCTTAATGCCTTCAGTCTTCATGAAAGCTTCCACCATGCGGTAATCGTCCGCCTTATCCGCCGGCGGTCCGGTCAGGATGCTTAAGATATGCTCCTTCTGGATCCGCAGCACCGCAACAGTTGTGTCGTCCGTCGGTTTATTCCCGTAGAGCTCTTTGCAGGCATTGTTCATGTAATCCGCCATCTGCTGAGCGTTCCGGGAACGTCCGGCCGCCTTCGCGGCACACTTGGAAAGCGCTTTCCAGTCCCAGGAATAATTCATGATATCCCCTGTCCCGCAGTACAGGCATCCGTCGCTCATGATTGCGAAGGAATCTCCGATTTCAGAGCGGAACTCGCATTCCCGGATCTCTTTTCCCTCAATATTGCGGTACTGAAACGGCAGCTTTTCAACCTTGCCGTTCCGGATCAGGATACACTCCGGATTGTCATACTCTACGATAAAAACCCGGCCGTCTTCAAATGCCTGGATCATGCTGAAGGTGGAGTAAGCCGCTCCGTTGACCGAGGAGATCGGCAGCGTCTTCGCGATCGTGGAAACCACCTCATCCACAGACATCTTGTGCCGCATCATCGTGGCGATGATCCGGGAAGTCAGAGTCGCCAGGATATTAGCCCGGACGCCGCTGCCCATCCCGTCTGTCAGGATCAGGATCCGGCTGTCATCATTATTGACGACCTCCACATTGTCGCCGCACAGCTCCTCGCCGATATGGTTGACACTTGCGTATGCCAGATCAATTGAAATATTTTTTCTCATATCTCATCATCCTCCGGCATATATTCGCGCATTTTCCTCAATCCTCTGAAATTTGTGAACATTCCTTTCATACCGCGTCATCCTCCAGCATATATTCGCGCAGCTGTGTCAGGGTCGCTTTCGTCTCCGCCGTCGTCTCCCCGAGAAGACCGGCGATCTTCTGCGCCGTCAGCATCTGTTTGTCGATGACATCCTGTGCCATCCGGATGGAGTTCAGTTTCCGGAACATCATCTTCTCCTCCTGCTCCTCCTCCGCGGTGATATCCTCAATGATCGCGAGGAGATGGTCGGAATCCTCCAGATATACGATCGTCTCCAGGACCGTCATGTTATAATAATTCCATTTCTTTTTATAACGGATCTTCGTCTCGTGCGTCCGCATTACCTCTTCAAACTCGCCGGTCTCAATATAATCAAACAGATAGGTTTTGACAGCCTCACGCTTCGTTACGCCGAAAATCTTCTCCGCCATCCGGTTGAATTCCAGAATCTTGAAATCCAGATCCGTGATAAAAACGATGCTCGGCATATTATTGATCACGACATTCACCATGGAACGGGTATTCTCATAGGTGCGGATCAGGCACATATCCGCCTCCGCTTTTCCCTGATAAATAGCGACGGCCTTCTCACGGCAGGTCGCATAGCCGCAGGCGCCGCAGTTGAACTCCGTATCGCTGTTGCTCCGGCCGATGGTCTTTAAGATCTCTTTGATCTGCTTCTCGCCGGGAAGACGGTCGATCACCTGCATCGGCGTAAATCCCCTCCGCATCCGATCCTCCGAAAGCAGACGGGGAAGCCCGGGGTTTTGCAGACAGGCATTATTCTCAATACTGATCGCGGACTTAAAACGGAACCCACGGCTCTTGTTCACACCGGGACCATTCACACATCCTCCCGCACAGAGACTGACCTCCGCAAACACACCGCTTAAGTATCCCTGCTTCATGATATGGAACAGCTCACGGCAGCTCTTGATGGAGCTGACCGACATATTGATATATTTGCTTTCCGCACCGTATGTATCAACCGCACGGACGATACCGGTCGGAACCGGGTACAGCGCATTCACCATGGGGTCTTTATTGTCAAACTCCTTCTCCTCGCAGGCTTCCAGATCGATTCCCTCATCCTTCAGCCACTGTTCCAGCTCATTAAACTCCAGCACGGCGTCCACCGCTCCCACCGTTGCGCGGTCGTCCTCAGCTTCCATCTTCTTCGCTACGCACGGACCGATAAACACAACCTTCACATGGGCGCCCATCTGCTCCTTGATCATGCGGCCGTGCGCGATCATCGGCGAGACCACCGGAGCCAGACAGGGGATCAGCAGCGGATAATGCTTCTCGATCAGGTAAACAATGGCGGGACAGTGTGAAATAATAATATTTTCCATCTTTCCCTCATTGATCAGCCGCACGTATTCCTGTGTGACCAGATCTGCTCCCTCCGCCGTTTCCCGTACATCAGTGAAACCGAGCTTCAACAATGCGTCGATGATCTTCTTCGGCCTGTTGCTGCTGATCAGACCGCAGTAGGACGGATCAAGGGAGACGACTACCTTCTCATTGCGCATCAGCATCTGTTTCACATAGTCCAGATCGCTTTCCAGCGTCTTGGCCTTCTGCGGACAGATCTCCATGCAGTGGCCGCAGAAGATGCACATTTCACGGACGATCTGCGCCTGGCCGTCCTTAATCCGTATCGCCTTTACGTCACAGTTCCTGAGACATTTGTAGCAATGCGCACAATTCGCGTCCTGAAATTTGATAACCTCCATAAAACCCTCCTTAAGGGGGTCAGACCCCGGAAAAAATAATAAACTTTCTAAAATTTTTCTAAAGTGCCTTGTCGTTTTCAATTATGCTTTTTACTCATTATAAGGAAATTATTGCCGCATGTAAAGTTGTTTTTGCGAACGCCGCCTTAACGGAACCGGACAGGAGCAGGTTTTTTCCTCATGCCCTTCGAACGGAGCGCGATCCCGTGGATCCTGTGTATAAAGAAGAAAGCCATGCCGGGAAATTCCTGACATGGCCTTCGGTTTCATGTGTTACAGTTTCTTATAGTTCCTTGTTTATCACACGCTTTACATAGGTCGTGTGAAGCAGCTCATGTGCCCTGCGGCTGCCCGGTTCGCCGAGATACGTATCGTAGAGTTCGATAATCACCGGATTCTCATGTGATTTCCGGATCGGATTATTTTTATCGATATTGTAGAGAACCTCCGCGCGTTTCGCGCGGATATCCACCGTGTTGCGGATATAACCCGGCTGCTGAGGCTGTCCGCCGCCGTTGACGCAGCCGCCCGGGCATCCCATGATCTCGATAAAATGATAATCCGCCTCACCGGACTGCACCTTTTTTAACAGGTCTCTCGCGTTCGCAAGGCCGGACACTACCGCAATCTTCACATCCATACCGGCTGCGTTGTATGTAGCCTCCTTAATGCCCTGTGTACCTCTGACATCCGTAAAATCAGGACTTGTAAGTTCCTCTCCGGTCAGCTTCTCCACCGCGGTACGAAGCGCCGCCTCCATCACGCCGCCGGTCGCGCCGAAGATTACGGCCGCGCCGGTGCCGAGGCCGAGCGGTTCGTCAAACTTCTCATCCGGAAGGCTGTCATAGATCAGGCCTGCGCGCTCGATCATACGGGCGAGTTCCCTGGTCGTGATGACGATATCCACATCCGGCACACCGTTCGCGGCCTGATCTTCCCTGCCGATCTCGAACTTCTTCGCGGTGCACGGCATCACGCTGACGACGACCATCTTCTCTTTGTCGATGCCCGTCTTCTCCGCGTAGTATGACTTCGCGATGGCGCCGAACATCTGCTGCGGGGATTTACAGCTGGAAAGATTCTCCGTCATATCCGGGAAATAATGCTCGCAGTATTTGATCCAGCCCGGCGAACAGGACGTGATCAGCGGCAGCTTCCCGCCATTCTGTACCCGGTCAAGAAATTCCGTCGCCTCCTCCATGATCGTCAGGTCGGCACTGAAGTTCGTGTCAAACACCTTATCAAAACCGAGCCGGCGCAGAGCCGCGGCAAGCTTGCCCTCCGTGTCTGTACCGATCGGATATCCGAACGCCTCGGCCAGTCCGGCACGAACAGCCGGAGCGGTCTGCACGATCACATATTTGTCCGGATCCGCAAGCGCCGCAAAAACGTCCGCCGTATTATCCTTCTCATAAATCGCGCCGACCGGACATGCGGCAATACACTGTCCGCAGGAGACACAGCTCGTCTCCGCCAGATCCATATCGAACGCGGAACCGATAAAAGTCTTAAATCCGCGTTCGTTCGCGCCGATCACGCCGATCCCCTGCGTCTTCGCGCAGACAGCGCTGCATCGTCTGCAAAGGATACATTTATTATTATCGCGAACCATATGTGCGGCGGATTCATCCAGTTTGAACTCATTGCGTTCGCCGGCGTAATACTCTTCGTCATCCAGCTTATAATCATGACACAGCTTCTGCAGTTCACAGCGCCCGCTCCGCACACAGGAGAGACACTTTCTGTCATGATCGGACAGAATCAGCTGCAGAGTCTTCCTCCTGGATGCGATCACCCGCGGCGTATTCGTCCACACTTCCATTCCGTCATTGATCGGATAGACACAGGCGGTGACCAGAGTCTTCGCCCCCTTTACTTCCACAACACACATCCTGCAGGCGCCGATCTCATTGATCTCCTTCAGATAACAAAGTGTCGGTATCTCAATGTTCGCAAGGCGCGCCGCTTCTAAAATAGTAGATCCTGCCGGCGCGGAGATCTCTGCACCGTTTAATTTTATTTTTACATATTCCATGCCTGACACCTCCGTCACTCTTTATAAATCGCGCCGAAACGACAGTTTTCAATACAGGTACCGCATTTGATACAGGCATCCCTGTCAATTTCGTGCGGCTGTTTCATCTCACCCGTGATGGCTCCCGCCGGGCAGTTTCTCTGGCAAAGCGTACAGCCCTTGCACTTGATCGGATCGATCTTGTATACGAGAAGTTTCCTGCACACGCCGGCCGGACATTTCTTATTCACCACATGCTCCATATACTCATCACGGAAATAGCGCAGGGTCGAAAGCACGGGGTTCGGAGCCGTCTGCCCCAGCCCGCACTGCGCGTTGTCTTTGATATAGCAGCAGAGTTCTTCCATCTTGTCGATGTCCTCCACGGTACCCCTGCCGTCCGTAATTTTTTCCAGTGTCTCCAGAAGGCGCTTCGTGCCGACACGGCACGGAACGCATTTGCCGCAGGATTCATCTACGGTGAACTGAAGGAAAAACTTCGCGATATCCACCATGCATGTGTCCTCGTCCATGACGATCAGACCGCCGGATCCCATCATGGAACCGATGCCGATCAGATTGTCATAATCGATCGGAATATCAAAATGCTCCGCCGGAATACAGCCGCCGGACGGACCTCCGGTCTGCGCCGCTTTAAACTTTTTTCCGTTCGGGATGCCGCCGCCGATCTCCTCGATGACGGTGCGCAGCGTCGTGCCCATCGGGATCTCGACCAGTCCGGTATGATTGATCTTTCCGCCAAGGGCGAAGACCTTTGTACCTTTGGACTTCTCCGTCCCCATGGATGAGAACCAGTCCGCTCCGTAGTTGATGATCTGCGGAATGTTCGCCCAGGTCTCTACATTATTTAAAATCGTCGGACAGCCGAACAGACCTTTCACTGCCGGGAACGGGGGTCTCGGGCGCGGCTCTCCGCGGTTGCCCTCGATGGATGTCATGAGAGCCGTCTCCTCGCCGCAGACAAAAGCGCCGGCGCCGAGACGAAGCTCAATATCAAAGTTAAAACCTGTCCCGAAAATATCTTTGCCGAGCAGACCGTATTCCCTGGCCTGCCCGATCGCAATATTCAGCCTCTCCACCGCGATGGGATACTCGGCGCGGACATAAATGTAGCCCTGATCCGAACCGATGGCATAGCCGGCGATCGCCATGGCCTCAAGCACAACATGGGGATCCCCCTCGAGAACCGAGCGGTCCATGAACGCACCCGGATCGCCCTCATCCGCGTTGCAGCAGACATACTTCTGAACATTGCCGCGGTTGCCGGAAGCAAACTTCCATTTCATGCCGGTCGGGAATCCCGCTCCACCGCGCCCGCGAAGCCCGCTGTCCAGAATTTCCTGTATGACATCATCCGTGGTCATCTCCGTTAAGACCTTCCCCAGCGCCTCATAGCCGCCGGTGCCGATATACTCGTCGATACTCTCCGGGTTGATGACGCCGCAGTTGCGCAGCGCGATCCTGCGCTGCTTTTTATAAAATACCGTATCGCTCAGCGAAGCGATACCGTTATTGATCTTCGTCTCGCGGTAAACCAGGCGCTCTACCACCCTGCCCTTTAACAGATGTTCGTGTACAATCTCCCTGACGTCCTCCGCCTGTACGTGTGCGTAAAAAACCGCGTCCGGGTACACAACCACGATCGGGCCTTCGCCGCAAAGTCCGTGGCATCCCGTCGGGACAACAGCGATCTCCTGCTCCAGATGGTTCTCCCATATCTCCCGGATCATTGCCTGAACGACCTGGTCGCTTCCCGAGGAAGTACAGTTCGAGCCGCCGCAGACTAACACATGTGATCTATACATATGTATATTCCTCCCAAAACAAGTATTTCGTAACTGTTCCGTATCTTCACAGTTATATTATTTATTATCTGCGCCTAACAGATACTTTTCCACGATTTTGCCGCCAATCAGATGCTCCTCCAGAACCTCGGCTGCTTTCTCTTCGTTCATTTTCACGTAGGTAATCTTCTCCTTGCCGGGTTCGAAAACCTCCACGATCGGCTCATACTGGCACAAGCCGATGCATCCGACCTGAGTCACAAAAACATTCTCCAGCCTGCGTTTCTGCACTTCCGAGACCAGCCGGTCCAGAACCGGACGGGCGCCGCTCGCAATGCCGCAGGTAGCCATACCGACCACCACGCGGGTATCCTTCGCATCCCTGGAGCGCAGGCCGATCTGTCCCTGCATCCTCTCACGGATAGCTTTTAATTCTTCCAGTGATTTCATATAAACCTCCATAAATCATCAACAATTTTTTCTTACGGATAAACCCTCAAAAAAACCTGTGAACCTCCGGCTGTTCAAACGGTATATCTCCGAAATGTCAGGTGTTATCCCAGCCAGCTTCATCAGTCATATTTCGCCAGAATGCCGTCGATCTCCTCCGGTGTCAGACGTCCGTAGACGTCATCATTGATCATCATGACCGGAGCCAGACCGCAGGCACCGATGCAGCGGCAGGCATCCAGCGAGAATCTGCCGTCCGCCGTGCACTGTCCGCCCTCAATCCCGAGCTTCTCCATGAGTTCGCTGTAGATACCGCCGGAACCCTTGACATAACATGCCGTCCCAAGACAGACGGAGATCCTGTACTGACCTTTCGGATAAAGATTGAACATGGAGTAGAATGTCGCCACTCCGTAGATCTTCTCCAGCGGGATTTCCATCTCGTCAGAGATCATTTTCTGGACTTCATACGGCAGATAGCCGTAAATGTCCTGCGCCTTCTGCATGATCGGCATCAGACATCCTTTCGTGTCGCGGAGTTCTGCGATCACATCAAGAAGCTGCGCTTCCTGTTCTCTGGTTCCCTGAAAAGGAACACGATTTGTGTTTTCCAAAACTGTACCTCCTTATATACGTGTGTGTTGCAAATACACCAGTTATGATAACATCAAAATATATACATTTCAACAAAATCATTATAGATTTAACATTGATTTTATATCTAATTCCCAGATATTTACAGTAAGCGATGAATAACCCGGCGGTTTTACAGCTTTCGGAATCCATGAGATAATC
>JAJBVI010000095.1 GCA_020859905.1 Lachnospiraceae bacterium | reverse complement strand
TCTAGGCTGTGATCCGGCTGTAGACGCACGCCCATACAGCGATGTCTGTGGCCCAGATCGCTGCTGTAATAGCCATCGTCACGCTGCTCACATCCGGCAGACATATTCCGGAGCTGTTGAAAAAAGTGGATTATAAGACGCTGTTGTTTTTTGTCGGACTCTTTATCGTGGTCGGCGGCTTGGAGGAGACACAGATTCTTGTGGCGATCGCGAATCTGATCGGCAGGATCAGCCAGGGGAATCTGATTCTGATGGTGGTCATTGTGATCTGGGTATCGGCGGTCGCCAGTGCATTCGTGGACAACATTCCGTTTGCGGCGACGATGGTTCCCGTGATACAGAGTCTTGCGGCCACGCAGGGTGTTCCGCTTGACACGCTGGCCTATACGCTGGCCATGGGAACGGATATCGGCGGAAGCGCGACTCCGATCGGGGCTTCCGCAAATGTTGTCGGCACATCCGTGTCGGCGCAGAACGGACATCTCATTACCTGGGGACGCTACTGTAAGGCATCCGCACCGGCGGCGGTGATCGTGGTTGCCGTCTCCATGCTGATCATTTTTGTAAGGTATTGTTAAAAGGGGGTTTTCTTATGGACAAACAGTGTATCATCTCCATCAGCAGGGAATATGGCAGCGGCGGGCGCGATATTGCAATACTCATTTCCAGAGAACTGGATATCCCTATCTATAACAGGGATCTGATCCGGGATATCGCCAATCAGATGGATATGAAGGAATCGGAGCTGAGAAAATATGATGAAAAAGCGCGGAACCGGCTTCTGACGCGTTCGGTCGGGAAATATACGAATTCTATGGAGGAGATACTGATCGAGCGTCAGTTTGACTGGATCCGGGAAAAGGCGGATTCGGGCGAATCCTTTGTGATCGTGGGACGCTGCGCGGAGACCGTGCTGCGCGGTCATCCGGGACTGATCTCCATCTTTGTGACCGGTGAGGAAGAGTTTAAGATCCGGAATATCATGCGCTATCTTTCGGTCGGCGAGGAAGAGGCGAGAGCGGAGGAGATAAAGGTGGACCGCAAGAGGCAGAGTTACCATAACCGCTATTCCGATCATAAATGGGGCGACTCCAGGTGCTATGATCTGGTGATCAACAGCGCCCCGCTTGGCGTGGAAGGCACAGCAGCGATGCTGATCCGCTACATACAGGCCAGGAAGGACGCCCTGCAGCAATAGTACATGCCCCCAGAGGCAGGAAAACCATTCATATACTCACCCTCCGGCTTCCTTGTGAAGTACATTATGGCAAAAGATGCTTATTATCAACCACATACCCCTTTTTTGTCTATGTCTGCCCAACAACACAAAAAAGGGGTATGTCTGCTCGACCAAAAAATTTAATGAAAAACAAAAGTTTTTGTTGACAAAGAAAATCGATGGTGCTACATTATGTAAGAAGGTATTAGCACTCCAAACAATCGAGTGCTAACAATCCAAAAACTGTACAACATTATAAACCGTGCTGCGCGGCATACATACAGTGCAGCGAAAAGCGAGTACAGCGAAACATACTGTACGGTGCGAAAGAAATGGATTGTACAGCGAACAGGCATGGAGCAGAAGACATGGATGAGCTGAGCGAACGTCAGGTGAAAATTTTAAATGTGATCATCCGCACTTACATGAAGACCGGCGAACCGGTCGGCTCCCGCACGATTTCAAAGGAATCGGATCTGAACCTGAGCTCGGCGACGATCCGGAATGAGATGTCTGACCTGGAGGAGATGGGGTACATTCTTCAGCCTCACACCTCCGCCGGCAGGATTCCTTCGGATAAGGGCTATCGGTTTTATGTGGATCGGCTGATGCTGGAGAAGGAGAACGATGTCTCCGAGATGAAGGATTTCGTCATTGAGAAGACGGAGAAGATGGAACAGGTTCTGAAGACCATCGCGAAGCTTCTGGCGGCGAACACGAACTATGCCACGGTTGTATCTGCCCCGCAGACGCACCGCGGCAAGGTTAAGTTTATCCAGCTTTCCACGGTAGACCAGGATCAGGTGCTGGCCACCATCATGCTGGACGGCAATGTCGTAAAGAACAAGATCATCCGCACCGCGGAGGAGCTGGATCAGGAGACCATGCTGAAGCTGAATATTCTGCTGAACGGCAGCCTGAACGGTCTGACTCTGGAGGAGATAAACCTGGTGACGATCGCCCGCTTAAAGGAGCAGGCGGGGATTCACAGCGAGGTGGTCGGCAGTGTGCTGGATGCGGTTGCGGAGGCTGTGCAGGAGGATGAGGATCTGGAGATTTACACCAGCGGAGCGACGAATATTTTCAGGTATCCGGAGCTTTCCGATTCCGAGCGTGCGCGGGATCTGATCAGTGCCTTTGAGGAAAAACAGGAGCTCCGCGATCTGTTTTCCGGTGAGGACGGGGAACCGGGCACCGGCATTCAGGTTTACATCGGGGATGAGTCGCCGATCCGCCGCATGAAGGACTGCAGCGTTGTCACTGCCACTTACGAGCTGGGCGAGGGCATCCACGGCACGGTCGGCATTGTCGGACCGAAACGGATGGATTATCAGATGGTGGTCGATAATCTCAAGACGCTGAAAGTACAGCTCGATGAGATTTTTAATAAGAAGGAAGAGAAGACATAGCACAGCCGCCGTTCCGAAATGACAGTGAAGGGGCAGCCCGATGAGATTTTTAGTTAAGAAAGAAGAGAAGACATAGTCGCCGCACCGAAAGGAGAGAATAAAAAGAGTACATCGAATAATTAATAACTGGCTACTTAATATTCGAGGTACGAGGCATGGCAGTATAGAACCGTCACGGATGGATTGGAATGGATCGCATATATCCGGACAGAAAGGCAGGATTTCTTATGGAAGGAAAAAAGGATTTCAGCTGTGAGGCGGAAGAGGAAATGAAAGAAGACGCGGAAATACCGGAAGGTGTTTTCAGAAAAAATGGCTTTTATAAGACTTCGGAACCGCAGGACGCGCGGGGTGAAGCTTCGGCAGGTACTGCCGATACTGCACGTGCAGGCGGTGCGTTTGCAGACTCCGGGAACACATATTCTGCGGGCACCGGAGGCGCACAGGCTGCGGACGCCGGGGACGCACGGTCTGCGGGCACCGGAGGCGCACAGGCTGCGGATGCCGGGGACACACAGGCGGCAGGCAGCGGGGATGCACAGCCTGCGGATGCCGGAGACGCACAGACATCGGGCACCGGGGATACACAGATGGCGGGCGCGGATGAAGCGCAGACATCCGGCGGGGATGAACAAAAGTCCGGATCGGAGAAAGGCAGCTTTTTCCGAAAGAAGGAGAAAAAAGATAAAAAAGATGAGAAGATCGAGGAGCTGAGCGACCGCGTGAGACGGCAGATGGCTGAGTTTGATAATTTCCGCAAGAGGACGGAGAAGGAAAAGAGCCAGATGTTTGAGACGGGCGCCAGGAGCATCATCGAGAAGATCCTGCCGGTCATTGACAATTTTGAGCGCGGTCTCGCCGCACTGACTGAGGAGGAGAAGAGCAGCGCATTCGCGGATGGCATGGATAAGGTCTACAAGCAGATGATGACCGTGCTGGAGGAAGCCGGCGTCAAAGTGATCGAGACCGAGGGAAAGGAGTTTGATCCGAATCTTCACAATGCAGTGATGCACATAGATGATGAAGATTTCGGTGAAAATATAATAGCCGAGGAGTTCCAGAAAGGGTATATGTACCGGGATTCCGTAGTAAGGCACAGCATGGTTAAAGTTGCAAATTAGGATTTACGGCACAGTTAGAGCAGCAGATCAGGATGCGGACCACAGTTAAAGCAGCAAATCAGAATTTACGGCACAGTAAAGTTGCAAATCAGGATTTCAGGATAGGAGGAAAACATTATGAGTAAAATTATCGGTATTGATTTAGGGACAACAAACAGCTGCGTGGCAGTGATGGAGGGCGGAAAGCCTGTCGTGATCGCGAACACGGAGGGTGTGCGGACGACACCGTCTGTCGTGGCATTTACTAAGACCGGCGAGAGGCTGGTAGGCGAGCCGGCGAAGCGCCAGGCTGTTACGAATGCCGAGAAGACCATCTCTTCTATCAAGAGGGAGATGGGTACAGATTATAAGAAGGAGATCGACGGCAAGAGATATTCGCCGCAGGAGATTTCCGCCATGATTCTGCAGAAGCTGAAAGCGGACGCGGAGAATTACCTGGGTGAGAAGGTGACGGACGCGGTGATCACTGTTCCGGCCTATTTCAATGACGCACAGCGCCAGGCGACCAAGGACGCGGGCAAGATCGCGGGTCTTGACGTCAAGCGTATCATCAACGAGCCGACAGCGGCGGCTCTGGCCTATGGCCTTGACAATGAGCGCGAGCAGAAGATCATGGTATACGACCTGGGCGGCGGCACCTTCGACGTTTCCATCATCGAGATCGGCGACGGCGTGATCGAGGTGCTTTCCACCTCCGGCGACAACCGTCTCGGCGGCGATGATTTCGACCAGAAGGTTACGGACTATATGATCTCTGAGTTTAAGAAGCAGGAGGGCGTGGATCTCTCCACAGACAAGATGGCTCTCCAGAGGCTGAAGGAGGCCGCTGAGAAAGCGAAGAAGGAGCTTTCCTCCGCGACCACGACCAATATCAACCTTCCGTTTATCACGGCGACATCCGAGGGACCGAAGCATTTCGAGATGAACCTTTCCAGAGCGAAGTTCGACGAGCTGACCCGTGATCTGGTTGACCGGACCACCGTTCCGGTACAGAATGCGCTTAAGGACGCGGGACTGAACGCGTCCGATCTGGGACAGGTGCTGCTGGTGGGCGGTTCCACCCGTATCCCGGCGGTTCAGGATAAGGTGAAATCCCTGACCGGCAAGGAGCCGAGCAAGTCCCTGAACCCGGATGAGTGCGTGGCTCTCGGTGCCTCCATACAGGGCGGCAAGCTGGCCGGGGACGCGGGCGCAGGCGAAGTCCTGCTTCTGGATGTCACTCCGCTTTCGTTGTCCATCGAGACTATGGGCGGCGTTGCGACCAGACTGATTGAGCGGAACACGACTATCCCGACCAAGCACAGCCAGATTTTCTCCACGGCTGCGGATAACCAGACGGCAGTTGACATCAACGTAGTACAGGGCGAGCGTCAGTTCGCGAAGGATAATAAGTCCCTCGGCCAGTTCCGTCTCGACGGAATCCCGCCCGCGCGCCGCGGCGTACCGCAGATCGAGGTTACCTTCGATATAGACGCGAACGGCATCGTGAATGTATCCGCGAAGGATCTCGGTACCGGCAAAGAGCAGCATATCACGATCACCGCCGGCTCCAACATGTCCGACGACGATATCGATAAGGCCGTGAAAGAGGCGGCTGAGTTCGAGGCGCAGGATAAGAAGAGAAAGGAAGCCATCGACACGAGAAATGACGCGGATTCCATGGTCTTCCAGACCGAGAAGGCTCTCGAGGAAGTGGGCGACGCTGTTTCCGAATCCGAGAAGGCTTCGGTTCAGGCGGATATCGACGCGGTGAAGGCTATCCTTGAGAGATGTCCGGAAGCGGATCAGATGTCTGACGCGGATCTGGATGAACTGAAAGCGGCACAGGAGAAGCTGATGACCGGCGCACAGCAGGTATTCCAGAAGATGTATGAGAAGACGCAGGCCGCGCAGGGCGCAGGTCCGGATATGGGCGGATACCAGCAGGCAGGTCCGGATACCGGCAGCGGAGCCGATGACGATGTGGTGGACGCGGATTATAAGGAAGTGTAATACCATCCGCACAGTCGAAAAGAAGAGCAGAGTTTTGCTGTGTCAGATGTGGTCAGTGCGTCTGAGGGCACGAAACGATTACGATGATAAAATTTAAGGAGCACCAGGGGGCGTGAAAGCTTCCTGGTGCGTCCGTGCATTCATATTCTCTGCCGGTGATCTGACAGAGAATATGCGTCAGCGGACATGTCTGTTTTCTATAAAAGTACGAAACGAAGCTACAGATTAATAAGAGGGAATTGAGAGATATGGCAGAACAGAAAAGAGATTATTACGAGGTTCTGGGCGTGGACCGCGGAGCGGATGATGCCGCCATCAAAAAAGCATACCGCAGGCTGGCGAAGCAGTACCATCCGGACGCCAATCCCGGAGACAAGGAAGCCGAAAAAAAGTTTAAGGAGGCTTCCGAGGCCTATGCCGTGCTGAGTGACGCTGAGAAACGGCGCCAGTATGACCAGTTCGGACACGCTGCCTTTGAAGGCGGCGCGGGCGGCGCAGGCGGATTCGATTTCTCTGGAATGGATTTCAGTGATATGTTTGGCGATATTTTCGGCGACTTTTTCGGCGGCGGCTCCAGGCGGGGTTCGGCCGGCGACGGCCCGCTGAAAGGCGCGAATCTGCGGACCAGTGTCCGTATTACATTTACCGAGGCCGTGTTCGGCTGCGAAAAAGAGATTGAGCTGGTATTAAAGGATGAGTGCGGTTCCTGCCGCGGTACCGGCGCAAAACCGGGCACCTCGCCGGAGACATGTACCAAGTGCGGCGGGAAGGGAAAGGTTGTCTTTTCCCAGCAGTCTCTGTTTGGCATGGTGCAGAACGTGCAGACCTGTCCGGACTGTCGCGGTACCGGAAAGATTATAAAAGAAAAATGTCCGGACTGCCGCGGTACCGGTTACGTTTCAGCCAGAAAAAAGATCAAGGTGTCTATCCCCGCCGGCATTGATAACGGACAGAGCGTCCGCATCCGCGACAAGGGTGAGCCGGGGAGAAACGGCGGACCGAGGGGCGATCTTCTGGTTGAGGTTGTCATCGCGCCGCATCCGGTCTTCCAGCGGGAGGATATGCATATTTTTTCCACCGCTTCGATTTCCTACGCGCAGGCTGTGCTGGGCGGCGAGGTCAGGATCAGCACGGTCGACGGAGATGTTGTATATGAGGTAAAACCGGGTACGCAGACAGACACGCGGATCCGCCTGAAGGGCAAGGGCGTGCCGTCGCTGCGCAACAGGAATGTACGCGGCGACCATTATGTGACGCTGATCGTCCAGGTCCCGACGAATCTTTCAGCGGAGGCAAAGGATGCGCTGCGCGCATTCGACGCGCTCTCGGGCAATACGCTTGAGAGGGGAGCCGATGAGCCTGCGAAGCCGGAGAAAGGCAAGAAGAAACACTTCAGGCAGAAGCAGAACTAAATGCTGTTTTCCTTATGCAGAGCTGCAATCGGCTTTCATGGATGCTGGCGCGCTGCGTCGGCGGCGCACGGAGGTTTACGATGAAAAATAAATCAGATCTCAGGCAGGAGCTTGAGAGCATTAACCGGAGGGGATATCCGGCCTACAAGTCCCTGCGGGGGCAGTACGATTTCGGCGATTTTGTGCTTTCCATCGATCATGTGCAGGGTGATCCCTTTGCGTCTCCCTCGAATCTGAGTGTGGAGATTCCCATCCGGCGGACGGGATTTCCGGAAGAATACCGGAGAGAGGATTACGCGAGAATTGCGCTTGAGGACTGTATCCTCCGGCGGTTCTCGGAGACACTTTCAAAAAACAGCTTTAAGGCGAAGGGATCCGGGAAGAGCGGACTGCTCGCGACCAGCCGCCCGGGGCAGGAGATCCTGCACCGCTCCGCGCTGGTGATCACAAAGGATAAGCTGACGGCGCGGTTTGAGGCCGGATTTCCGGCGAACGGACGGACAGTCAACTCATATGAGCTCGAGAAGATGTTATTTGATTTTTTGCCCCCGGCCGTGATGCAGAGCCTTTACTGCAAAAGTTGGAAAAAGGAAGTCCTGCAGAAGAATTACGAGCTCGCGGTCGATCAGCATTTTATCCGGGAGGAGCTGCCGAAACGGAAGCTTGCGGCGTTTCTCGGCGAGGGGAGCATCCTGCCGCGGATGAGCGGCGTTTCCAGCAAACCGCTCCGGGACGCGGTTCCGCTCGGGGTGCCGGCATCTCTGAAGGTGGAGCTGGATCTGCCGTATCACGGGAAACTGTGCGGCATGGGCATCCCGCAGGGCGTTACGCTGATCATCGGCGGCGGCTATCATGGCAAGTCCACGCTGCTGCAGGCGCTGGAACAGGGGGTCTATAACCATATCGCCGGGGACGGGAGAGAGTATGCCGTCACGGAGGATACGGCCTGCAAGCTGCGGGCGGAGGACGGGCGTTCCGTGCGGAATCTCGATCTGTCCCTCTTTATTCACAACCTTCCGAACGGCAAGGATACGAAATGTTTTTCCACTGCGGATGCCAGCGGCAGCACATCCCAGGCTGCGGCGGTGATGGAGGGCATTGAGGCCGGCAGCCGCACCTTCCTGATCGATGAGGACACGTCCGCGACGAACTTCCTCGTCCGGGACGAGTTCATGCAGAAGATCGTACACGGGGATAAAGAACCGATCACGCCGTTCTGCGCCCGCGTGCGCGATCTCTACGATAAAGCGGGCATTTCCACCGTCCTCGTGGCGGGCAGCAGCGGCGCTTTCTTCCATGTGGCGGATACGGTGATCCAGATGGATGCCTATCGTCCGCTGGATGTGCGTGAGAAGGTGGAGCGGTTCCTGCCCGAATATCCTCTGCCCGCGTTTGAGGCGGATGAGTTCCGGCTCCCGGGGACGGACCGTGCGTTTTGGGGGAAACCCGTGAAGCAGGGCGGCGGTTCCGGCAGACAGGGAAGAGATTACGGGAGAAACGAGAGATCCGGACATGGCGGACCGGGTTCTGACAGATCAGGAAACGGTGAGTCCGGACATGGCGGTTCCGATAACGAGCGCCGTTCGGGAGGCCGGGGGCGTGAGGAGCGGATCAAGACGAAGGTGATGTCGACGGACGGGTTTTCCTTAAACCATGACATGGTCGACCTGCGCTATGTCGAGCAGCTCATCGACAGTGAGCAGACGGCAGCGCTGGCGAAGATGATGAAATATGTGCTGACGCATCTGTCCGGCACGGTGTCGGTAGACCGTCTGGCAAAGATGCTGGCGCATCAGATTGAAAAGGACGGACTGGAACCCTTTATGGACGGCTGCGGGTACTGCGGGTTAGCAATGCCCCGGATACAGGAGATTTACGCGATGCTGAACCGGTACAGGGGATGAACCATCTGATCTGAGAGAGACACAGGGAAAATACGAACGGTGCCGGAACGATTGCGGTGTAGAAAAACAGAATTGCAAATCACGGAAAAGTATGCTAGTATCGAACCATAAAAGCATACTTTTTTGTTTTGCAAAGGGACGCGTAAGGAATTGGCAGTTTGCGATGCACATGTCTCTCGCAGCGGGGAAAATCAGAAGGAAATCGCTTTACCCTTGCCATCCCGAACCGTGAGATACACTCTGTTTTTGCCACGCAGATCATGGATCTCTTCCGTGAGAATGTGAGAAAGGACGGGGAACGTGTGAACCGTTTCGGTGAGGCTTTGAAAAACGGGGATGCGAAAGGCGTGGAGGAACAGTTCGGCGCTTATCTGCGCAGAACCATCAGTATCCGGGATACGTTCGTCCGGAAAGAAAGGAAAAAGAACTTCTTTCACGGCATTCTTCTGGGGATCCTCGGCGCAAAGGATTCCTGGATTGTCTATTCGAATGCGGAATCAGGAGACGGCTACAGTGATATCCTGATTGAGATCGAGGAGGAAAGCGTCGGCATCGTCCTGGAGGTCAAATATGCGGATAACGGTGATTTTGAGACTGCGTGCCAGGATGCGCTGAACCAGATCAAGGATATGCGCTATGACGAGAAGCTGCGGGATGAGGGGGTCGAAGACATCCTGAAATATGGGATCGCATGTTATAAAAAACGCTGTCGGGTCGTATTGGCTGACCGGAGCGCTGCGTAGCGGTGCCTGTCGCGGAAAGGCGGATTATAAAACATGGACTTTAATGAGAAAATCAGCAGTGTCGCGCCGTCGAAATCGGTCACGCTGCTTTCAAAGACGAAAGAATTGCAGAAAACAGACAGCGAGATCATCAATCTGACCGGCGGTGAGCCGGATTTCCCGACGCCGCAGCCGATCTGCGACGAGGCGAACCGGCAGCTGACCGCGGGGAATACACATTATTCAGACAGCAGGGGAAACGAGGATCTCCGTATCCGGATCGCGCGGAAGCTGAACGAGGAGAACCATGCGCCGTTTACGGCGGATCAGATCCTGGTGACACCGGGCGCGAAGCTGGCGGTTTATATCGCAGTCCGGGCGCTTTTGAACCCCGGCGACGAGGCGATCTGGCTGACGCCGGGCTGGGTGTCCTATCCGTCGATCGTGGAGATCAGCGGCGGCGTTCCGGTTGCGGTTCATTTGAAATATGATGAGGATTACCGCATCACGCGGGAGTCCCTGGAGGCGGCGGTCTCGGAGCGGACGAAGCTGCTGATCCTGAATTATCCGAACAATCCGACCGGGCGTACCCTCCGGGAGTCCGATATCGAGGCGGTCAGCGCATTCCTGCGGGATCACCCGGATGTGTATGTCCTTTCGGACGAGATTTATGAAAAAGTGATCTATGACGGCCGTACGGCGGTCAGCATGGCTTCGTTCCCGGAGTTTTTTGAGCGCGTGATCGTGGTGAACGGTTTCTCCAAATGCAGCGCCATGACCGGCTGGCGCGTCGGTTATCTGGCCTGCAATCCGGATCTCTACCGCGTCGCGCTGAAGCTGTTCCAACACTGTATGAGCTGCACAAGCGGTTTTCTGCAGAAGGGAGCCCTGGCCGCGCTTGACTGTACGGAGGATACGGAACGGATGCGGCAGGCATACGAGCGCAGGCGCGATCTGCTCGCGGAGGGGATCCGGGATATCCCCGGCGTGGAGTTTGTCTCTCCCGGCGGCGCGTTTTACGCGTGGGTGCGGTTTGACACGGATAAAAGCAGCGGGGAACTCTGCGACGCACTCCTGGAAAAGGCGAAGATCGCGGGTGTTCCCGGCGATGCCTATGGGGAGGAGGATGCGGTCTGCGTCCGGTTTTCTTTCGCGGCGTCCGAGGATGAGCTGAAACGGATGCTTGTAAATCTGCGGAGATTTGCGGAGCATGGAATGGGGATAAGCGAGACTGGTTTTACGACACAGGATACACAGACAGCGCAGGAGATTCGCGGAGCATGAAGCGGGGATAAGTCAGAGCCGGCATTGATTTTCATAGATATTGGTGTACTGCGGCGGCAGCGCAGATTTACAGAAGGAATGAGGCGTTTGATCTGCTTCGGGGAAGAGCGTCACGGAATACTTGCTTTATTTTCACACATTTTACATAATTTTCTGTCAGAATAAAATCACAGATTTTTAACATGGATTTCATA
>JAJBVI010000120.1 GCA_020859905.1 Lachnospiraceae bacterium | reverse complement strand
GAATGTTTTTAGGATTGCGGGAGCACGAAGTGCGGATAAGTGAGATAGGAAATCTCTGATTTCCGTTATCGAACTTATGCAGAGCTGCAATCCGTAGTATCATACCCTTTTGTCGCTCGAATCATGATATTGTGTATTTATACTATATGTCTAAAAGTTTACCGCTGCGCCATTCAGAATTCAGGAGAGAGAACCGGGTTATTTGTCGTAAAAACCGGTTGTTTGTCAGATTTTCATGTTTTTTTTATAAGTGAATTATAAAGTGTTTCGTGTAGAACTGTTAGCGTATTTCAAACTCTGGAAACTACACGGTCAGACTTTGAAACCGGAACTGTCAGGCGATTAAATATTGACAAATAGAGCCGGATTGTTTATGATGCTATTCATAAACATATGAGGTGATACCAAAGAAACGAGAATTGATTCAGGATTACATAAGCGCAGTTGAGAAGAATGCGCCCGCGCATTCGGCGGACGGTGAAATGCGGTCATGAATCACAGATGCATGATACGATTGAGGATAAGGGGGGAGTTATGTCAGAATTCAGTGATACATGCAGGACTTTGATTGAGAGAAGTAATACGAATGTCTATCAGATTGCGAAGGCTTCCGGGCTTGACCGTACGACGCTGCAGAAGATGATACAGGGGAAACGGCTTCCGAGCCGGGACTTTGTAGACACATTTATCAGTTATCTCTACATCAATCAGTCGGAAAAGGAAGAACTGCAGCGGCTTTTTCTTATTGAAAAGGTGGGAAAGGATGTATTTCTGTGCCGCCAGGGGGTGGAACACCTGCTCCGGGATTTTGCGGATGTGAAAATAAGTCTGCATGCAGGCACCTGGCAGCGCAAAATCAGAATTGCGCCGGAGGGAAATGCGCCGAACGGATTCGTCAGCCGCGCCTTGATGAAGGCAGATGTGATCGATGCCATACGGTATGTTGTGATCGGGGCGTTTGAAACGTCTGAGAGCGTTGAGATTTACATGGATATGTTTGAACAGGCAGTGTGCGCCATGCAGCAGATTATCCGGGAGTTGCAGGCGGGGCGGGAGGATGTTTCGGTTCATCAGTATCTTAAACTGGAGCGCGGTCCCGAGGTGTGCGGCGGAACCGAGGGCAATCTGAAAGCGCTGGAGTATATTTTCCCTTTTGCTTTTGTGTTTTCGGGGAATTACGATGTCTTTTATTCCTATGTCCGGCCGGGCGGCGCGGAGGAGGATTTTACGCTCTGGCCGCACTATATTGTGACAGACCGCCATGTACTGCTCCTGTCGGAGGACGCTTCGGCCGGGCTGCTGATTGAGAACCGGGCGGCGGCATCCGGATTTATTTCTGAAATAAAAGAAATGAGAAAACGCTGCAAACCGTTTTTTTCCTATGCGGGTACCGCCGGGGAGGCTCTGAGGCATTATGCTTCCGTCGCCGCCTCCGCCCGGCTGGTCTGGTCCTTTGAAGGGAGTCCCTGTGTGGCGGAGCTCCTGATGGATTTTCTGAAAACGGAGGAATTCCGGGAAGAGGAAATTGTACAGAGTTATCTGGGAGCGTACGAACATATCCGTAAGGATGTCAGCTGCGGGGAATACAGGCGTATCAGCGGATTTGACGGAATGGAGGATTTTCTGAAAAAGGGCGGGCTTCCCGGCGTGTTCGGCCAGTACACGGGCATCATTCCGGAATATCTGCGCCCGGACATGGCAAGAAAATACCGGCAGAACATGGAGGCGCGGCGAAACGAATATCTGCTGAGGCCGGAGACAGAACATCTGGCGAGGGATCTGAATATTGAACTGTACGAACCGGATAAAATCATGATCTGTTCGATGCAGAAGGATGATCCGTTCGGCTGCCTGTATGTGGAGGAACCGGGGATGTACCGCGTGTTTGCGGATTATTTTGAGACCCTGATCGAGGAAGGACGCGTGTACGGCGCAGAGGAGAGCAGCGAGGTGTTCCGCCGGAAATGTGAGGAGATTCTGGGTGTGCCTGCGTGATGCACGTTTTCGACAAAAATAGCAGGCACAATGTCGGTCACATATTGTTGTTTCGCTGATTTGTAATAAAATTGTAGGTAGTGCTGTGTTTTGTTTCAACATTATATAATGAACTTAAGGAGAGAGGATTATGAAACAAAAGAAACGTAATTTTTCATTTAAAAAGCTGCTGCTGCTGGCTGCGGCGGTTTGCATGCTCGCCGGCATGCCGTTTACGGCTGTGCAGGCGCAGGCGACAGAGAGTACGTCGTCGTCCAGCACGGCGGAGGTTGTCTCCCAGGCGAAGAACGGCGTGCTCTGGATCAAGCTGGTCTATGTGGATTCCAAGGGCGAGAGCCATGATCTGCAGGGCGGCACTGGTTTTCTGATCGGACCATCCACCGGCGCGACGACCGTGATCACGAACTATCATGTGATCACCATTGCCGATGAGGATATTGAGTATTTCAACGCACTTTACGGCGTCGACTTCTCGGATTCGAGGAATGTCACGCTGCGGATCGACGTGGTCGTACAGGGCGATGTCGCGACGCAGGCCACGCTCACGAAGGGTTCGGAGCAGGGCGATTACGCGGTTCTGGAGCTGGCGGAGTCCATCAATAACCGGACGCCGCTGACACTGAATCTGGGTGATCTGGTAGATACGCAGACGGTATACGCGCTGGGATTCCCGGGCGTGACCAGCGACGAGGCGAATGCCACTTCGCATGCGAGCTCCGACGTGACGGCCACCTCCGGTATTGTCGGGAAGACACAGTCGATCAACGGATATAACTATATCGCGCATGATGCCAGCCTGGGATACGGCAATTCCGGCGGACCTCTTGTCGACGAGAACGGCTATGTTGTCGGTATCAACACCATGTTTACGTCGGACGGCGCGAGCAATTACTATTATTCCATTTCCATCAAGGATGTGGTTGACAGTATTCTGGATCCGTTCGGTATAGCCTATGAGTATGTGACAGCAGACGGCACCACGTCCGGCGGCAATGCCGACGGCGGGGAGGGTAACGGCAACAACGGCACCGAGATTGACCCGGGAGAAGGCGGAGATGTCATTGACGAGGATGCCGAGGCGCTGGCTGCCGCACAGTCCGCTCTTGATTCTGCTATTTCTGCGGCAAAGGTCAAGGCTTCGGACACGGATCTGTATACAGAGGACAGTTTGGAGGCGCTGAACAGTGCGGTGGAGTCGGCGGAGGATGTGCGGAAGAGCAGCGAGGATGTCAGCGAACTGGAAGCAGCGGCGGATGACGTCAATGACGCGGTTGACGCGCTGGTTGAGAAGTCCGGTTTTCCCATTGATATGAGACTTCTTATCCTGATCATTGTGATTGTTGTGGTAGTTGTGGTCATCATCGTGGTTGTCCTGATGATGAATAAAAAGAAAAAATCTAATAAAAACATTCCTCCGATGGGCGGGACATCTTCCTACGGCGGTCCGCAGAATATGCCGGGCGGCAGCGCACAGCAGCCCTATCAGCCGCAGCAGCCGGCGGGAGGACGGCCGACGCCTCCCGGATATATGAACAATACCGTGCCGACGGATACCGGCGTGGATGAGACCAGCGTCCTGGGCGGCGGTTCGGATGAGACCAGCGTTCTGGGCGGCAACATGCAGCCGAAAGCGACGCTGATCCGCAAGAAGAACGGCGAAACGGCCACCATCGGGAAGGCGCTCTACACCATCGGAAAGGAGCGGGCGAAGGTTGATTTCTGTGTCCCGGACAACACGTCCGTCAGCCGGAAGCATGTGGACATCATCTGCAAGGGCGGCATCTACTACATAAAGGACAATAATTCCACGAACTTTACGTTTGTGAACGGAAACAAGATCACGCCTCACCAGGAGGTAAAACTGAATTCCGGAGACAAGATTAAGCTTGCGGACGAGGAGTTTGAGTTCCGTCTCTAAGGAGGCGGCCGCGCACTGCGGAAGCAGATGATTCTGACTGCTTTATCTGACGGTTCTGCCATGTGGGTTTGCATGCCCGCATGGCAGGGCGATCCGCGGACATGCGGGCAGTGGGAAGGGTATATTCCTATGGAGTATAAGATTGCGGCACATACGGATGTCGGAATAAAGAAAAAGACAAATCAGGACTCTGTCCTGGTGAAGATTGCGCAGACGGACCGCGGCAGAGTATGCCTTGCCTCGGTCTGTGACGGCATGGGCGGGCTCGCTAGGGGCGAGCTCGCCAGCGCAACCGCAGTCCGGTTTCTGACGGACTGGTTTGAACATGAATTTCCGGATCTGCTGTATCAGGGACTCAGTATGGAAGTCCTTGAAGATCGGTGGACGGATCTGATCTACGGTATCAACAGGCGCATCAGTACATATGGCCGCATGGCCCATATGGATCTCGGCACTACGGTTGTGATTTTGCTGCTTGTTGATCGGACGTATTATATTGCAAATGTGGGTGATTCCAGAGTTTATCTGCTGCAGGATGATCTGCGGCAGCTCACGAAGGATCAGACCTTTGTCCAACAGGAGATGGACGAGGGGCGGATGACCCCGGAGGAGGCCCGCCGGGATTCGCGGCGGAATGTGCTGCTCCAGTGTGTGGGCGCATCGGAGGAGATTGTGCCTGAGTTCCGTTCGGGACAGATTACGCCGGACAGTATTTTCCTGCTCTGCAGCGACGGGTTCCGCCATGTGATCTCGACGGAGGAGATATACGAATATCTCAGTCCCCGCCGCCTGTTTCAGGAGGCGACGATGCAGGAAGGACTCGAGTATCTGACTGAATTAGATAAATACCGCAGAGAATCAGACAATATTTCCGCAGTTCTGATTCGATGCGATTAGACACTTATAAACGAATTTTTGCGAAAATGGCAAAATTTCTATTCCGGTTTATCCGGATCAGGCACTTTTGGATAATAACCGGCGCCGGATGAGGTTTTTTCCGGTTTATCCGGGCGATCCGGGTTAGGAGATACATATGCTGGAGATAGGTTCCCTGGTAGATGGGAAATACCGGGTATTAAATAAATGCGGCCAGGGAGGCATGAGCGTCGTCTATATGGCGATCAATGAGCGCGCCAACAAGACCTGGGCGATCAAGGAGGTCCGGAAGGACGGCGTTCAGAATTTTGACATCGTAAAACAGGGGCTGATTGTCGAGACAGATTTGCTGAAGAGGCTGAGTCATCCGAATCTTCCCAGTATCGTGGATGTGATCGACAGCGACGACAGCTTCCTGATCGTCATGGATTTCATCGAGGGAAGGACGCTGAAGGATATGCTGGCTAAGTACGGGCCGCAGCCTCAGGAGGATGTGATCGACTGGGCCAAGCAGCTGTGCGATGTGCTTGGCTATCTGCATTCCAGGAGACCGCCGATCATCTACCGCGATATGAAACCGTCCAATGTCATGCTGAAGCCGGACGGGACGATCGTTCTCTTTGATTTCGGAACCGCGCGGGAGTACAAGATTGCCAGCCTGGAGGATACGACCTGTCTCGGGACGCGGGGCTACGCGGCGCCGGAACAGTACGGCGGACACGGGCAGACGGATGCCAGGACGGATATCTTCTGCCTGGGCGCGACGATGTACCATTTGGTCACCGGACATAACCCGAGCGAACCGCCGTATCAGATGTACCCGATCCGCCAGTGGAACCAGAATCTCTCCGCCGGACTGGAGTCGATTATCCTGAAATGTACGCAGCAGAATCCGCCGGACAGATACACCAGCTGCGCGGAACTCTTATATGATCTGGAGCATTTTGAGGAAGTCGATATCGCCTATCGAAAAAAGCAGATCTCAAAGTTCCGTAAGTTCCTTGTTCCTGCGGTGGCTGCCGCAGCGTTGTGCGCTGCCGCATTTTCCTTTCATTATCTGGAGTCCTCCGAGAAAAAGAGCACCTACGAATATTATATAAGCAGTGCGGAGAAGGCATCTGATGATGAGCGGGTTTCATATTACCGCAGCGCGATCAGCCTGGAGCCTGAGAATGACGAAGCGTGGATGGCTCTGCTCGACGAGTTTCTGGATGATGATACATTTACATCGGAGGAAAGCGGCATCCTGCAGAGCATCCTGATCGCTTCGAGCAGCGGCCAGACGAACGAGGCGGCGTTCAAGAGCAGCAACAGGGAAGGTTATGACAATTTTTGTTTTGAAGCAGGTATTTTATATTACTATAAGCTGGAAAGCGGCAGCGGAAAGACACAGGCGAAGCATTATTTCGGTGAGGTGAGGGAATCGGAATATCTGGGAGACGAGCAGACCGTGCGGGCGGAGTGCCTGTATAAGATCTCGGATTATTATTCGAGCATCGGCACGGTAGATAATACCGGTGATTCTTCCGTGACCTACCGGGATTACTGGGACGATCTGGTAGAACTCACGTCGGGGAACCTGGTGGAGATGGATAATGCCAATACGGCGATCATTATGTACCGGGAGATGACGTCCCAGATCATATCGCGCGCAGAGGATTTTAAGGACAGCGGCGTCACGCAGAGCGAGATGCTGGAACAGCTGGAGAATATAGAGGCGCATCTGGAGACGGATTTCGACGCTCTGACCGAGAGCCAGGAGGAGGGGATCCGGGACAGCTTGACGGCATTGAATGAGTCTCTTCTGCAGGCGGAGCAGGTGATCAACAGCAAGTTCGGCAGGACAGCGGAAGAGTAGCGGGAGGGAGATATGGAGAACATCGAGTTATACGAACTGTACCACAATCTGTTCCTCGGCTGCCTGATTGCCTGTATCGCGCTGGCAGCGGTCGCGGTGCTGCTCTTTTTTGTCCTGGATATCCGGGGCGTGATCGGTTATCTGACCGGCAGGGCGGCAAAACGCCAGATTCAGAAGATAGAAGAGGAA
This sequence comes from Lachnospiraceae bacterium, assembly GCA_020859905.1. GTDB lineage: Bacteria > Bacillota > Clostridia > Lachnospirales > Lachnospiraceae > Eubacterium_I. Next base: position 4,454 of record JAJBVI010000120.1, on the reverse strand, counting down.
AGCGCCGCCAGCGGACGCCTGTATCGGAAAACCCGCAGGAATCAGCAGTATGAGGAGGAAAAGCAAAGCGGGGAGTCCGGGATTTCGCCGGCAGCCATGCCGGGGGCCAGGAAGGTAGACCACGCGGTTCAGTCGGCGCATTCCGCGGAGATCGCGCGTCGGGAACAGCAGAGACAGACGGAGGGACAGCAGCCGGCGCGTCAGGGAGTACGTGCAGAGCAGCCGGTGAGACAGAGTCTGGAGAACCGGAGCCTGCCGCCTCAGGCAGAACTGTCAGATTCGGTCGGGACGACGCTTCTGTCGGACTCGGGCGAGACAGAGTTAATAGTGCCGACAGATGCCGGAACGGCCGGGACAACACTTTTGGAAGACGCGGGCGGAACGGAGACAACCGTGCTTGCAGACGCGGGAGCGGCCGGGACGACACTTCTGGCAGGCACAGACGAGACAGAGACAACCGTGCCGGAAGGCTCGGGAGATGTCGGGATGACGGTTCCGGCGGACACAGGCGAGACAGAGATAATCGTGCCGTCAGATGCGGGCGCGGCTGCCGAATCCCTGGAGGGTGCAACCGAACAGATGGAGGGAGAACCGCCTGACGGGGACATGACGATTTACGGATATTCAGTACGCAGGAAGACAACCGGTACTTTTAAGATAGAGCAGGAGATCGTGATGATCCACTCGAAGGAAATTATTTAGTACAGAGAGGATGCTGTATTAGGATCTGTACGGATACGGAACTATTTCATCATGAAAAACAAGTGGAGGAAAACGATGAAGAAGAAACTGTCAAAGAGAGGAAAGAAGATACTGGCTGTTGTTCTGGCTCTGATTGTGGCGTGCAGTGTCCTCCCGGGAACCTCGCTGACCGGAAACCTCAGTGTGTTCGCGGATGAGGGAGACACGACAGAATTAACAGAGGCTATGTTTACATGCAGTTCGACTATGCTCGAGTATACCGGAGATGTGATTGCCAATCCGGTTTCCGTCGCTTCGGGCAACAGTCTGACGGAAGGTACGGACTATACGTGCGCGATTACATATTCGGATGACGCCGCGTCAGCATATGTCGCGGCAGATGAAATAAAGAACGTCGGCTACTATAAGATTATCATGACCGGTATGGGGAGTTATGCGGGGACGGTCGCCTTTGATGTGACAGTGGCGCAGTCCATTGCCGATTATACGATCCAGATTACCGGCACAGAGTCGGATGCCGACGGCCTGCCGTCGGTGGGGGTTATTTCGACGGACAGTCAGACGACGCTGGTGCAGGGCGAGGATTATACGGTTACGTTTTATCAGGGTTCAGACGAAGTCACGGCTTTAACAGACGGCACGATTTACACTCTGACTGTGAGCGGAACCGGTTTGTATACGGGAGAGATTACGAAAACATATAAACAGGAGGATGCATCAGAATATGATACGGCGGCTCCCTATATACTGACTCCTGATACAGGAGCTGCGTTGTTTGGATACTATTACAACGGAGCTGTGACGGTGGCTTTGAGCAGCAGTCAGACCGGAACCGGGTATTTGCTCTGCGGCTCCGCGAATGGTTCCGCAGATATTTCAGCCAATGCGGCTGCGGTGTCTTCGGTGGCATGTAATGCGGAGGGAACCAACTACTTTTATCTGACGGATGACAGCAGCGCAAGGGATCAGATCTACTGTTATCGGGTTTTGGTTGATTCGACTGCGCCGACGCTGCGTGCAAGTCTGGATGATCAGGGCGAATGGGCGCAATCCAAAACGATTGACATAGCTGCATCGGACAGCACGAGCGGGCTTTACGGGGGATATGTATATTACGCGGTCGGCACGAATGTTCTGTCGGTTGACAGCTCCGCTACGGTGACTGAGACACAGATTAACGATGCGCTGAATGCCGGCACGTTGTTAACTGCCGCGGTATCTCAGGGCAGCGCAGAGATCGTTATTACGGATTATCTGGATGAGACGGGTACTACGTATTATATTTACGCGATAGATAATGCGGGGAATGTGACGGCGGCATCGGTCGGCGTCAGCCGAATTGATCCGGATGCGCCGGAGATCACCGTTGATAGTGACTATGCGGAGAATGGCGGTTTTAAGAGTTCCTACTGGAAATCCGGCAGTGCGCTGGAGATTGGGTTTACCGTGGCTGACGATACTGTGTCCGGAGCATCCTCCCTGGGAAGCGTGAAAGTGCAGAAATTATCCGGCAGCGATTACGCTGACTGCGGCAGTGATGATGCGATTGTCGCCTGGGACAGTACGGTTCAGAAGTATATCCTGACATTGTATACGGAGGGAACCTATCGTATCGTGGTGACGGACGAAGCGGGGAATGCATATACGTCAGGAGCTTTTGATGTACAGCAGGACAGCTCCGCGCCGGAGGTTTCTGTCGATGCTGCGGTAAATGACGCCGGATATACAGTGACAGACGGCAGTGGAAATTACTGCTTTGCAGACGGCGGCAGCCTGACGCTCACGCTCACGGTGACAGATACGGTGGGAGAGTCGGATACCACACAGTCGGATGTGACGGTTTCGGCGACGGTGAACGGTACAACGACAGATTATGCACTGCAGGATCTGCTGACAGATCCCGGGATGTTTGCTGAAGTGACAGATAATGGAGACGATACTTACACACTTAAGTATCAGGTGGCTGAAACAGGTACGGTTTCCATTTCAGCCGCGGATGAGATCAATGAAGCGGCTGAAATCTCTGTCTCAGCAAAGAAGTACGATGATGAACCGACTGTGACGCTGGGTTACGGTTCCGATTCGGATCCGAAATCGGTGGAGGATGACAGCGGGACAACGATAGATTATTTTAACAGCACAAGTATTGCAAGCCTGGATATCCTTGCAGATATCACGGATGGCGCCGGCATTGCTGAGATCGCGTATAAGATCACCAGCAGTACGGATGAGTTCTTTGATGAAAGCGGAAGCAAGACGTATGCGGATGTGGATTCCGATGTCACTTATGGTCAGGAGAATACTGAATTCCAGGATCAGAGCCTTGCGGATCTGTCCAGCGTCAGCACTATCCTGACCGGGCTGGATGACGGAAGCTACACGGTGACCTATACCGTGACAAATGTACTCGGCTATAAGGCGACGGAGGAAATATCCTTCAGTGTGGATACGGCCGCGCCGGACAAGAATATCTATGTGTCCTATACCTCGGACTCTGATGTGGCGGACGCCTCCGAATATTACAACAGCGGCATGGGTGGTGCGGTGAGCAGGCTGATTGATACGCTGACAGCGAGAATCTTCGGTAAAACGAACGTGTACTTCACTCTCTATGTGAAGGATGATGCGGACGGAGCCGTTGTTTCCGGCATTAACGAGGATGCGCTGATTAAGGACGGAAATATCACGCTGGTTTCCGACGTCGACAGCGGCGTGGCGCTCACGGTCAATGCGGACAGCGTGACGACGGCGAGGGTGGATCTGACGGTAGACGATACTGAGATGAGCGGCACATATACGATGGTTCGCGGCGTGATTTCGACCACATCTGAGGATGAGCTGGATTCCCTGAACCATATTAAGATTGTGTCGGTTAACGATATGGCGGGCAACTCCCTGAAGGATATTAGCGGCAAGCCGATTCTGGGCACGGAAAACGTCGTCCTGGATAATGTGCATCCGGACGTGTCAGTAACTTATCCGGCATATAATGAGTCAGACGGGGTTCTCTATTACTACAGTCCGGACAGTGAGTCCCCGTACTATGAGGAGATCGTGCTGACCTATACAGAGAAGTATTTCGCGAAGAATCTGGATGAGAATGGCGATATGATTCTGCCGTCCATTCAGGTGAGTACGGATGGCGGCAGCAGCTACGGTGACGTGTCTGAGACGGAGAGCGCAGCGAAGGATGTTCCCTATGTGGAGTGGTCAGGCGTATCTGACGGTACGCTCACGGCGACGCTTTATCTGCCCTACAGCAGCGATACGGATGGCGGCGAGATCGAGTATCTGATACAGACATCGTATTCGGATGGCTCCGGCAATGTTCTGACGAATATCAGCGGAGAAATGATGCTGGTCGATGAGGATACGGGTCTGTATCAGAGTGAGACGCTGGCACTGGACAATGAGGTGCCGATGCTCGTCTCTTATGAGATCAGCGGAACGACCCAGTACCAGGTGGACGGCGTACCTGTATATATGAACGTGGACGGCGACGATGTGACGCTGACCTGGGTAATCAATGACAACGATGAGTACTGGGACGCGTCCCGCATGACGCTGACGATTCGCAATAAAACGACCGGAACCGATTCCGTAAATATTAATGGGGATGACGCCTCCGTCGAGTGGGATAAGGACGGCAAAGCGGATGAGCGCCTGCACACGGCGGAGTATACGTTCGACGGGGACACGGATCCTGCGAATTATGAAGTCGTGATTTCCTATACCGACTATGCGGGGAATGA
>JAJBVI010000091.1 GCA_020859905.1 Lachnospiraceae bacterium | reverse complement strand
CAGGCGGCTACGGCGGCGGCAGCTACGGCGGCAGACCCGAAGGCGGTCCGAAAGGCCCCGGCGCAGGCGGCTACGGCGGCGGCAGCTACGGCGGCAGACCCGAAGGCGGTCCGAAAGGCCCCGGCGCAGGCGGCTACGGCGGCGGCAGCTACGGCGGCAGACCCGAAGGCGGTCCGAAAGGTCCCGGCGCGGGCGGCTACGGCGGCGGCAATTACGGCGGCAGGCCCGAAGGCGGCCCGAAAGGCCCCGGCGCGGGCGGTTACGGCGGCAGACCCGAAGGCGGCCCGCAGGGTGGTCCTCCGATGGGACGTCCCCCGATGGGTATGCCCCCGATGGGCGGCCCGCAGGGCGGTCCTCCGATGGGTCCTCCTCCGATGACTCCGCCCCCAATGAATCAGGCTCCTGTAACATGGGTGCCAATCGTGATCTACGTTCCTGTTTCGGCGGGCCAGCAGCCCCCGATGGGTCCTCCTCCGATGGGTATGCCTCCGATGGGCGGCCCGCAGGGCGGCCCTCCGATGGGACGTCCCCCGATGGGCGGTCCCGGCGCGGGCGGCTACGGCGGCAGGCCTGAAGGCGGTCCGAAAGGTCCCGGCGCGGGCGGCTACGGCGGCAGACCTGAGGGCTGCGGTCCGCAGGGCGGTCCTCCGAAGGATCAGCCTCCCATGGGCAAGCCTCCGGTATCCCCGGCAGAAGGATGTGAAAAGTAACTTATGTTAAAAGGGAAAGTCATTTTACTCGGAGTATGCGCATGCACTCCGGCTTATCAGGCCGCAGACATTGTCATGGCTCTGCGAAATGAGGAAGCTGACGTAAAAGTGATTATGACAGAGCATGCCGCGCATTTTGTATCACCGCTGATCCTGCAGTCTCTGTCAAAAAACCCTGTTCAGGTCGATCAGTTCGCTCCACCGGCTGTGTGGGACAAGTCCTACCAGTCCTGGACCATGAGCGGCGATCTGCTCCTGCTCGCCCCCGCCTCTGCCGACATGATCGGCAAGGCGGCGAACGGCATTGCGGACGATCTCCTCTCCACCAACGTTCTCTCCTTTGAGGGACCGAAGCTGATCGCGATGAACATGAGTCCCATGCTTTACCGGAACGCTGCCGTACAGCGCAATGTCCGGCAGCTGGCCGACGACGGATACTATTTTATCGACAACGGCAATCCGAACAATCCTTCCGGCATACCGGGTGTGGATCGGATTGTCGATGCCGTGATCCGATGTGCGTGACAACACCATCTCAAAACGGAATATATAATTAAAAGAATGTGATGAAAGGGATTTCCTGCAAGCAGGAATACAGGTCATATCCGGAACAAACTGTTTTTGTATGACGAAAAACCGCCACATCCATGGATCCTGGACCCATGAATGCGACGGTTCCTTTTATGCTATGAAAGTGTCATGAATAGACAGTCAGGCGGGCCGCTGGACGTCCAGTGGACGTCCGTTTAGCGCGGAGCGGAGACGCTTGCTTGCACAGATGACTGGATATTCGACGACCAAGACGGTACGAATTTCTTCTACTTCACACCCGCGCTCAGATGATCCTGATCCACATCAATGAGGATGGTGTCCCCCGCGCGGACCCGGTCCGCCAGAATCAGCTTCGCCGAGAGCGTCTCCACATGCTTCTGCAGGAAGCGCTTCAGTGGCCGTGCGCCGTAGACCGGGTCATATCCGTGATCCACGACAAATGCCTCGGCTGCCGGCGTCAGTTCCACAGAGATCTCCCGATCCCTCAGGCGGCCGTTCAGCTGACCCATCATCAGATGGATGATATTGCCGATATTATCCTTTGTCAGCGGCTTAAACAGGATGATCTCATCCAGCCGGTTCAGGAACTCCGGCCGGAAGTTTCCGCGCAGCTCGTTCATGACCCGTTCTTCGGCTTCGGGGCTGATCGTGCCGTTCTCGTCTATCCCTTCCAACAGGTATGCTGAACCCAGATTGGACGTCATGATGATGATCGTGTTCTTGAAGTCCACAGTCCGCCCCTGCGAATCGGTGATCCGCCCGTCGTCCAGCACCTGCAGCAGCACGTTGAACACATCCGGATGCGCCTTCTCCACCTCGTCGAAAAGCACAACGGAATACGGCTTCCTGCGGACAGCCTCCGTGAGCTGCCCTCCCTCATCGTAACCGACATATCCGGGAGGCGCTCCGATCAGCCGCGATACAGAGTACTTTTCCATATACTCACTCATATCGAGCCGCACCATATTCGTCTCCGAATCAAACAGGCTCGCCGCAAGCGCCTTCGCCAGCTCAGTCTTACCCACACCTGTCGGTCCGAGAAACAGGAAGGAACCGATCGGCTTGCCCGGATCCTTGATGCCGGCTTTGGAACGGATGATCGCCTCTGTCACCTTCTCCACGCCCTCATCCTGTCCGATCACACGCTTATGCAGCTCATCATCCAGATGCAGCGTCTTGTTCCTCTCACTCTCTGTCAGCTTCGTGACCGGAATCCCTGTCCAGCGGGAAATGATCTTCGCGATCTCCTCCTCGCTGACATTCTCGTGAACCAGCGACATATCCTTATTTTTGACGATCTCTTCCTCCTGCGCGAGCTGTTTTTCCAGTTCCGGTTTCCTGCCGTACTTCAGCTCCGCCGCTTTATTCAAGTCATACTTCTGTTCGGCCAGCTGGATTTCCTTATTCAGGGTTTCCAGTTCCTCACGCAGTTTCTGCACCCGCTCTACCGCCTTTTTCTCATTATCCCACTGCGCCTTCCGGCTCTGGAACTCCGTCCGCAGCTCCGCCAGCTCTCTCTGCAGCTCCGCCAGACGGTCCCGGCTCAGACCGTCCTCCTCTTTCTTCAATGCCGTCTCCTCGATCTCCATCTGCATCACACGCCGGTTCAGCTCATCAAGCTCCGTCGGCATGGAATCCAGCTCTGTCTTGATCAGAGCACAGGCCTCATCCACCAGGTCGATTGCCTTGTCCGGCAAGAAACGGTCGGAAATATAACGGTTGGAGAGCGTCGCCGCGGAAACCAGTGCGCTGTCCGTGATCTTCACGCCGTGGAACACCTCATAGCGCTCCTTCAGACCGCGCAGGATAGAGATGGTCTCCTCCACCGTCGGCTCATCCACCATGACCGGCTGAAACCGGCGCTCCAGCGCGGCGTCCTTCTCAATATACTCCCGGTACTCATCAAGTGTGGTCGCGCCGATACAGTGCAGCTCGCCCCGGGCCAGCATCGGCTTTAACATATTCCCCGCGTCCATGGCGCCGTCCGCCTTCCCTGCGCCGACAATCGTGTGCAGCTCATCGATAAACAGGATGATCTGCCCTTCGCTTGCCTTCACCTCGTCCAGAACCGCTTTCAGGCGTTCCTCAAACTCACCGCGGTATTTGGCTCCGGCCAGCAGCGCACTCATATCCAGGGCAAACAGTTTTTTCTCCTTCAGCCCTTCCGGCACATCACCGCGGACGATCCGCTGCGCCAGCCCCTCGACCACCGCGGTCTTGCCGACGCCCGGTTCGCCGATGAGCACCGGGTTATTCTTCGTCTTTCTCGACAGAATACGGATCACGTTCCGGATCTCGCTGTCCCGTCCGATCACGGGATCAAGCTTCTGGTCGCGGGCGCGTTCCACCATGTCATATCCGTATTTCTCCAGCGTATCGTAGGTTGCTTCCGGGTTGTCAGAAGTAACCCGCTGGTTGCCCCGCACCGTGGAGAGAGCCTGAAGAAAACGTTCCCTCGTGATGCCGTACTCTTTAAAAATCTCCTTCAGCGCCGGGTTCGGATAACGAAGCATGCTCAGGAACAGATGCTCCACGGACACATACTCGTCGCCCATCTGCTTCGCCTCATCCTCAGCGGAGATCAGCACCTTATTCAGCATCTGTCCGATAAACACCTGGCCGCCGGAAACCTTCACCCGTTTTGCGAGATGACGCTCCGCGTTATCCGAAAAATGCTCTTTGTTGATCTCCATCTTCTCGATCAGTTTCAGGATCAGGCCATCCTGCTGGCGGAGCAGCGCGACAAGCAGATGCTCCTGTTCAATCTCCTGATTTCCATATTCGCAGGCCAGCTTTTCACAGTCCTGCACAGCCTCCACCGACTTCTGTGTAAATTTCTGAATGTTCATAACGCTCCTCCTTTCAAAGCATAAGGGAATGACAGTTCCCAATTTAACACCGCATCCGACGGCACGACAGATGATCTTTCTAACAAACCATATGGGGAATGACAGTTCCCAAATGGCTTGTTTGTTCTATCCGCCGTGTAACATTCCATCTGTTCTTCTCTGTTATAGCACAAAAATTAGCACTCGTCAAGCACGAGTGCTAATAATTTGAGACATATCGCCCACATCGTTTTTAACTGTGCGATACATCCACATCATTCCTTATATATGTTTCCGAACCGCATCCAGCACCCGCTCTGCGGAAAATGGTTTGAAAATATAATCCTTCGCTCCGCCGTTCAGCGCCTCTGCCACGACATCTCGCAGACCGACGGTAGAACACATGATCACGGCCGCATCCGCATCCGCTGCCATGATCGCCTTCAACGCATGAATCCCATTCATCTCCGGCAAAACAGCCTCCATAAAAACCAGATCCGGATGCCACTCCGAATATAAGCGGACTGCGTCCGCACCGTTCCCGGCCTCCTCAATCAGATGATAGCCCTCATTCGTCAGAATATCCGTCAACACTCCCCTCATAAACACGGAATCATCCGACAGCAATATTTTCTTTTTCATAACTCATCCTCTCCCACACACAAGCCTGCCGCCGTCTCCCGCAATGTCAATGGCTGCGTCTGCCTGGCCGATATCTGCGCCCCGCAGACATCCGGCTCTCCTTCCCAAAGACGCAGACCGGGCGGAAAACTGCAGCAGCGCCCCTCAGACATCCGGCGTTCGTTCCCCAATGTCGGTATGCGCATGTTTTCTCTCACTGTATAGCCGATATTCACTTTTCTTCGTTTGAAATTTCAACCCATCCTACCACAATCGCCTGAAAAAAACAACAGACATCCTCGGGGGATCTCCTCCCGTCGCAGCCGTATCAGGAAGATCTCTCATCGTAATCGTCCAGAAAACAATATTTTCTGCCGTCCATATTATAACCGATAATCGTCTTCAGATTCACGTTGTGAACGCTGCGGAAGATATTCATTTCAATGAACTCGCTTTTTTCCCGGAGCTGCGCGATCAGTTCTTTCATCTCATCCCGCTTCGAACCCTGCTCCCCGCCGCAGCTCACACAATGCTCCGTAAAGCGGCAGGCACACTGAATAAAACAGAGCTGATGATAGTCCCGCCAGGTCTTGATATCCTCCTCCCGAATCAGATACATCGGACGGATCAGCTCCATCCCCTCAAAATTTTTGCTGTGAAGCTTCGGCATCATGGTCTCTACTTTGCCGCCGTAGAACATCCCCATAAGGATCGTTTCAATCACATCATCAAAATGGTGCCCCAGCGCAATTTTATTGCAGCCCAGCTCCTTCGCGTGAGAATAGAGATACCCTCTCCGCATTCTGGCGCACAGATAACAGGGATTCTTATCAATCCCGGCAACCGCGTCAAATATATCCGTGTGGAATACCGTCAGAGGAATGCCCAGCAGTTCGGCGTTGTCCCGGATGATCTGCCAGTTCTCCTCATTGTATCCCGGATTCATGATCAGAAACACCGGTTCAAAATTCGCCCTTCCATGCCTCTGCAGTTCCTGGAAAAGCTTCGCCATCAGCATGGAATCCTTGCCGCCGGAAATGCAGACGGCAATCTTATCGCCGTCCCGGATCAGTTCATATTCATTGATGCCCTTCGTAAACTTGCACCATATATTTTTGCGGAACTTTTTGATCAGGCTCCGCTCGATCTTCGCCCGCTCTTCCTTCTGTGCATCCTGCTTCTCCATCCGCTTTGAGAGCTGGTATTTCAGAAAAGCGCGGTAACCGCCTTTGATACTGACTGCGCGAAACCCGGCCTCCGATAATTCTTCCGCCGCGTCCATGCTCTGATCCCCGGTATGGCAGAGCACATAAAGGGTTTTGTCCGAATCCTGCGGCAGCCGCCCGGGGATCTCATCCGCCGGGATGTGCAAGGCTCCCTCGATCGTGCCCCGGCGAAAGGTTTCCTCCGGGCGGATGTCCAGTATAACCCGTTCCGACGGATTCAGTCTCATCAAATCGTCTATCTCAATCTCTCTCATTTCAAATCCTCATATCCGTTTCCCGCAGCAGTGCCGAACACCTGCCGCCTTGTTTTTATGGCCTGTGCTTCACGCATTTTCCAACAAATCTGCACCAGTTATTTTGTGACAGTTCCTAAGGCCTGCAGTTCCCGCAGGGATCATATCCCTGCGATATCGCTTCGTCCCGCGTCCCGGTAAACTCTTTCTTATTCTCATCTTTCATCTTAGAAACAGAGGAACAATCGGGGTAATGGAACTTCTTCGTATTAGTATTCAGAATATAGGTATGAATCTCCGCCTCGCCGGATTCATCCGCGGAGACGCCCGCCTGCCCTGAGGCTGATGAGGATGTCTGATCGGTCGCGCTTTGATCCGCATCCGTCTGCGACGTTCCGCTGTTCTGCGAACCTGTCTGCGCGTCAGCGCCTTCACCTGTCTCCCAGCTGTCGCCGGTTGCGTAATCAATCGCGATGCCCGGCTGCACATTGTAACAGTATACACAGAATAAAATACCTGCGCCGTCATCCTCGACGGACATCGCCTCCATCAGCGCTCCGTCCGCGACCAGATTATCCCCCTCAAACATGGGCGTCACCCGGTAAAGGACATGGCTGCCGGTCTCCTCCACATAATCGGCCACCATATTTTCAAACGGAAGCATCCCTTCCACGTTAAGATAACGGGTTCCGGTGATGAGATTCTTTTCATTTGCATTCTCCCCGGCCAGCTCATAGGCGATCAGATGGCAGCGGTTGTACAGATAATTCCCGTCTACAATCTCATACTTTACAGTATGCCAGCCGACAGGTTTGACCGAACCAATGGATCCGCGCGGCTCTGTCGGCATAATTTCCCGGCAGATGTTTGCAAAAGCCACTCCGCACCGGCCCAGGCTGTCCAGTTCCGAATAGGACTCAAAGGCTTCCGTCGTGAGCTCATCCTCCGTGAAAAACGGAACGTTTCCATTGATCGCCACATAGGGGCTGCCGGAATACTCCGGTATAGTCTCCAGGGTTATGGCCTCTGCGGAAGTATCATCATTCTCTGATAAGGATCCTGTTCTGCCGTTCTCCTCTGAGGATCCGTCAGCCGTCCCTGCCGTCTGCGTGCCGGAGCTTTCATCAGCCGCATCTGCTGTCTCGTCCGACTGCGTGACGGAGCTTTCCGCAGCCTCGCCTGCCGTCTCATCCGACTGCGTGACGGAGCTTTCCGCAGCCGCTTCACTTCCGCCATAAGCCGCCCCCGCATCCGTCTGCCCTGCTTCTCCGCAGCCAGAAAATACCAGACAAAGTGCCGCTACGGCGAAAATCAAGTTTTTGACCGTTTGACTCAGAATGATTTTCTGAGAGTGCATCTCATTCCTGCCTCTCATGCACATAGACCTCCATCGATATCTTTTCGCGGGACGATCCCGCAAACTCCGCAGACTCCGTAAATACCCATTCTTTTTCCGACACATCTATGTCAAAATATAAATCACCCGCCGGCACATTCCGAAGAAAACCGGCGGGGATAATATTTTCTCTGAATCAGAACATCAGAATCTCATTCAAAGCTGTGCAAAGCATGCTGCAATCGACTTTCATAAAGTATGAAAGCTTTTTGCAGCTTTCATCATCATTTATGCCGCCTCAGGCGGCATGGTAACAATAGTGATAACTGCGAAGCAGTCATTTCCGTTTATAAAGGTACGCCCGAACCATGCGCATTATATCAGCGCCGCGATCGAGGCGACCGCCGCATCCATCTCTATATTCGTCATATTGATGCACAGGTCGTAGAACTCCTTTTCGCCCCATTTCTGTCCGGAGAAAAACATGTAGTACTGCGCTCTCTGTCTGTCAAGGGACAGAATCTTTTTCTTAACCTCCTTTGAGTTCAGCGTCTCCGTCTCGCTCTGGTTCCCCAGGCAGCGTTTGATCTTGTAATCCATATCCGCATAAACAAAAATCCGGAGCGGCTCTCTCTCGCTCAGAATATAATCCGCGCAGCGTCCGACGATCACGCAGTCTGACTGATCCGCCATCTGCTTCAGAATATTGCACTGCTCCCGGAAGATCAGCTGATTCTGATCATCAATCGGATTTGTCATCGTCTGAAAACTGCTGCCTGTATGAATCGGGAACATGGAGAATGGCCGTTTCTCCACAATACTGTTGACATAATCCTCGGAAAGCTTTGTCTTCGCAGCGATCTCCCGGACAATTTCCTTGTCATAATAAGCATATCCGAGTTTCTTTGCCAGACACCGTCCCAGTTCACGTCCCCCACTGCCGAACTCACGGCTGATCGTAATAATTTTACTCATAAGATACCTCTCCTTTCTGCAAAGTGTGAATTTTCTGATAATATATTGTAACACTTTCTTTTGTCTGAATCAACAGAAAAGCTAATCCCAGTTATCAAAAAACGGAATAAATGTATCCCGTTGGTATCTCTATGAATCCCTCCTGTCAACATGCATCCCAGGCGGATTGATGCGCCACTCACTCTCAGCCGGTCATCCTGCGCATCAGCATGTTCCCGTTCTCCTTCAGCCAGTTATTCCACTTATGATACTCCGGAAATACGCGAAGCACCTCCGCATAAAACGCTTCAGAGTGATTCATCTCTTTTCGGTGGCACAGCTCATGCACCACAACGCTGTCGAGCACCTCGGGCGGAGCCAGCATGAGCAGGCAGTTGAAATTCAGGTTTCCTTTCGCCGAGCAGCTCCCCCATCTCGATCTCTGGTTGCGGATCGTGATGCGGCCGTAGGTCACGCCGACCAGCGGGGCATAATGCCTCACCCGTTCCGGGATCACCTGCAGCGCCCTGTCCGCAAGCGCCCGGATCTCATCCATCGTCAGGCATTCCGCCTGCGGCCGATTCTTCAGCTCCTGCTCCATCAGAGCCTGATGTTTCCGTATCCAGTCCTCATGTTCAATGACAAACCGCATAACCTCCGCATCTGTCATGCGCTGCGGCACACGGACGACCACCCCCTCTTCCGTCACCTGGATGGCGGCCGTCTTTCTGCCGCTTCTGATTACCCTGTATTTCATCTCCACTTGCCGGCGTAAACCTCGTCATCCGTTCTTCCGAATGTGAAACGATCCACGTTCGTATCCGTATTCTCGATACTGTTGCTGATATAATATATATAACCGTTCCGCCGCATCGCCAGCGTGTCTGTCCCGTCTCCGTCCCAGTCGCCCGCCAGAACCTGATCATCGGTGCGTCCGAAGGTAGTCCTCCACACCTTACTGTCCGGTTCCGTCACTTTGCCCAGGCTGAAGTAATAAATATTGCCATTCCGCCGTACCGCCAGAGAATCATAACCGCTATTCTCCCAGTCGCCCGTTAAAACCTCATCCGATTCCCTGCCGTAAGTCGATCTCCATGTATCGTCGTCAGGATTCTCAATATCGTTACAGAAATAATACGTAGTTCCTTTCCTGCGCATTGCAAGAGAATCTTTCCCGTCGCCGTCCCAGTCACCGACTAAAACTTCATCGCTTTCCTTGCCGTAGGTGACGCTCATATAGACTTCCATCGTTTGAACGTCACTGATAAAGTAGCAGACATTTCCGCGGCGCAGGCAGATGGAGTCGACGCCGTCGCCGTCCCAGTCGCCCACCAGCACCTGGTCTGTCTCTTCCCCGGCTGTAATACTGAAGTCCGCGTTGCCGCCCTTCAGCGTATAATTGACGTAAAATTTGTTCCCGCGCCGGATCATCAGGGTATCGCCCGCCGTGACCGTCACACTGACCTTCGTCTGCGCGGAATTATAGTTGTCCGTAGCGGCCGCCGTGACCGTGATCTCAGTCGTGCCTTCGCCTGCGCCTGTCACAACTCCATCGTCGTCTACCGTCGCCACGGATGTGTCGCCGGAGCTGTAGGTAATGGATCCCGCGGTCGCGGATGCCGTAATCTGAGCCGTCTCTCCCGCGATGATGCTGTCCGGTGAGATCGCCGCGGTAACCGTCTGATCAGCCTTGCTGATCGTAAACGTCAGATTGGCAGTGCCGGAATATGACCCGATCCCGGTAACGGTCGCCGCTGCAGTCCCCGCATTGGTATTCCCGCTGTAGGATACAGTGTAATCCGTCCCCTGCGTCAGCTCGGTGGTTCCATCCATTACCGTCACAGCGGGCGTTTTGGCTGTCCCGTCATATATATAGGATGTTGTTCCCAGCGTCACGGTACAGTCTGAAATATCTGCGGCGGTTTCTGTCCCGCCCAGCGTCAGGATACCGGTGCCGAGCATGGATATGGTATCGCTGTTATACGTATAAGTATATGTGGAACCGTAAATCGTAAATGCGTAATATGATGCCGGGGAATAGGACGACGCATCCTCCTCGGTCACCAGGAAAAGCCCTCCGTCCTGCCCGATCGTGCCTGTATCTGAATTGGTTACGTCAACCAGATAATTCACACCGTCCATGGAAACGATATTCCACATATGAGATTCAGCCTCTGAATCTTTCCCGAGCGTCCCGCTCACGGTATAGCAGGCGGCGTCATTCAGATCGCCCAGCTCACACAGGTACTTGAACGCTCTGGAATAGCCCTCGCAGACAACCTTAGTATTCTCATCCCCGTCGAATACATAGATCAGCTGCCAGGCGTCGCTCAAAGAATTATCCGGATCCGAAGCCGCATCATAATCGTAAGAAACCAGATTGCAGATCTCGTCCCGGTACGCTTCCAGCCTGACTCTGTCTGTCTTGCCGGCATATTTCTCTGCGATCTCCTTCGCGGTGACCGCAGCCGTCTTAGCTCTATTCACCTGCGTTGCATCCACCGTGTATGTACCGGCGCTGTACTCATCGGCAACATCAAATGAAAATGTCAGGGAGGAAAGAGATGCCTTGCCCGATCCATATGATATTCCATAGGAAATACTCATATCCCCATCATACCAGTACATTTCATAGGAGCAGTCCTCAAGCAGACATTCCAAAAGCATATGCGTATCTACGGTTTCAGAAACCGCAGTCTTTACAGCCGCTTTGACCTCGTCCTCCGTCGGAGAAGCACCCAGGCCAAGTTCGCTGTACGTCCAGCTGAACTGTGAATAAATGCTGTCCGACATCGCCGCCACGGTAGATGCGGTCGTCCCGTCCGCGATATCTTTGATCGCCGGTATCAGCTCCTTATAAATCGCCAAACTCTCACCTGACAGAATAGATAAGCCGTAATCCGTGCTGAACAGCTTCATGCTGTCGTCATCATCACTGCCGTAGAAGAATCTCTCTGCATATTTGCCAAACAGCTCATCGGCAGACAGATCG
>JAJBVI010000171.1 GCA_020859905.1 Lachnospiraceae bacterium | reverse complement strand
AAAATCAGCAGTCGTGGACTCTGCTCGAACGTAACTTGTAAACTACCGCTAGAATACTCGTTTAAAATGGACACATGATACCTAAAGCAATCGTTCTTGCCATGTCAGGGAGTTGAATATGATGAAGCTGCATCAATATACGAAAAAAACCATAGCACTGTCGCTTGCCGCCGTCATGGCGGCCGGTCTGGCGGGCTGCCGTGCCAGTGATGAGATCCAGAAGATCGTCTATACACAGGACGCGACGGAGGTGGACGATACCGAGGTGACGCGCCGCTGGGAGCAGGAGGCTGAGGAGCAGGACGATATTTCGGATGAACTGCAGGAGGAAGAGGATACCGAGAAGAACGAGGAAGAGATGGAGGCGGATCAGATCAGCGCGGATGAGACGGTAGAGGAGACTGTCCCCGAGGAGGCGGATGAGACGGAGACGCCGGACACGGAGGAGACGGCGCAGGTCGCATCGGCGGAGGAGACCGGGAATAACCAGATCGCGAATGATTCCGACGAGGGAACCGGCAGCAGTCAGGTCAGCGGTAATGCTGCTGGTGAGAGTGAAGTCTCCGACAGCAGTTCGGAGAATGAGACAGACGACGATACAGATGAGACGGAATCCGTCGCCTCCGGTCAGACATCCGACTCGGAGTCGAGTAGTTCTGAGACGTCAGACGGTCAGGCAGATGAGGAAGAACCGGACGAAGAAGAACCGGACGAAGAAGAACCGGACGAGGAAGAACCAGATGAGGAGGAGCCGGACGAGAGCAGCGGCGATGATTCCGAGTCGGAGGGAACGCAGGAGGACGACGAAGGCACCACCTCTGAGGAGGGCGATAATACCTCGGGTGAGGGAACGGAGTCGAGGAAACAGATCTATGATTCGGACGGAAACCTGATTGCGCTGCCGGACAATGTCAGCATGATTGTGGCGGCGGGCGAGGCCGCGCTGATCACGCAGATGCTGGGCGGCGAGGGTGTGCTCCTGGGAGCGTCGTCGGATTTTCTTGAAAATACGCTGGTGCAGTCCGTCTTTGCCGATGAAGGTATTGCGGAGGTCGCGACTCTCTGGAGCGGCGACGGCTCGTCGCCAATGAGCGATGAGAGCTTTGAGGAGCTGTTGGAACTGAATCCGGACTGCGTGCTGGAGATCTCCGGGGAGACGAACTTCTCAAGTTCGCAGGAGAGTGCGCTGAAGGAGGCACAGATCTATATCGTGACGCTCTCGGATCTGTCGTCGTCAGACGATATTCAGGCTGCGGTTGAGACCGTGGGTCAGCTGTTGGATGACCATGCCGTGGGAAACACGACATCGGTGGATCTGGCGGAGCAGTATGTGGCGTATGAGGAGGCTCTGGTCGCGGAGGTACAGGGAAAGAAAGGAACGTTCTGTAAATATCTGAGCAACTCGGATTATAAGGATTATTTTACAAATATATCCGCGACGACATCTAACGGCGATTTTGCGGTGGTTTTCTGGGATTGGGATGACAGCTTCTCCTTTAGCTATTCCTATAATGGCACAGAGTACATCTCGCAGTCCGGCGGAGTATTGGTGGATCGGTCTGGTTTTGCTAATCCGGCTTTCTATTATATGGCGGTGGCGGGCGTGATGAATACGTCGGAAAGCGGAGATGAAAGTTTTCTGACCCCGTACATGCCGTTTTACAGGTTTAGCGCAAGTAGTCTCACGGACGAGGATCAGAACCAGAACGGCGTCCAGATAGGACACGGGTTTTCCCAAATAGCGATTTTCCACACCACAAATATCGGCTATTCTTCCTCGGGAGACCTGGTGTCGTGCCTGGTGTCTGCCGGTAGTGGTACGAAGGATTCATATTACTCGATATCGAGCGATTACATGCTGTCCGGCTACGGGTTCTGGGCGACGCTGGGTTATACGTCCTTTAGCAGCTCTTCGCCGTACTATGTGTCCGGTGCGTACGCATGGCTGGGAACGGATCGTTTCCCCTATGCCATTGCGGCGAACAGTGAGATCAAGACAAAGATGGATACAGAGAAGGAGAGGAGCGACAGCCTGTATGCCATTCGTCTCTGGGGGATCGAAGCAGATGGATGCTCTTATACGTTGAGCTTCAACCAAAATGCGACGGTGAAGACGGTTTTGAACCACTATACAACACATCGGCAGGATTATGAGATCGTCGTCAATCCGTCCGGCTGCGGAGACTGGCTGACCGGCTCCGTGGAGAGCGTGCTGGAGTCCGTGTGGATTTCGAATCTGTATTGGGGAGACGATACCTACTCCGACAGCGATATGGAGAAGGCGATACAGGAGTTTTATGAGACCTTCTACCGTCACAGCCTGAGCAGCAGCGAACTGGCGGACATTCTGGACGGAGAATAGGTATACCGAAAGACTTTGCATTGGTTTTTCCCCGTTGTTCTCTACAAAGAGAACAAATGGGATGAACATAAAAATTAAGCTTAATTTTGCAACCCGTTGATTTTCATCCTGTATTTTTGAACGGGATGGATGGTTACCAAATGGACAGAGGCAGATATCTGTCTCAATCAGTGAATGGAGGATTATATGAAATTTAAAAAGTTTACAGCGTTGGCAGTTGCGCTTGCCGTAATGGCAGGAGCAATGGCGCCGGTAACGGCCGGCGCGACGGTTTATTCCCCGGAACCCGATGACGATGATTTTATCTCGATCGCATCGTCAGGTTCTGACGACTACATCTCGACGGTGGCGGCGCATCGGGCGGCTGAGACAGCCGTGCTGATTCTGGGAGGCAACCTGATCACTACGGATGGCGTAAAAGATGTCATGCTTGACACCTTTGGATCGGATTACAACCTGAATCCGAACCAGTATCTGTATAACTATCGTATTGAAGGGTATAGTGATGATTATGGAGTGGATGGTCGGATTCACCTGTTGACGGCCACGGTATCGCCGACCATGGCGGATCTGTACGGTGGGAGTGTCGAGACAAAAGCAGCCATCTATCTGGGCAACGCGGCAAACAGTTCTGGCTTGACTTATAGTTCTGACTTGAATTCCCTCGCGTATAACTGCACGGATATAGAGGAGATGGAGGATACCATGAACAAGCTGGCTGCGCAGATTGACGCGTGCGGATCCAGCCTGTACGGTTCTGCTGCGGATATTGCCGCCAAATATACTGCATATGTGGAGGAGACCGAGGAGTATATTATAGATAACAGGAGTTCCGAGATGACGGTTGCCATCCTCTCGGTGAGTGATGGTACCTATACTCTGTATACCTCGGAATATAAGAACGGAACCTCGATTAACCGGGCTGCGGAGTATCTGGATGATGTGACGAAGAACCTGGTGGAGGATTATGTCACTACAGAGACAGACGAGGACGGAAACGAGGTGGAAGTGATTGCCCAGTATGTCTCTGGCACGGATGAGGACGGAAACGACGTTTACTCTGACTGCCTGACCTATGTAACGGCCGGCGCGTATACAGTCAATGACACTTCGATCCTGACCAACGCGCAGGCGATTGTTACGACCGGGTTCCAGGGTGCGTCAACAGTAGATAAAGAGGATTTGCCCAGTGCTGTTCAGACGGCGATCGCGGCAGAAAAAATTACGCTGTTTAATAACCTGCCGGACAGCTCCTATGGAATCTATATGAATTCCGCGGAGAATGCGCTCGGCATGGTGGGGCTGATCACGGCTATCTATGAAGCGGATGATGCTATTGATGTGACATGTGAGGAGGCAGTTGCGTATTACTACTGGAACTTCTATCATATCCAGAAGAGTTATATCGCGTACCTTGCGGATATCCATTTTGATGAGTGCATGAACTATGACGGTCTCTCCGATCCGGACACGGCTGCAGCTGCTGTGACAAGCTATGCCGAAAAGGTCGGCCTGAGTACGGAGACGCCCTATGATAACGACGATACGGAAGAATGAAAGGGATAGGCAGGTGTGATTATGTTTAAGAAAAAACCATGGTCAGTTCTTGCATTTGCCCTGGCTGCGGCAGTGGCACTGTCACCCATCTCATCCTATTCCGTATTTGCGGCTGATGAAACCACGGATTCTTCGGAGTCCGTGGAGGATTCAGCTACCGTGACAGTTACGATTGATGACACGACAGAGGATCCGGTATCTGCAATTGTGAACGCGGTCAACAACGCGACGGAGGACACGGTCATTTATCTGGCTGAGGAGCCGGAGGATGATGCGGAGGAGATCGTGTATTCCTTTGGGGAGCCGCTGACGGTTCCGGCGGACATCAGTGTCAGCATTATCGGACAGGGTGACGCGGAGTATATCCTGCAGGCCGCAGATGAGGACGCATGCGAGAACAGTATCCAGGGTACAAGTTCTAAAACGACCAGAGCTTTTGTTATTGTGAGCGGCAGCCTG
Source organism: Lachnospiraceae bacterium (assembly GCA_020859905.1). Lineage (GTDB taxonomy): Bacteria > Bacillota > Clostridia > Lachnospirales > Lachnospiraceae > Eubacterium_I. Next base: position 7,290 of record JAJBVI010000171.1, on the reverse strand, counting down.
ACACTGAACCATGTGACCATTGACGCGAACCAGCATGGAAGGGCAGTCTGGCTGGTAGCCGGAGCAACATTTGTCATGGAATCCTATGCCATTGTGGAAAACGGAACTCTGAGAGCAACGGCCAATGTCAACCAACGCGGAGCCGGCATTTATGCGGCCGGCATAGGGACGGTCCGCATAGGAAACGAATGCTATTTGCAGAATAATACCATATATCAAGTCTCATACACTGCTAGAGGGGCAGGTTTTTATGGCGGTACGAGCTGTCCTTTATATCTGGAATCAGGGAGCCATGTTTCAAACAACATGATTATTGAGACAGATAATATTTTTAATGAAGCTGATGGGGCAGGAGTATATTCTTCCGCTTTGCATATGGATGGCTGTTATATAGAAGGCAATCAGATCATAAATTCCGGTGCAGCTTATGGAGCCGGTGTTTATAGTGGCACTGCATCGGCGGAGACGTGGACAGATGTCACGGTCACAGAGAACAGGATTGAACATTCCGGGTCTTATGCGGCTTATGGCGCCGGTATCTGTACTTCAACTGCCACTAATGCCTATATCTGTATGGATGGCGGGACAGTATCAGACAATGTAATTACCGGGGAAGCATCCTATGCGTATGGCGCAGGGATTTTTGTTGGAAACAATGGAGCCTATTCTATGTATACAACCGTGATGACGGATGTAAGCATCACCGACAATCAGATTGACTGCTCGGAGGATACTGTTTCTCTGGGAGCCGGCCTGTATACGTCCGTGATTTACACGGGCGGGGATATGGTGATTGCGGAGAATACGATTAATGGGGAGGATGGCAATTTCTATAGCTTTTCGACAGAAGCGAGATATGCTGCGTATCTGACTGAGGAACTCGGGGAGGACGCGAATATCTGTTTTACCTCTTATCAGGCATCCGCTACAGGTACGTACTCGGCTGTCACGGGAGCCTCGAGTTACGGTTATACCATGACAGTGAATGATTTTGCGAAGCTGTACTATGAGGATGATGATTACGATCTGGTCTTTTCGAACGGAACGGCTCAGGTGGCCGGCAGGGAGCCGATCGGCACAGGCGGAACGATTTACGTAGAGACCAGTGAGGAACTGGTGTCTGCCCTTGAGAACGCGTCCAATCGTGCGACCGGCACGGATGGTGCGGATGAGACGGGCGGAACAACCGATATCGTCCTCATGAATGACATTGAGCTGGAGGAACAGCCGATGCTCAGCAGCGGACGCTTTGCGACGATCACCAGCTATGAGGATAATATCTACAGCATTAAGGCGGGGACGGCTCTTTCCGGTACGGAAATGGATACGATGTTTTATGTGGGCGGCACGCTGGAACTGACCAATGTTACGCTGGACGCGCAGCAGAAAGGCAGAGTTATACAGACACTGGGCGGCGCAAATCTGACGATCGGCGAGGGCGCTACTGTAACAGGCGGCTACGCGGTCAGCGGTACCGTTTATGGCGTCGGTATCAATAATGCGGCGAATGCGGCGCTGACGATCTGCGATGGCAGTGCGGTCACCGGCAATACCGCCAATGACAGCAGTGTGACAGATGAGGACGGTAATATGATTTACGCCAAGCAGGCCGTAGGACTGGGCGTTTATAATCAGGGAACGCTTGTCATCGACTCCGGTTTTATCACGGACAATGTGGACTATGAGTATGACCCCAATGTCGGCTCGTACACGGGAAGCAGTTCGGGCGGAATCTACAATAGCTCTACCGGAACCGTTGACATTAAGGACGGCACGATCACGGGGAACGGGGTCGGGACGAATGCCGGCGGTATTTACACGGCCGGCACGGTCAATATCTCCGGGAATACGGTCATTTCCGGGAACAGAGCATACTCGGGTGCCTCTTACGGCGGCGCAGGAGGCGGCATCTATATGGTTTCCGGTACGGTCACGCTTACTGGCGATGGAGTAGAGATCAGTGATAATGAAGCCATGTGGGGCGGCGGTATTTATATGAGCAGTTCTACGACCGATTTTCCGACACTGAATATCGACGGCGCGGTGATTGCCGATAATCTTACGCATATCAGCATTGTTCGAGCCGGTGCCGGAGGCGGTATCTATGTAAGCAACGGCGCCACGGTCAATATGACTTCCGGTACGATCTCAGGCAATCAGGTTACCCTGGATGACGATGTGGATCTTGATTCGGCGTCGAGTATACTGCTGGCCTCTCTGAAGACAGGCGGCTATGGCGGCGGTATCTATGTGGCCGGCGCGGGTAGCGCCAATTCCATGGTATCAGAAGCGGAGGGCGTGCCTGTCCTGAACCTGAGCGGCGGCACGATCACTGAGAATTATGCTTATAATGGCGGGAGCGGGATCTTTGTCTCGAACTACTGTGTCGGCAACTCCTCCACCAGTGGCGATTATTATTTATATGGCTCCGGCATTCTGAACGTTTCCGGCTCTCCGGTGGTTTCCGGCAATGCGAATGACGACGACATCCTGCTCGCGGCGTCGCGCTATATTGACGACGATGCGGACTACTATGAATATACGTATCGGGAGAGCGCTTCCCAGACCAGCGAGGAGCCGATCGTGTATACAGGACTCAGGAAAAATATCATTGATCCGGTATATGTGCATATTGTCGGCGAGCTGGGTGAGGATGCTGACCTGCATGTTTCCAAGGAACTTCTGACCTACGATGCGGAGACGGAGTACACGGAGGAACGCACATATGACTACCAGTTTGACGGTATCATCGTGGAGGGTTCCGAGGATTATGAAATCACGGAGGAGAACCTTGACAGCGTGCTCGACGCTGTGAATATTGATATCCTGACCGATGGTTTCTGGCAGCTGTCGGCGACAACTGTGGATGTGAGTGATGATGACAGCGACACCAGTGACGAGACCAGTGAGTCTGACAGCACCGATACCGGCAGCGAGGATACATCCTTCGCGCTGACCGCGATCGAGGGCATTTCTCTCGACGTGGCAACAGCTGTATCGGATGATGCGGATCTGACCTACACGGGCTCGGAACTGACTCCGGATATCCTTGTTACCGCAACAGTCGCGGACGAGACAGAGGATAGTACCGAAGGAGAGACAGCGGATGATGCTTCGTTTACTTTGACGGCAGGAACCGACTATACAGTAGCGTACGAGAACAATACTGACGCCGGTACGGCGACCTACACGATCACCGGTACGGGACGCTATCAGGGAACAGTGACCGGCGAGTTTGCCATCGAGGGCAAGAGCCTGGCAGATGATGATGTGACGGTTACGCCTGAGTCGGAACTCTGCCTGATTGACCCGGATTCCGATGAGTCTCAGGCACAGGAACCCTCGGTAACGGTGACTGCAAACGGAACCACCTTGATCGAGGGCGAGGACTACACTCTGACCTATGAGGATAACGATGCGGTCGGCACGGCTACGGTGACCGTGACCGGAATGGGCAACTATATGGATCAGGCTTCCGCGACCTTTAAAATCCGTTACAGCGGCAACAGCGTGACGGAAGAGACGGATGCGGAAGGAAATACTATCCTCTGCTATGAGACGGACGGTGTCGTTCAGACAGAGTATACCGGCCTGGTGACCTATGATGCTGCGACATACTATGTAGTAAATGGCGTAGTAGACAGCACGTATACCGGGCTTGTGGAATCGGAGGATGCGATCTATTACGTGGCAGACGGTGTGGTGGCTTCGGATTACACCGGCCTGGTGACAGACGGCGAAAATACCTGGTATGTGGTAGACGGTGTTGTGGATACTGCAGCCGAAACCGCAGTGGTTGATGGACTGCTTTATGAGATCACGGACGGACAGGCTTCACTGTACACCGGTCTGTACGACGGTCTGCAGTATGCGGACGGCGCACTGTATACCGGTGAGCTGGACGGCCTGCAGTATGTGGACGGTGCTCCTTACACCGGCGAGCTGGACGGTCTGCAGTATGAGGATGGAGCGCTGTATACCGGTGAACGGGACGGCCTGTATTATGAAGACGGCGAACTCTATACCGGAATCGCGACTATTGACGGCATCACCTATACGGTGGAAGACGGCGTGATGACCGTGCGCGGGGATACGCTTGCGGCGCGCCGGAATGGAAACATTTACTACTTTAGCAGCAGCATCACCGATCCGAATGCGGCTGTGACCAGGGCAACCTACGGCCGCGAGAGCGACGAGGTGCTGGTCGGCGACTGGAATAATGACGGCGTCGACTTCCTGGTGGCGCGCCGGAACGGAAACATCTTCTACTTCACCAACAGCATCACCGATCCGGACGCGACAGTGACAAGGGTAACCTACGGCCGCGAGAGCGATGAGGTGCTGGTCGGCGACTGGAACGGCGACGGGATCGATACCCTCGCGATACGCCGCGGGAATAAGTTCTATTTCAGCAGCAGCAACGAGGATCCGGATGGGAACGTATTCCTGGTAATCACCTACGGCAAAGAAGATGACGAAGTGCTGGTCGGCGACTGGAACAACGACGGATGCGACACCCTTGCGGTACGCCGGAACGGGAACGTCTACTATTTCAGCGACAGCATAGAAGATGCGAACACCGGGGTATTGAGGATTACCTATGGCAAAGCTACGGATGAAGTGCTGGTCGGCGACTGGAACGGCGACGGCTATGACACCCTGGCGGCACGCCGGAACGGAATAATCTACTACTTCAGCAACAGCATCGAGGAAGCGGATACGGATGTGACCAGAGCGACCTACGGAAGAGAATCAGACCTGATTTATGCGGGCACCTGGAAGTAGGCAGCGTTCTGTAAAATGGGCTGATGGGTACCCGAAGGCAGACAAAAGATGCAGAAATAAACAAAAGAAGCAGAAAAAATCAAAAGCTGCAAAACGGAACAAAAGATAAAAGATACATAAACAGGAGGTGCATGAACCAGTAAATCCGGGGCATGCGCCTCTTTTGAACTGATATTGGAGTATTTATAAGATCACTGATCTGTTTGAGGTATCCGTGACATAAGTTCACGGATGTAATCTGCCGGCTCCAGAAGATCCTCCGCAATCTGGTCAGCAGTACGGCCTTTCGACAGGTGGTGCCTGATCAGAGCAATCAATTTAAGCTCGGCTTTCTGCTCAGCCGCATTGGCTTTTTGCTTCGCTGCTTCGGCTTCCTGTTTAGCTGCTTCGGCTTCTTCACGAGCCTGCGCAGTATTCCTCCGCTCTGCCTGTATATCCATCTTTTCTAAGTTTTCAAATAAATATCCCATACGGCACTCCTCCACTGATTCTGCATACCGGTTTGCTTCTTCCGCAGGTACGTTAATCTTCATCAGCAGGCTGTACAGCGTGTCACGAATGATACGTCGAATGGAAGGCGTCGAGTTTTTCAGGATGCAGTCCACCTCATCTTTCGGCGACTGTAAAAATTCCCGGAGATCATTCTCGTCCTGTATTTTACTGATCATCATGAGCAGAGAAATTTCATCCTTCTTTTTCAGAAGTTCTGCGTTCGTATAGGCGTGGTTCCTGACTACCTCATATACAAAATCGGGGATATAGCTGTCGAAAACGGCGCCGTTCCATATCCTGTCGCGCAGATGCATATCCGACGTCCATCTGTCCTTTCCTTCACAATAGACGATCGGCAGGATGGGCGGATACCGGAAATATTTCCGTTTCGAGATATCCTTTTTCTTTCGATCCTGTTCTTTGGCGTATTCATGCCAGATACAGACCATGTACCTTAAAATCTGCATCGTTACGTCGTAATCAACGTCGCTCTTGTGCTCGATCAGAGAGACCAGATAGAGGGGTTCATCCTTTTCGTTTCCGTTCTCATCATACAGCCGGATCCTGTTCACGGTATCCGACTGGAACTCGGTGCCGAGAAACGGATGGTACAGAGTCGAAACATTTTCGATGTCATCCGGCCTGACATGCTTCACTTCCTCAACACCGACATAGTCCCGGAGGAACTGTGCACACAGAACAGGATTTTCGAAAATCCTCTTGCTGTTGATGTCGCGCACGGCACCGCCGGCGGTACTCGCAGAACATCCATCCTGACAGCTGTCTGATGCCTGCCTGCATTCAGACTCACATATTCTGTTGTTTTTCTTTTCCAATACATTTACCTCCTGTTTTTGCTGACAGGAGGATGGTCTTCCGCCTGTCTGCATTTGTCAAAAAATTGTAACTGGCGAAAAGCCGGATTCAAGACATCCCGCATCGAGAACCGACGGGCGGAATGCAGAACACATTATGGAATTTTAGAATCAACAATGTATTTTGAATGAGTCCACTATAGCATAATCGGGAAATGATGTCGAGTAGTATTTTATCAGATTTTCTTTTTATCTTTACAGCGGAATTTCATCTTGCGTCAGACAGGAGATTTTAACTCTTTTGCTTCTTGTTTTTCCATCCGGTTTCGGACGACTATCTCAACATGAACAAAAAGCTATGCAACACATTTACAAATATATAAATAAAGCAAAAGCCATTGTCTTCATCTCTTATTACGGGAGTTTGGGTTATAGGCCGCAAGGGTAACCAGATAAAAATTTCACATTCCGTGTATGGTGTTATTCCGCAAGAATAGAACTGTATACATAAAAGCGGCGCATGATCCGGAAATTGACCAGTCATGCGTCGCTTTGCTTCTTGATGGGTTGTTTGAAATACCAGATCTCATATTTATAAAATAAACTTGACAAATATATACTTATACAAAACTATAAATACAAACAGCATATAAATATGCTCAGACTCAGGAAAATATTGATTAGGATGCAGGAGGTATTACAGATGAAAATCAGAACAGATTTTGTAACAAATTCGAGCAGCAGCAGTTTTATTCTGGCAAGGAAAGGAGACCTTACGGAAAAGCAAAAGGAGGCCCTGATCAACATGATATCGAAAAAAATGTTGGGCACTCCGATTCTCACTCCGGAAAGCTCTGATGAGGAGATTGAGAAAGCTTTTGAAGAGTACTATATTGACCGTAACACAGATGAGATTCGAGAAGCACTGAGAGATGGCAAGACTATATATCATGGATTTGTTGTCTTTGAACAAGCCGAGTATTGCTATGGCAATCTGTTTCTGGATCTCTGGGATACTTTAGAGCAGGCAGGCGAAGGCAATATGGAGATTCTTGAAGGCTCTCTGGAATATTAACAGGGTGATGCATTGACAGGAGTTAATATACCTGTTTTGGAGATAAAATTCTGATATGAGATACAGAAAAGAAAAGTAAGCGATGAATAATCCGGCGTATATAAAGCTTCCGTCACCAAGTAG
>JAJBVI010000073.1 GCA_020859905.1 Lachnospiraceae bacterium | reverse complement strand
GCGGTACAGAGGAGTAGAAACAGAACTGTGATATGTCGTCAAAGATAATTATAACAAATATTAATATCGCAGAAAAAGGTGTCCTTCTCTGCGGCCTGATTGAAAATGACCTTTTGGCGGAGATTCATCTGGAAAGAATGAATGTTTGGCCTGATGCTGATTTTGCCAGGAATCACGGCAATCTTCCAGATGCCGGCGGTTATGCGGTTGATTCCGACACCCCTGTTCTCGGCAATATTTATGTGGGAAAGGTACACCGCATTCTGAAGAATATCAATGCTGCCTTTGTCGAGACCGCTCCCGGTGTTTTCTGTTATCTGCCTCTGGAATCAGTTGAAAATCCTGTTTACGTAAAAAAAACACCTGCGAAAAAAATTGCGGCGCAGGATGAGCTTCTGGTTCAGGTACAGAAGGAAGCGGTGAAAACGAAAGTGCCCACGGTCTCTACAAATCTGAATCTCACCGGACGGTATGTGGTGCTGACAACAGAGAATACAACAATCGGAATATCTTCCAGACTTGACAGACAGACACGTGCGCATTTTCGGGAATTGTTTGAATCGCGCGGAGCGGGGGCATACGGACTGATTGTCCGGACAAATGCCAGAAACGCGTCCGACGAGGAGATTCTTGCGGAGGCTGACACGCTGACGGCACAGATGAATCATATAATCTCATCTGCGCCGAACCGCACCTGTTTTTCCTGTGTTCACCGTTCCATGCCGAAATATCTTGCGTTTCTTAAAAATGCCCGTCCGGAGATGCTGAATGAGATTGTAACGGATCTGCCGCAGATTTTTGATGAACTCGGTTCTTTTTGCGGACAATACCGGGATCTGGAGAATGTTCCGCTCCGGCTGTATGATGATCCCATGTTTTCTCTGGCGAACCTGTATAATTTAGACAAACATATGCAGCGGGCCACACAGAAGAATGTATGGCTGCGCTCCGGCGGATTTCTGGTGATCGAGCCGACGGAGGCTCTGACCGTGATCGATATCAATACGGGAAAAAGCATTTCCGGCAAAGACCCGCAGAAGCATTTCCGGCAGATTAATATGGAAGCGTCGAAAGAAATTGCCCACCAGCTCAGACTGCGCAACATTTCCGGGATCATCATTATCGATTATATCGATCTCGATTCGAAGGAGGATCAGCAGGAACTGCTGGATTTCTTAAAAAAGCAGGTGCGCACCGATCCTGTTCCGGTTCGTGTACACGACATTACCCGGCTGAATCTGGTGGAACTGACTCGAAAAAAAGTGGAAAAATCGCTGCAGGAACAGGTAAAGAGTCTTGATGTTTCTAAAAAGCTATGCTAGAATGACTAACAGTGTGTTTTGAGCTTCCCTGTACAATACAGCTGCTTGAAGTTTGCTCCGTTCCGCAGGGAATGGAGTGTTTTTTCAGCGTAATAACAGATTCTGTTAAAAAACGTGCAGAGAAATATTGCGGATAATACTTATGAATCTAATTGTAAGAGGAAAGGGAGAGATGGAATGCAGGAGAAATTAAGACAGATCCGGGAGCGCGCCGTACAGGAGATCGCATCCGCGGACAGTCTGGCAAAGCTGAATGATGTTCGCGTTGCCGTCCTCGGGAAAAAAGGCGAGCTGACTGCCGTCTTAAAGGGCATGAAAGACGTAAGTCCTGAAGATCGTCCGAGAGTTGGGCAGATGGTCAACGAGACCCGCGAAGCCATTGAGAGTGCGCTGGAGGATACGAAAAAGAAGATGGAGGCTCTGGCGCTGGAGCATAAGCTGAAAAAAGAGGTCATTGATGTGACGCTCCCGTCAAAACGGAGCGAGGCCGGACACGCCCACCCGAACACGATTGCGCTGGAGGAAGTGGAACGCATCTTTATCGGCATGGGATATGAGGTGGTGGAAGGACCTGAGGTAGAGTATGATTACTATAATTTTGAAGCTTTGAACATTCCGGCAAACCACCCGGCAAAAGACGAGCAGGATACCTTCTACATCAACAATGACATTGTTCTGCGGACGCAGACCTCACCGGTCCAGGTGCGCGTGATGGAGCAGGGAAAGCTGCCCATCCGCATGATCGCGCCGGGGCGCGTGTTCCGTTCCGATGAGGTGGATGCCACGCATTCGCCATCCTTCCATCAGATCGAGGGACTGGTGATTGATAAAAATATTACATTTGCGGATCTGAAGGGAACGCTGCAGGAGTTCGCGAAGGAACTGTTCGGTGCGGACACGAAGGTGAAGTTCCGCCCGCATCATTTCCCGTTTACGGAGCCGAGCGCGGAGGTGGATGTCACTTGCTTTAAATGCGGCGGCAAAGGCTGCCGTTTCTGCAAAGGCGAGGGGTGGATCGAGATCCTCGGCTGCGGCATGGTGCATCCGCATGTGCTGGAAATGAGCCATATCGACCCGAAGGAGTACACGGGATTTGCCTTCGGCGTCGGGCTGGAGCGGATCGCGCTGCTGAAATACGAGATCGACGACATGCGGCTGCTGTATGAGAATGACAGCCGATTCTTAAGTCAATTTTAGCGTTAGCATTAAGAAGAAAAGACTTCTGCGACAGATAAGCAGACCGGAAAATTTATTTTCCGGGATGATTATGTGATGCAGAAAGATTTTTCGGCGAAAGCCGGAAAATGAGAGAAAGCGGAGCTTTCTCGAGTCTTTTCTCTGGCAGAAAAAAGAAGAAAAGACTTCTGCTTTCTCGAGTTTTTTCTGGGGGTAAAGGATATAGGACAGAAGGAAGGAAAAACATATGGTTACTTCTTTAAAATGGCTTCGCGTCTATGTACCGGGTCTGGACGCGGATGCGCAGGAATATATGGACGCGATGACGCTCTCCGGCTCCAAGGTGGAGGGATATAAGAAACTGGATGCCGATCTGGAGAAGATCGTGATCGGCCGGGTATTATCCGTTGAGCCGCATCCGAACGCGGACAAGCTGGTGATCTGTCAGGTGGATGTCGGTGAGAAAACCGTACAGATCGTCACCGGCGCTCCGAATGTATTTGAGGGTGCGAAGGTTATCACCGTTCTTGACGGCGGCCGCGTGGCCGGCACGCATGCGGACGGCAAGACGGTACCGGGCGGCGTGAAGATCAAAGCCGGGAAGCTGCGCGGCGTGGATTCTTACGGTATGATGTGTTCCATTGAGGAGCTTGGATCCACGACGGACATGTATCCGGATGCTTGCGAGGACGGATTATATATCCTCCCGGAGGATGCGCCGGTCGGCGAGAGCGCGGCAGCGTATCTCGGGCTGGATGATGTTGTGGTGGAGTATGAGATCACATCCAACCGTGTGGACTGTTTTTCCGTCATCGGCATTGCGCGGGAGGCGGCAGCTACATTCGGAAAAGAGTTTGTCCCGCCGGTGATCACGGAGACCGGGAATGACGAAGACGTCAACGATTATATCAAAGTGACGGTGGAGGATCCGGAACTCTGCTCCAGATACACCGCGCGGGTGGTCAAAAATATCCGGCTGGCGCCGTCACCGGAATGGATGCAGCGCAGGCTTGCGGCACACGGAATCCGGCCGATCAATAATATCGTGGACATCACGAATTATGTCATGGAAGAATACGGCCAGCCGATGCATGCCTATGATCTGGAACATATTGCGGGCAGGGAAATCCGCGTGCGGCGCGCGGCAAACAGAGAAACTTTCACTACGCTGGACGGGCAGGAGCGCGTACTGGACGATTCCGTCCTCATGATCTGTGACGGGGAGAAAGGCATCGGACTGGCCGGCATCATGGGCGGTGAGAACTCCATGATCACGGACGATGTCAAAACCATGCTGTTCGAGGCGGCCTGCTTTGATGGGACAAACATCCGCCTTTCCTCTAAGAAAATCGGCCTGCGCACGGACGCGTCCGCAAAGTTTGAAAAGGGACTGGATCCGAACAACGCCATGGAGGCGATGAACCGCGCCTGCCAGCTGATCGAGGAGCTGGGTGCCGGCGAGGTCGTGGGCGGCGCTGTTGACGTTTACGGGAAACCCATGTCCGGACACAGAGTGCCGTTTGACCCCGCATGGATCAACGGTTTGCTGGGCACGGATATAGATAAGGATATTATGATCGGATATTTAAAGAAGATCGATCTGGATGTGGATGAGGAAGCGGGAGAGGTGATCGCGCCGTCCTGGAGACAGGATCTGCTGCGGGACGCAGATATAGCGGAGGAGGTCGCGCGGTTTTACGGATATGACAATATCCCGACGACGCTGCCTCATTCCTCGACGACAGGGAAACTGTCCTATAAGCTCCGCATTGAGTCCATTGCCCGGGAAGTGGCGCAGTATAATGGTTTTTCCCAGGGAATGACATACTCCTTCGAAAGCCCGAAGGTGTTCGACCGGCTTCTGATCCCGGCGGACAGCGGACTGCGCAGGGCGGTGGAGATCTCCAATCCGCTAGGCGAGGATTTCAGCATCATGCGGACGCTTTCACTGAACGGCATGCTGACCTCCCTGGCGACGAATTACAACCGCAGAAACAAAAATGTCCGGCTCTACGAGCTTGGGAATATTTATCTTCCGAAACAGTTTCCCGTCACGGAGCTGCCGGTTGAGAGGATGCAGTTCACGCTCGGTTTTTACGGGGACTGTGACTTTTATACCATGAAAGGGGTGCGGGAGGAGTTTTTATCCGCGGGCGGAATGACGAAACGCCCTGTTTTCGATCCGAATGCAGGGATTCCTTTCCTTCATCCGGGACGCCAGGCGAATGTTCTGTACGAAAATCAGACAATCGCTTATCTCGGGGAGGTGCATCCGACGGTCGCGGCATCTTACGGCATCAGGGATCGTGTTTACATCGCTGTGGTCGATATGCCTGAGATCGTAAAGAGAGCGGCTTTTGACCGGAAGTATGAGGGGATTGCCCGCTACCCGGCCGTTACGAGGGATCTCTCCCTGGTCGTTCCGCAGTCTGTACTGGCCGGAGAGATCGAGGCCATGTTCATACAGAGAGGCGGAAAGACGCTGGAGTCCTGTGAGCTTTTCGATATTTATGAGGGATCGCAGATCAAAGAGGGCTTTAAGTCGCTGGCCTATACGCTGACCTTCCGGTTAAAAGACCGCACCCTGGAGGAGAACGATATCACTTCCGTGATGAAAAAAATCATGAACGGGCTGGAACGCATGGGGATCGGGCTGAGGCATTGAGCGGACTGAACCGCATGGGGATCGGGCTGAGGCATTGAGCAGACTGAACCGTATGGGGATTAAGCTGAGGCAGTAAGCGGACTGAACCGCATGGGATTAAACTAAGGCAGTGAACGGGCTGGAACGCATGGGGATTAAACTGAGACGGCAAACACTCACGCGCTGCTGCCGCGGCATTTGGAATATAGAAAATTTACGCCATGAAAACAAGTGATTTTAACTATGATCTGCCGCAGGAGCAGATCGCGCAGGATCCGCTCGAGGATCGTTCGGCGTCCCGGCTTCTTGTCCTTGATAAGGAGACCGGGGCATATGAGCATACAATTTTTAAAAACATCGTGGATTACCTGAACCCGGGCGACTGTCTGGTTTTAAATAATACAAAGGTAATTCCCGCCCGCCTGTACGGGATCAAAGAAGGAACGGGCGCTCAGATCGAGATTCTTCTTCTGAAACGGCGGGAGGGCGATGTATGGGAAACCCTGGTCAAACCTGGGAAAAAGGCGAAATCCGGAACAAGGATACAGTTTGGCGGCGGACTGCTTGCCGGCGAGGTGATCGATATCGCAGAGGAGGGGAACCGGCTGATCCGGTTTTCCTATGAAGGGATCTTTGAGGAGATTTTGGATCGGCTGGGGCAGATGCCTCTGCCTCCCTATATCACCCATGAACTGAAGGATAAGAACAGATATCAGACTGTTTACGCAAAATATGACGGTTCCGCGGCCGCTCCGACGGCGGGACTCCATTTTACACCGGAGCTGCTTCGCCGGGTGGAGGAGATGGGCGTTGCGATCGCCGAGGTGACGCTTCATGTCGGGCTGGGGACATTCCGCCCCGTGAAAGCGGATGATGTGACGGAACACCACATGCACGCGGAGTTCTATCAGATCACGGAGCAGGCGGCAGATCTGATTAACCGCACAAAGAAAAACGGCGGGCGTGTGATATGCGTCGGCACGACGAGCTGCCGCACGATTGAGTCGGCGGCGGACGAAGACGGTCTGATCCGGCCGCGCAGCGGGTGGACGGATATCTTCATCTATCCGGGCTACCGGTTTAAGGTGCTGGACGGGCTGATCACGAACTTTCATCTGCCGGAGTCCACACTGCTCATGCTCGTGTCGGCACTGGCGGGCCGCGAACATGTGCTGGCGGCATATGATGAGGCGGTGAATCAGGGCTATCGTTTCTTCAGTTTCGGAGATGCGATGCTGATAGCATCCGTGATGCCCAAAATTGCCGGAGACGGCAGCCTTGCGGCGAAGCTGGTTTCTGCTGAGCCAGACAAAACAGCAGCAGCCCATGCATTGTTCAGCGCATTACCGCAGGATTGGACATAGACCTTGATAAGGAGCGGAAGCCGCGGCAGTAATGGGGGTGATTTTATTTACTTTCAATATGGTGAAACAGAAATTGAATATTTGAAGAAAAAAGATACCGTATTAGCTGACGCAATAGATAAAATTGGAATGATACAAAGACCGGTTATGCCAGATCTCTTTTGTGCAATTGTGTATAATATCATTGGGCAGCAGATTTCCACAGCGGCATTGAATACCATTTGGAATCGTCTGAAGGGAATGCTGCCTGAAGTCAATGCGAGTACCGTTCTGTCACTTTCTAAAGAAAAATTGCAATCGATCGGGATTACATACCGAAAGGCAGAATATATACTGAACTTTGCCGGGAAGGTCAATTCCGGAGATTACAGACTGGAAAAGCTATTCGATATGACGGACGAAGAAGCAATCGAAAGCCTGATCAGTCTGAATGGCATCGGACAATGGACGGCGGAAATGATTCTGATATTTTCCATGCAGAGACCGGATGTGGTTAGCTTTGGCGACCTTGCTATCCAGAGGGGTATGAGAATGTTGTATCACCACAGGGAGATTGACAGGAAGAAATTTGAGCGTTATAAGAGGCGCTACTCCCCATACGGGACTGTGGCAAGCCTGTACCTTTGGGCTATTGCAGGCGGTGCGATTGATGGAATGAAGGATTATCAAAAAAGCGAAAGGCTATGAAAAATAATTAAACTGATTATAAAACAGGAATTTACAATAAAAAAATTTTGTTTGCATTATCTGTGTTTTTATATTATTATAGATTACATGGAGATATAGCTCAGCTGGGAGAGTATCTGCTTGACGTGTAGAGGGTCACAGGTTCGAGTCCTGCTATCTCCATTGGAAAACCCCGGAGCGGGTGAAAAGCAAAAATGAGGGAGTCGGCAACACCGGCTCTCTGTTTTTATCAGACATCATAGAGAGGGCACAGCGCGTGGGAATCTATTTAAATCCAGGATACACAGGGTTTGAAGAAATCAGTCTTGATTCATCTGGGTTATCTGCCTCACAGAGGTACAGATCAGCCTGCAATGCTCATTGAGTTAAAATATGATAAGGATGCTGGTACCGCAATTCGCCAGATACATGAAAATCGTTATAATGGTGATTTGAAGGAGTATTTTGGAAACCTGCTTCTGGCAGGAATCAATTACGACAAAGACGCAAAAGGAGCGGATGCAAAGAAACATAGTTGTGTGATTGAACAGGTGTAAATGTCGTGACCGACCGGCATTTATACCTGTGTCAAAATATCACTGTATTTAAATGTTTTAAATTTTATTTTTCGTAGATCATATAATGATGTCGGTTCAGCAGCTTCACTGCCTGATCATAGGATGCCTGCTCGTAAAACTCCACCTGCAGCACGCCCTGCTGGACCTCCCGGTTGTGGATGATGCGGAGATTTTTGATGCTGATCCCGTTTGTTGCCAGTATCGTGGCGATCGTAGCGATCCCGCCCGCCTCGTCGATCAGATCAAGGAACAGCCGGTAGATCGGACGGAGCACGCCGCGGTTGATGTTGAAGGAATCGCGGTACTCCTTTGCGGAAGAGAAAAAGCTGCGGATCTCTGTCTCATCCCCGCGCGAGATCGTATCTCTGGTATTCTGAAACGCGTCCGCATAAGCGTCGATCAGTTTCAGAATCTGGTCTTTGTTGGCAATGCAGATATTTTCCCACATGCAGGGATCGGAGGAGGCCACGCGCGTGATATCCTTAAAACCGCCGGCCGCGATCGTCCGCAGCGTTTCATTGTCATCGTCCAGATTTTTCACGAGATTGACCAGCGTGCAGGCGATGACCGTCGGAAGGTGACTGATGGAACCTACGGAAAAATCATGCTTTTTGTAATCCAGAATCAGCGGAATTGCACCGATGCTCTTAATAAATGCTTCAAATTCCATGACTTTTGAGTGAGAGACTGTCGGCGTCGGTGTCAGGACATAATACGCGTTTTCCAGCATGTAAGGCGTGGAGTTCTCATAACCTGTGTGTTCCGTGCCGCACATGGGATGTCCGCCGATAAAATGTTTTTCCAGTTCCGGATACAGCTGAATATTTTCATGAATCCTGTTTTTTACGCTTCCGACGTCCGTCAGCAGCATATTTGCGTGCAGAAGGCCGGAAAGTTTTTGCACATAATCGTTGTTATCCAGTACCGGGGCGCACAGATAAATATATTCGCAGTCCGCGAAAGCATCCGTCACGCCGTCGCAGGCCTCTGTGATCACGCCTTCTTCGAGCGCGGCTGCCAGTGTCCTGGCGGATGTGTCGTATGCGATCAGCGGGATATCCGGATAAATGCGGTGAACTGTTTTCGCAACGGAACCGCCAATATGCCCGAGTCCGATAAAGCCGATTTTTTCTGGTTTCATACTATTTTCTCCTGCCGAAAATAAATTTGTTTACAATATATCAAAAATTTCTGTAAAGCAACCAGATATGATGATAATCTTTTTGCCGGAAAAAGTCAACGCTTTAACGCACAAAAGAAAAGCAGAGAAATTATGATTCATAAAAGGCCGGATACGATCTATTGCAGAAATCATACGGACTATTGTGTCTTAGAAAAGGAAACATAGCATGGACAGAATGCATAAAAGAGTTGCAAAATCCTCTGAAGTTTAGTAGAATATAGCCATAGTGCGGTTCGAACCAGTTCGAACGGGTTCGCACAATTCAGTATCGGAGGATTAGAATATGAAGATTTACACAACGGATAAGATCCGTAACGTTGCAGTACTCGGTCACGGCGGAGCCGGCAAGACGACGCTGGTGGAGGCGATGGCCTATCTTGCAGGCGTGACCAGCCGTATGGGAAAAGTGACTGATGGCAATACCATCAGCGATTATGATAAAGAAGAGATCAAACGCGGTTTTTCCATCAGCACATCCATCGTGCCGGTCGAGTGGGGCGATACGAAGATAAACCTCCTGGACACCCCCGGATTTTTCGACTTTGTCGGCGAGGTTGAAGAGGCGGTTGCTGCGGCTGACGCGGCAATTATCGTGATCAACGGCAAGGCCGGCGTCGAGGTCGGCACACAGAAAGCGTGGGAGATCTGTGAGAAGTATCATCTTCCCCGTCTGATCTGCGTGACCGGCATGGATGATGACAATGCCAGCTTCCGGCAGGTCGTACAGGATATGCAGGAGCTGTATGGAAAGAAGATCGCACCGTTCCACATCCCGCTGCGCGCGGATGAGAAGTTTATCGGCCTTATCAACCTGATTACCGAGGAGGCTTACAAGTGGGACCGAAACGGCAATACCATCCCGACCGATGTCCCGGATTATTCCAGACCGAATATCGAGCTGCTCCGCGAAGCACTTCTTGAGGCGGTTGCGGAGACAAGCGAGGAGTATATGGACCGCTACTTCGAGGGAGACACGTTTTCCGAGAATGAGATCCGCCAGGCACTCCGCGTCAGCGTGCTGGACGGCTCTATCGTGCCGATCTCCGTTGCTTCCGGTATCATGGCGCACGGTGTTTTCACTCTGCTGGATGATGTTGTAAAGTATCTCCCCGGTCCGGATAAGAAGGAGTGCAAGGCGATCAATACTAAATCAAACGAAGTTTTCGATGCGGATTTCAACTTTGCGAAAGCGAAGAGCGCATACATTTTCAAGACGATCGTGGATCCGTTCATCGGAAAATACTCCCTGATCAAGGTAACATCCGGCATTATCAAGACCGACGATGTGCTTTACAATGAGGAACACGGCATGGATGACAAGATCGGCAAGGTCTATGTTCTCCGCGGCAATAAGCCGGAGGAGGTTTCCGAGCTGCACGCCGGCGATATCGGTGCACTCGCAAAGCTGAACAAGGTGGTCACGACCGATATGCTTTCCACGAAATCGATGCCGCTGACTTTTGTGAAGACCGCGCTCTCCAAACCCTATACTTACATGGCATACAAGCCGGTCAACAAGGCGGATGTGGATAAGGTATCCCAGTCCCTGCAGAAACTGATGCAGGAGGATCTGACGCTGAAGGTTGTCAATGACAGCGAGAATCATCAGACTCTGCTTTACGGTATCGGTGACCAGCAGCTCGACGTTGTCGTGAGCAAACTGGAAGAAAAATATAAAGTCCAGATCACGCTGGAGAAGCCGCGGGTGCCGTTCCGTGAGACAATCCGGAAAAAATCGGATGTTGAGTCCAAATACAAAAAGCAGTCCGGCGGGCACGGACAGTATGGTCATGTGAAGATGACATTTGAACCGTCCGGAGACCTGGAGACGCCGTATGAGTTCGATCAGATCGTGGTCGGCGGCGCGGTTCCGAAGAACTATTTCCCGGCGGTGGAGAAGGGCGTGCAGGATGCCGTGACGAAAGGCCCGCTGGCCGGATACCCGGTTGTCGGCGTGAAAGCGGTGCTTTATGATGGTTCCTATCACCCGGTAGATTCCTCCGAGATGGCGTTCAAGACCGCTTCCATCCAGGCCTTCAAAAAGGGCTTTATGGAAGCATCTCCGGTACTTTTAGAGCCGATCTCCTCTCTGAAGGTGGTTGTGCCGGATGCGTATACCGGCGATATCATGGGCGATCTGAACAAACGCCGCGGCCGTGTGCTCGGCATGAATCCGACAGACGGCGGCAAGCAGGAGATTGTCGCGGACATCCCGACCTCCGAGCTGTACGGATATAACACAGACCTGCGCTCCATGACGGGCGGAAGCGGCACGTACTCCTATGAGTTCGCGCGCTATGAGCAGGCTCCCTCCGATATTCAGGAGAAGGAGATCGCGGCACGGGCGGAGGAGTAAAATTGTTTTTCGGCAAATGTGATCGGGCAGGAGGCGGTGTTGCCTCCTGCCCGTTTTTGGTGCATTTATTTCTAAACTACTTTTGGTTGCTTTCAGTTTCGTATTGTGCTAAACTTTTGTGGTATCGAAAAAACACATATTTTTGAAATTTTCGTAAACATGATATTTTATGTAACATGGAGGATATGCATGGCAGAGTTATACAACCACAAAGTGGTAGAACCGAAATGGCAGAAGGTCTGGGATGACGAGAAAGCCTTCGCAGCGACTGATGATTATACAAAACCGAAATATTACGCGCTGGTGGAGTTCCCCTATCCGTCGGGACAGGGACTTCACGTCGGGCATCCGCGGCCTTACACCGCGCTGGACATTGTAGCCACGAAGTGCCGGATGCAGGGCAATAACCTGGTTTATACGAGGGGATGGGCCGCGATCGGCCTTCCGACCG
>JAJBVI010000092.1 GCA_020859905.1 Lachnospiraceae bacterium | reverse complement strand
TCAGAAATGCGGATGCGAGCATCCGATTTCTGACCTTTTGTCCCTTGTATCATAAAATGATTGTTTTATATAATAAACTCACATGCGCAGCTGTCGCAGCGCGCCAACATCTATGAAAGCCGCTTCCGTCTGTCGGGGTCGATCGGGGTTATGAACTCTGCTTCTCATATGTAACTGTAACCTGAGGAAACGGAATCTCAATATGGTTTTCATCCAGTGCGTATTTGATATTTTCCGTCAGACGCCATTTTACTTCATAATAATCCTCCGTATGCACCCAGACCATGGTTCCTATAACCACGGAACTCTCGGCCAGTTCATCCACATAGATCTTATACGGTTCTTCGGTAAGGCGTTTCTCCTCACCGGCCAACACGTCCTCGATAACCTGCTTTGCCTCGCGGATATCCGCATGATAGGAAATACCCACCTTGATATCCACCCGGCGCCTGTCCTGATTCGTCATGTTCGTCAGGCTGGAGCTGGTGAGATTGGCATTCGGAACGACCACAACCTTATTGTCCAGCGTGACCAGTTTCGTGTAGAACAGCTGGATCTCCTGCACCTTACCCTCGTTTCCGCTGGTGTCCTCCTTGATATAATCGCCTACCTTAAACGGCCGGAGCAGCAGGATCAGCACGCCTCCGGCAAAGTTGGACAGCGTCCCCTGCAAAGCCAGACCGATGGACAGACCCGCGGAGCCGATGATTGCGATCACAGAGCTTGCCATGATGCCGAATCTCCCGAGTATTGCCAGAATCAGCACAAAATGCAGCGCCACATAGACAAACTTGTCAAAGAACTGTTTCAGTCCCGTGTCGAGATTCGACTTGTCGAGAAATCTCAGCAGACATTTCCGGACAAACTTTATGATCCTGCGGCCCACCAGCAGTACAATGATCGCAATAATCAGCTTCATCAGAAAATCGAGAACCGTCGGCATAGATTCCTGCAGATACTGCCGCAGCATATCCCAGCTGACGATATCTACATTTTCGGAGATCACCTCCGTGACCGTGTCCGCCACATCCTGTGAGAGAACACCGGCAAAGAAAATGTTCATATACACCTCACTCTGTCACACAGATTTCCTGCCGCAAAACCCCGGCTTTCTCCGTAAACTTCCATGCGCTGCTGTCTTTAAGGACAGCGCATGCATAAATTTCCGCTGCGCAGCTATACTGTTCATCAGACTTCCCCTTCGGATTACTGTGACAACGCATGTATAAACAGCCCGCTGCGCAGCTTCGGCTCAAACCAGGTGGACTTCGGGGGCATCAGCCGGCCGGCATCCGCCACCGCGAACAGTTCCCGGATGGATGTCGGATACATGGCGAATGCTGCCTTCGCGTCCGCATGGCAGCGGCGCTCCAGCTCGTCCATCCCGCGGATGCCGCCCACAAAATCAATCCTCGGATCCACCTTCGGATCCGTAATGCCGAGCACCGGCGCCAGGAGCAGATTCTGAAGCAGGGAGACATCCAGCCCGTCCACCGGGTCGTCCGACAGATCCGCCGGACGGATGCGGCACGCATACCACTGCTCATCCAGGTACATGGTAAAGCTGCCCTTCTCCCGCGGCCTGCGCTCCGCCCCCTCCAGAGGGGATACCTCAAAAATCTCTCCCATTTTTTCGAGGAACACGCCCGCGTCCATGCCGTTTAAGTCCTTCACGACACGGTTGTAATCCATGATATATAATTCCTCATCCGGGAAAAGAACCGAAAGAAAATAGTTAAACTCCTCCGTACCGTCATAATCCGGATGCTCCGCGCGGCGTTTCAATCCGACCTTTACAGCGGAAGCAGCCCTGTGATGTCCGTCCGCGATATAGATCTGCCCGATGCCGGAAAAAGCCTTTTTCAGCGTGTCGATATCCGCATCGTCCACAATCACCCAAACCCGGTGTGTGACACCGTCGGGAGACGTAAAATCATACTCCGGAGTACCCTCTTTCGTCCGGTTCACAACCGCCGTAATCACGGAATCTGCACGGTAAGCCAGAAAGATCGGCCCCGTCTGCGCGTCGCAGGCGTCCACATGGCTGATACGGTCCTTCTCCTTTTCAGCACGGGTATTCTCATGTTTTTTGATGACGCCGTTCTGATAATCATCGATGGACGCGCATGCGGCAATCCCCGTCTGCGTCCTGCCGTCCATCGTCAGCTCATAAATGTAGTAACAGGGCTTCTCCTCCGTCACAAAATCCCCGCGGCCAATCATCTCCCAAAGAATATCATGCGCCTTCTGATACACCTCCGGCGCATAGGTATCCACAGAGTCATCAAACTGTGTTTCCGCGCGGTCAATCCGCAGAAACGATGCCGGCTCCCGAAGAACCTCTTCCTTCGCCTCCTGCCGATTGTACACATCATATGGCAAAGCCGCGATCCGCGCAGCCTTTTCCCTGCTCGGTCGGATCGCTGTAAATGGTCTGATCACTGCCATCATTCATCCTCCTGTTGCTTCATGTTCCCAGCCGCGCATCTGCGCGGAGTCTGAAAACGGGGATTACTCTTCCGTAATCCCCGCCCAAATCTGTATGAATCTATTTCACCGCCCTTACCTTCAACACGCCGTCGATGGCAGACAGTTTTTCGATCACATCCGCCGTAGCAGGAGCGTCCAGATCCAGGATAGAGTACGCGTACTCGCCGCGGCTCTTGTTGGTCATATCGGAAATGTTAATCCCCGCGTCGCCGCAGACCGCAGTGTACTGGCTGATCGTGTTTTTGACATTTCTGTGGCAGATCGCGATCCGGCCGGCACTCTTGCAGACACCCATATTGCAGTCGGGATAGTTAACGGAGTGGGTGATATTGCCGTTCTCCACATAGTCGATCAGCTCCTTCACCGCCATCACCGCGCAATTGTCCTCAGATTCCGCCGTGGAAGCGCCGAGGTGCGGGATCACGATGCACCCTTTTGCACCCGCAGTCGTCGGGTTCGGGAAATCTACGACATATTTGCGGATCTTCCCTGCCGCGAGAGCTTCCACCATAGCCGCCTCATCTACAAGCGTATCGCGCGCAAAGTTCAGTACGACCGCGTTCTCCTTCATGGATGCGATCGCTTCTCTGCTGATCATACCCTTCGTGGAATCCATCAGCGGAACGTGGATGGAGATAAAATCGCACTCTTTGTAGATCTCATCCGCGGAAAGCACATGTTTTACCTGCGTGGAAACATTCCACGCGGAATTCAGGGAAAGGTACGGATCATAGCCCAGCACCTTCATGCCGAGATCAATCGCCGCATTCGCGAGCTTAACGCCGATCGCGCCGAGTCCGATCACACCGAGGGTCTTTCCCATCAGCTCCGTGCCGGCAAAAGCCTTTTTCGCCTTCTCAGTGGCCTTTGCAATGCCGGGATCGTCCTTATTTTCCTTAACCCAGCTGATGCCGCCGGCGATATCGCGGCAGGCCAGAAGCATGCCCGCGATCACGAGTTCCTTTACACCGTTCGCGTTTGCGCCGGGGGTGTTGAATACGACAATGCCCTTCTCCGCGCATTTATCGAGCGGGATATTGTTGACGCCGGCGCCCGCGCGGGCTATCGCGAGCATGGAATCCGGGAGATCCAGATCATGCATCGCCGCACTCCGCACAAGAACAACATCCGACGAAGCGAGATTATCTGTTTTTTCATAAGTATCCGGGAAAAGTTCCAGACCGCAGGCTGCGATCGGATTCAGGCAGGTATATTTCACCATTGTATCATCCTCTTTTCTATTATGGTATTCACGATTCACGGTTTTCACCCCTCATGCGCAATCCCGCTCGCTATGCATTCTTTTTTACTGCTAACGCGGGCAGGATTGCTTATGCGGGCAGATTTTCAGGAGTTTGCTTTCTCAAACGCTTTCATGAATTCTACCAGCGCCTTTACGCCCTCGATCGGCATCGCGTTGTAGATGGATGCGCGCATGCCGCCGACAGTCCGGTGGCCTTTCAGGTTCTCGAATCCGGCCGCTTTTGCCTCCCTGACAAACTTTGCCTCCAGATCCTTATCGCCAATCACAAACGGCACATTCATCAGGGAGCGGTCTTCCTTAACGACTGTACCTCTGAACATGGTATTGTTGTCAAGGTAATCGTACAGAATAGCCGCCTTCTCCTCATTGCGTTTCTGCATCGCCTCGAGTCCGCCGATACTCCTGATCCACTTGAACACCTTGCCGCAGATATAGATGCCGTAACAGGGCGGTGTGTTGTACATGGATCCGTTATCCGCCTGTACCTTTAAATTCAGCATGGTCGGGACATAAGCCGGCAGGTCGTCGCGGAGCAGATCCTCGCGGATGATCACGATCTGAACGCCCGCGGGTCCGATATTCTTCTGCACGCCGCCGTAGATCACGCCGTATTTCTCCACATCGATGGGACCCGCCAGGAAGCAGGAAGATACATCCGCAACCAGCGTCTTGCCCTTCGTATTCGGCAGCGTGTGATAGGTCGTGCCGTAGATGGTGTTGTTCTGGCAGATATAAACATAATCCGCATCCTCGGAGATCGGCAGATCGGAGCAGTCCGGGATGTAGGTAAACGTCTTATCCTCGGAGCTGGCAATCTTATTGACTCTGCCGTATTTCTGCGCCTCCACATAGGCTTTCTTTGCCCACTGGCCGGTCACAATATAGTCCGCCACGCCGTTTTTCATCAGGTTCATCGGAATGGTGGCAAAATGCAGCGCCGCGCCGCCCTGTAAAAACAGTACTTTGTAATTGTCCGGGATACCCATCAGATCTCTCAGATCAGCCTCAGCTTCATCGATAATCTCCTTAAACATGGCGGAGCGGTGGCTCATCTCCATCACGGACATGCCGCATCCGCGGTAGTTAAGCATCTCCTCCTGTGCCTCTCTCAGAACCTCCTCCGGCAGAACAGCCGGTCCTGCCGAAAAGTTATAAACTCGTTTCATTCTTCTATCCTCCTGAATAAATTTATCACTGTAAACGGCAATGACTGTTCCACAGTCATCCCTGTTTATGAAAACTGATTGCCTGGCAGCAGTCTGCTGTCTCTCATTGTTCGCAGGACTCCAGATCCTGCTTGTCAAACGCATCGCTGATCGGCGCCCCGGGGGCAACCATCGGCCATACATTATCATCACTTGCGATCATGCAGTCGATCAGCACCGGCCCGTCTTTTTCAAAGGCCGCCGCAAAAGCATCTGCAAACTCTTCCCGCGTCGTCACACGCGTGCCTTCCGCACCCATGCCCTCGGCGATCTTCACAAAATCCGCACCGTCGGAAAATACGGTGCTGGAATAACGTCCGTCGTAAAACAGCTGCTGCCACTGATGCACCATGCCGAGCACGCTGTTGTTGATCACCACCTGGATGATGGGCAGTTTCTGGCGTGCCGCCGTCATCAGTTCGATCATATTCATGCGGAAGCACCCGTCGCCTGCGATATTGACCACCTGCTTATCCGGATTCGCAGCCTGCGCGCCGATCGCCGCGCCGAGGCCGTATCCCATGGTCCCCAGACCGCCGGATGAGAGGAACGTGCGCGGATTCTTGTACCGGTAATACTGGGCCGCCCACATCTGGTGCTGCCCCACCTCGGTCACAATGATCGCTTCACCCGCCGTCTGACGGTAAATCTCCTCCATGATGAAGGGTCCGGTCAGCCCCGGCTCCGTATAGGTCATCGGATATTTCTTCTGAAGATCCGCGACCTCGCGCTTCCACTCAGAGTGGTCCTGAGGCTCCAGCAGCTTATCCAGCCGCACCAGGATCTCCCGGATATCGCCGACCACACTCGCGTCTGTCTGAATATTTTTATTAATCTCCGCCGGATCGACATCAAACTGAAGGATCTTCGCGTGCTGCGCGAAACGCTTCGCGTCGCCGATCACACGGTCGCTGAAACGGACTCCGATGGCAATGAGCAGGTCACAGCCGCTGACGCCGTAGTTGGAAGCCTTCGTGCCATGCATGCCGAGCATCCCCGTGTAGTTCGGGTCTGTCCCGTCAAAGGCGCCTTTCCCCATCAGGGAATCACAGACCGGGGCGTCCACCTTCTCCGCAAACCGCGCAAGCTGGCGGCTCGCGTCTGAGATGACAGCTCCTCCTCCGACAAAAATAAACGGTTTTTCGGAGCGGCGGATCAAATCAGCCGCCGCCGTAAGATCCTCCTCCGTGATCTGATCCGCGGAGCGCGGGACGGGCGGGATCTGCTGGAACTCAAACTCGGTCACGGCTCCGGTCACATCCTTCGGAATGTCCACGAGAACCGGCCCCGGCCGCCCTGTCCGGGCAATGCGAAACGCCCTGCGGATCACGTCTGCAAGATCACGCACATCCTTTACAATAAAGTTATGCTTTGTGATCGGCATGGTGATACCCGTGATATCTATCTCCTGAAAGCTGTCCTTTCCCAGAAGGGATACCCCGACATTGCAGGTGATCGCCACAACGGACACCGAATCCATATAGGCGGTCGCAATGCCGGTGACCAGGTTCGTCGCACCCGGTCCCGACGTTGCCAGACAGACGCCCACTTTACCGGTCGAACGCGCGTAGCCGTCCGCCGCGTGGGCTGCCCCCTGCTCGTGAGAAGTCAGCACATGGCGTATCTCGTCACTGTGTTTATATAACTCATCATAGACATTTAAGATCGCGCCGCCCGGATAACCGAACACAGTATCCACGCCCTGCTCCTTTAAGCATTCTATGACAATCTCAGCTCCTGTCAGCTGCATATACGGTTCCTCTTTTCTTTATCATTCACAGCATTTTAAGAACCGTCCGGGAATACTCCTGTTCCATCCGGTTCTGTACCGTTATATTTATCTGCAGACCGTATCTCAGAAAAACATTCTGCGTCATACTATCCAAAACTTAATTTTCGTTTTACTCGTTTACTTTCAGAATGGCGCCGGTATTTCCGGAGGTCACCATCGCCTGATAACGCTTCAGATAACCGGTCGTCACCTTCGGCTCGCGCGGCTGCCATTTTGCTTTTCTGGTCGCCATCTCCTCATCGGAGATATCTACATCCAGCGTGTTTGCCGGAATATTGATCTTAATCATATCGCCGTCCTCGACCAGCGCGATGGGTCCGCCCACTGCCGCCTCCGGGGATACATGCCCGATCGCTGCGCCTCTGGAAGCGCCGGAGAAACGGCCGTCCGTGATCAGAGCCACCGTAGAGCCGAGTCCCATGCCGACAATCGCGGATGTCGGGTTCAGCATCTCACGCATACCCGGACCGCCCTTCGGTCCCTCGTAGCGGATGACGACCACGTCGCCCTCCACGATCCTGCCGCCCTTGATCGCGGCGATGGCATCCTCCTCGCAGTCGAATACGCGCGCCGGTCCCTCGTGAACCATCATCTCGGGCGCTACCGCGGAGCGTTTTATCACGCCGGAGTCCGGAGCCAGGTTACCCTTCAGGACAGCGATGCCTCCGGTCTGGCTGTAAGGATTGTCGATCGGACGGATCACTTCCGGATTCTTATTTACAGCACCCTTTATGTTCTCGGCGATCGTCCTGCCGGTTACAGTCATGCAGTCCGTGTGGAGCAGACCGACCTTGTCAAGCTCGGTCATCACTGCGGAAATACCGCCCGCCTCATTCAAATCCTCCATGTAGGTCGGACCTGCGGGAGCCAGATGACAGAGGTTCGGCGTCTTCTCGCTCATCGCGTTCGCGATGTCCAGGTCGATCTCAACGCCCGCCTCATGAGCGATCGCCGGCAGATGCAGCATGGAGTTCGTGGAGCATCCCAGCGCCATATCCATGGTGAGGGCATTCATGAACGCGTCTTTCGTCATGATATCCAGCGGACGGATGTTCTTTCTGTAAAGATCCATCACCGCCATGCCGGCGTGCTTGGCCAGCTGAATCCTGGCGGAATATACGGCCGGAATGGTTCCGTTGCCCGGAAGACCCATGCCGAGCGATTCGGTCAGGCAGTTCATGGAGTTCGCGGTGTACATGCCGGAACAGGAACCGCAGGTCGGGCAGACATTCTCCTCGAAGTTTGTCACATCCTCCTCGCTCATCAATCCCGCCTCATAGGATCCGACCGCCTCGAACATGGAGGAAAGGCTCCTCTTCTGTCCCTTCACATGTCCGGCCAGCATCGGCCCGCCGCTGACAAACACGGTGGGCACATTCACACGTGCCGCCGCCATCAGCAGACCCGGAACATTCTTGTCGCAGTTCGGGATCATAATCAGCGCGTCAAACTGATGAGCCAGCGCCATACACTCGGTGGAATCCGCAATCAGGTCACGGGTCACCAGGGAATACTTCATACCGACATGTCCCATGGCGATGCCGTCGCAGACCGCGATGGCCGGGAACATGATCGGGGTGCCGCCCGCCATGGCTACGCCGAGCTTGGCAGCCTCGGCCAGCTTGTCGAGATGCATATGGCCCGGAACAATCTCATTGTAGGAACATACGATGCCGACCAGCGGCCGCTCCAGCTCTTCTTTTGTCAGGCCGAGCGCATTAAATAAAGATCTGTGGGGTGCCTGCTGCATCCCTTTTTTTGCGTTATCACTTCTCATCTCTGTGTCTCCTTTTTGCTTTTGCTGTATATTTTAGATCTATCCGCAGACAGAATTCCTGTCGCATCTGTCCGGTCGGCCGGCTGCCATGATCCTTTCACAGATCAGATCTCCCATCCGGGAAGTCCCCACAAGTTCCGCGGAAGATTTCTTATCCTCCTCCTGCGGCATGATATCAATCGTACGGTACTGATCTTTAAGAACCTGTCTGACGGCCGCTTCCACCGCGTCTGCCTCCCGGTCCAGATCAAAAGAATAGCGGAGCATCATTGCTGCGGACAGTATCGTCGCGATCGGGTTCGCGATGCCCTTCCCCGCGATATCCGGTGCGGAGCCGCCGCTCGGCTCATAGAGGCCGAACTTCGTGTCGTTTAAGCTGGCGCTCGGGAGCATGCCGATCGAACCGGTCACCATGCTGGCCTCGTCCGACAGAATATCTCCGAACATATTCTCAGTCAGGATCACGTCAAACTGCTTCGGATCCCGCACCAGCTGCATCGCACAGTTGTCCACCAGCATATGTTCGTACGAAACCTCCGGATAATCCGCGGCTACATCCTCCACAATCCGTCTCCAGAGCCTGGAGGAATCCAGGACATTCGCCTTGTCCACGCTGGTGACCTTTTTCCGTCTCTTCATTGTAATTTCAAAACCCTTGACGGCGATCCTGCGGATCTCATTTTCATTGTAGGAAAGCGTGTCAACGGCGGTCATCACGCCATTCACAGATTCCGTCCGCCTCTCTCCGAAATACAGCCCGCCGGTCAGCTCGCGCATGATCATCATGTCGAATCCGTCTCCGATGATATCGTCGCGCAGAGGGCAGGCCTCTTTTAACTCTTCATACAGATAAGCCGGTCTCAGATTCGCAAAAAGATTCAGCGACTTGCGAAGCTTTAACAGCCCTGCTTCCGGCCGCCGCTCCGGCGGAAGCTGATACCACGGAGATGTACTGGTGTTCCCTCCGATGGATCCCATGAGAACCGCGTCCGATGCCTGGGCCTGTTCGATGGCATGATCCGTGAGCGGGACACCCGCCGCATCGATCGAGCAGCCTCCCATCAGAATATCTTCATATACAAAATCGTGACCGTATTTCGAAGCGACACAGTCCAGAACCTTCTGTGCCTCCGCAACAATCTCCGGACCGATCCCATCCCCGGCGATCACTCCGACCTTAAAATTCATGTGTATTCCTCCCATCCCGCGATCCGCACAGCGCTTTTCAGATACTTCGCTGCATCGGCGCCGCACTTATATTTCAATAATATAGTATAATTCGACATGGATTTCAAGTGTTAAATCAGATGTACTGACACAGCGTCCCGTTATGGGGGGACATCTAAAAAACGAAGGACGTAGAAAAAGGAAGCCTGCAAAATGCCTTTCGGCATTCCACACGCTCCTTCTCATCCGTCTGCCCGGGAACGACACGGCATTTCGTAATCTGATCTGATAATCCGCGAATCTCTGTATCAGCCCTCAATCGCGTCTTCCGCTTTCTCGACCTGTGCGATCGCCGCGCGCTGCATCGGGATACGGCAGTTCTTGTTATTTCCGAATTCAACGATCACAATATCCTCATCAATATCGATCAGCGTGCCGTAAAAGCCGCCCGTCGTACATACCGTATCGCCGACTGCCATATTTGCCAGCATATCATTCTTTCTGCTCTGCTCTTTCCGGTTCGGCCGGATCATGAAAAAGAACATGAACACAACCAGAATGACCACCCAGATAATAATGCCGTAGCCGCCGCCGCTGGATGTCAAAACGTACATATCATTTCCTCCTGTCTGATTCGTTACTGAATTCTGAAACACGCTGAATATCCTCAGCGGCTCAATATCGTTTCCATTCTACACAATATCACGTTATTATTCAAGATTTTTTTTCATCCGGTACAGTTTTTCCTCTTTATAGCTCTGATAGCGCCCCTCATCGATCGCATCCCTGATCTCTTCCATCATCGTATTATAAAAATAAAGGTTGTGAAGTACGCACAGCCGCATACCCAGCATCTCCTTCGCTTTTAAAAGATGACGGATATAAGCACGGCTGTAGCTTTGACAGGCCGGACACCGGCAGCCTTCCTCGATCGGCCGCATGTCCCGCTCGTAACGCTGATTGAACAGATTCATTTTCCCGTTGTCAGTGTAGACATGGCCGTGCCGCCCGTTCCGGCTCGGATATACGCAGTCAAAAAAATCCACGCCCCGATCCACCGCCTCCAGGATGTTGGCGGGCGTTCCGACTCCCATCAGGTAAGTCGGCCTGTCCGACGGCAGATACGGCACCGTAACATCCAGGATATGGTACATTTCCTCATGGCTCTCGCCGACGGCCAGTCCGCCGAGCGCATACCCGTCAAGTTCCATCTCGCGGATCCGCTTCGCGTGGTCGATCCGGATATCCTCGTATACGGCTCCCTGGTTGATGCCGAACAGCAGCTGATCCCTGTTCAGCGTATCCTCCAATGCGTTCAGCCTCGCCATCTCTGCCTTGCAGCGCTCCAGCCACCGCGTGGTGCGCTCCACCGACGGCTTCACATACTCCCGCTCTGCTTTCGCGGGCGGGCACTCATCGAATGCCATGGCAATCGTTGATCCCAGATTGGACTGGATCTGCATGCTCTCCTCCGGTCCCATGAAAATCTTTTGCCCGTCCACGTGAGAGTGAAAATGCACACCCTCCTCTTTGATCTTTCGCAGACCGGCCAGCGAAAAAACCTGAAACCCGCCGGAATCCGTGAGGATCGGCCGGTCCCAGAACATGAATTTATGAAGCCCGCCCAGTTCACGGATCAGACGGTCTCCCGGGCGCACATGCAGATGGTAGGTATTGGAGAGCTGAACCTGCGTTTTGATCTGTTTCAGATCATCCGTGGATACAGCTCCCTTGATCGCCGCGGCTGTCCCCACATTCATAAACACCGGCGTCTGTACCGTTCCGTGAACCGTGGTCAGCTCCGCCCGCTTTGCCCGGCCGTCTTTTTTCAGTATTTTATACATCTGGACTCCCCTTTGAGATTGCTTTTTCGTATTATTTCATTTATAATCAAAGAATGCCGGGGTCAAATGCTCTGCATGCGGGCATTCGATTTATGACCGGCTTTGCATAAGTTCGATAACGGAAATCAGAGATTTCCTGTCTCACTTATTTTGACCCTGGTATCATCAATTTACCTTATAACCATATAATAATCAAGGAGGGATGCGCCATGGCAGGCTCAA
>JAJBVI010000022.1 GCA_020859905.1 Lachnospiraceae bacterium | reverse complement strand
GTATCCCCAGGAGTAAAACCAGGACAGATTCTGCGCAACGCCGGACCAGTCATGCCCCGTAAATGTAGCCGCATGCAGCCAGTACCCGTCCGTATCCGTGCTGAACCAGCCGACAAACTGATTGATTACAGCGATATGGAGAATCAGGCACAGGATGACGGCAATCACAAGCTTTACTTTTTCCCGTTTCAAAAAACAAATCAGTCTCACGCTGTCCTCCTTATTATGTATCTTCCTTTTTTCAGCAGCAGGCGCAGGATGCAGGCGCATACAATGCTCAGCGCAGCGGTAACGATACTGCACAGCGGCATATTCCGAATGTTCACACAGATTCCGTGTAAAATGGGGTAGTGCAGCAGATAGAGTTCAAAGCTGATTTCCCCGAGAAAACGAAGCACCCTGTTATTCTCCAGCACTATTCGGATATGCCGGCTTTCTCTGATCAGTACAAACATCACAGCCCAGATCACACCAAGATACAGGTACTTATTCTGCAGCCAGCTCCCCGGCTCGATGCCGAACAGCAGCTGACGCAGCGGCGGCGTCATACAGGCGACCACACACAGAAGCCCGGCCGCCGCTATATCCGCGGTCCGTCTGCCCGGTGCGGCCTGCCTCAGATCCGCCGCGAACGCCAGAATCATTCCCATCAGAAACACCGGCAGATACCAGTACAGGCGAATCGAATTCTCGACATATCCCGTATAAGGGAACAGAACCGCCGCGCATACCAGGATCGCCGCGAGCAGCAGCACATAAATCCTGTGCGGGCGAATCAGCTTCCTCAGAATGAGGAAAACCGGGAAGACCGCATAAAACCGCAAAATGACGGCCATATACCAGAAATGCCCGATTCCCTGCGCCGTGACCAGATGAAGGGGAACGGATGTCCATGAGGGAAGCATTCCGACCAGAAATTCAACAATCAATGCGCACAGATAGACCGGTATGATTTTCAGAGCCCTGTTTTTATAATAACATAAAATCTGTTTTCCGCAGACCCCGTCACCGGACTCCATATACGGCCGCATGGCAAAATATCCGGACAGGATCATAAATCCCCAGACACCGATCTTGCCGCAGCCGTTGGCATAGATACCGTATGTCTCATTTGTCGCGATGATATGTGCCGCCAGAATCATACAGCAGAATATACCGCGGCACGACTCAATCCACTGTACGCGTTTTGTCGCCTGCATATTGGCCTACCCCCTATTTCGCGGGCACAACTGTAAGAACCGTCCCCGCGTTCTCATAGGCGCCCGCCGCGACATACTGCGGCGTCCCGTTTTCCAGCTGTCCGCTCCACGCCATATGCAGATGCCCCGCAAGAATCAGCTTCACCGGGCTGTCCTCTGCCAGAAGCAGCTCCAGAAACTCCTGTGTCTCCGGCGTCATGTCGTATCCGCAGTCTTCACCCAGCAAGATGGATTCGAAAACCGTAATCCCGTCTCCGGCATCATACAGTTTTGACGGGCCGCCCCAGTATTCTTCCGCCAGATCAGTCAGGCCGTCCGCTGCCACAGGCACATGGATGGATAAAATAATCGGTTTCCCCTCATTATATACCCCGCGAAACGCTTCCAGCGCCTCCGCGGAGACATTCGCAGTCCCATCCTGCGCGTAATCCCGCACGGATACGATATAAAAATCATCCATGTCCAGACAGGAAAATTCACAGTTTCCGTCCGGAAACAGCCGCAGGAACGCTTCCGCGTCATCCTCAAAACAATTTTCCCACGGAACATACGAATCATGATTCCCGTAGGTATACAGATACGGCATCTCCAGACAGCTCAGCAGTTCATACATCCGGGCCGCGTTATTCTCAGTATATATATCCAGAATATCACCCCCGAAAATAACCGCGTCCGGTTCGCCGGCATTGGCATAATCGATCCAGCCCGGCAGGTTATCCTCCGAAGCCACGCCGTCCGCGTCCCTAAACGCCCTGCTTTCCTTTGTGCCAAACCATCCGAGATCCTCTCTGCTGTCAAAATTCGCCTGATTATCAGCCAGAAACAACAGACTGTATTCCCCGCTGATGCCATCCAGTTCCAGCGTGATCTCATCCAGCTCTGGATCAAACCCATCCGCCGAAGTATCCTGATCCGCATCCGCCGATTCATAATCCGCGGTAGTTTCCGTATCCGCCGACGTACTGTCCGCGGTAGTTTCCGCATCCGCCGATACATTATTCACGGCATCTTCCGTATCCGCCGGCTCTCCGGCAGATGAGCCGCCGCACGCCGCAAGAAAAACAGCAGCCGTCGCCGCGGCGAAAACTGATATGATCCGTTTTTTCATATACATCCTCTCAAAAGACTTTCATGCGCTGCTGACGCAGCACAGCAACATCTGTGAAAGCCGATTGCTCCGCTCTGCGAGTTTTCGCAATCGCCGCCGGTATGAGTGTGCAGGCACCCTCATCTGACTGTCTATCCACGACACTTTCTCAGTAGATGATCCCGCGCAG
This sequence comes from Lachnospiraceae bacterium, assembly GCA_020859905.1. Classification (GTDB taxonomy): domain Bacteria; phylum Bacillota; class Clostridia; order Lachnospirales; family Lachnospiraceae; genus Eubacterium_I. The sequence continues at coordinate 9,473 of JAJBVI010000022.1, read as the reverse complement.
AAGCTCCGCGTGTATCTGCGCGAGATACCGGTTCGCCTCCCCGGACCTGTCATAACCGGGATGCGTCCCGTCCGGAAGCCATCTCTCAAGGACTGTGATCTGATCGGTGATGGTCTCATCCTCCACCCAGTATCCGTCCTGCCAGCTTCCTCCGGCCGTGATCAGTTCATCGGTCCAGCCGGTATACTCCCAGGTCTTATATATGGCGACTCCTGTATCCTCCGCCAGCAGCTCCTGCGCCTGCCACAGATACGGCTTGTCATCCCGGGCGTAGTGTCCGGCAATGATAATCTCCGTATCCGGGGAATATTCCGCAATCTTCTCAAAAATGAACTCAGACGCCCCGATATAGGAGCTCCTGTCATCCGTAACGGTCAGAAGTTCCTCCGAATTCTCATAATCCAGAACATCGGTGTCGTTGTATCCCATATCGTAAACTACATAATCAATGTCATAATCCGTAAGATATGTTTTCATCTCCCCGTCCCAGGTAAAATTATAGTACGTAGACAGGCGCCGTTCCGTTAAATAGGACTCATCCACGGAAAACAGGCTGTCAGAAGTATTGATCTCGCTGAGCAGTTCCTCCTTTTCCGCCCGGGACAGAGAGAGGCAGGAAAGCAGATATCTCGGAAAATGTGAAAAACCCGCCATCCCCAGAGGATCCTCCTCACTGACATATTCATACGCCCCGCAGCGCGCCGTACCGCAGGACAGGGAGATATTGTATACCTGCACATGATCCCCGAGCAGCTCCCCGACCATCGACGGATAGTCTCCGCCCGCGTCTCCCGCCGGTATGGATGTGCCGACCCACAGAATATTTATATCCCGGCTGAGATAGATCTGTCTTCTGTAAGCGGAAAAAAGTACGGCAAGAACCGCAATGACAACCGCAGCCGCGGCTATGACCCGTATCGGATATTTCTTCGAAACCGCTCTGTTTTTCATGGATACATCCTCCATGCGTCACGAAACCCGCCGGACAGAAAAATCCGCCGTCCGGAGAGCCGAAAACCATTCTGTCAGTCCCTGCGGAAAAGATCCCGCGTATACACTTTATCTGACACGTCGTCCAGGCAGCTGTCATAGCGGTTCGCAATGATGGAGTCTGACTGAGCCTTAAACCGGTCCAGATCATTCACGATCCGGCTCCCGAAAAAGGTACTCCCGTCCGCAAGCGTCGGTTCATAGACAATCACCGTCGCCCCCTTCGCCTTAATCCGCTTCATGATGCCCTGGATACTGCTCTGCCTGAAATTATCGGAATTCGTTTTCATGGTCAGGCGGTAAACCCCGACCACACAGGACTTCTCCTCACGCGCATCGAAATCACCCCGGTTAAAATAATCATAATATCCCGCCATGTGCAGTACCCGGTCCGCAATAAAATCCTTCCGGGTACGGTTAGACTCCACGATCGCCTCGATCAGGTTCTCCGGCACATCCCTGTAATTGGCGAGCAGCTGCTTCGTATCCTTCGGCAGGCAGTAGCCGCCGTAGCCGAAGGAAGGATTATTATAATGGCTGCCGATCCGGGGATCCAGGCATACTCCGTCTATAATCTGCCGCGTATCCAGCCCCTTCATCTCCGCATAGGTGTCCAGCTCATTAAAATAAGAAACGCGGAGCGCCAGATAGGTATTCGCAAACAGCTTTACCGCCTCCGCCTCCGTAAATCCCATAAAAAGCACGTCTATGTCGTCTTTTACGGCTCCTTCCTCCAACAGTCCTGCAAAGGTATGAGCCGCTTCCATCAGTTTCTCATCCTCCGGGTCCGCACCTACAATAATCCTGGACGGATACAGATTGTCGTAGAGCGCGTGGGATTCCCGCAGGAACTCCGGGCTGAACAGGATATTCTTCGTTCCGTATTTTGCCCGCACCGACTCGGTGTACCCCACCGGTATCGTGGATTTAATCACCATGAACGCATCCGGCGCATATTGCAGCACCAGTTCAATGACAGCCTCCACCGCGGATGTATCAAAAAAATCCTTCGTGCTGTCATAATTGGTCGGAGCGGCGATCACTACAAAATCCGCCCCCGTATAAGCTTCCTCCGCATCCAGCGTGGCCGTCAGGTTCAGTTTCCGCTCTGCCAGATATTTCTCAATATCCGCATCCCGGATCGGCGAGACGCGGTTGTTTACCATCTCTACCTTTTCCGGCAGGATGTCAACGGCATACACCTCATGGTTCTGCGCCAGCAAAATGGCGTTTGATAATCCTACATAGCCTGTTCCCGCTACTGCTATCTTCATCCTGTTCTTATCCTCCCTCTGACTGCATGTTCCGTCCCTGTCTTTTAGCAGTGTTTTCAATCATCACTTCCCTGTTCGGTTTTCTCATGATCTTCCAAAGAGACTGCCCGGATTTTATCCGTGTCCAGCTCTTTTATGTGCGTTTTCGGCAAATAACATTCAAATCCGCACCAGAACGCATGCGGTATGTCAATATAGGAAACCGCAACATCATACCGCTTTCGCCGGATCACGGGATACAGAACCACGTTATCTCCTATCTCACAGGCAATACGGAAATTTTCGTAATCATTCTCCTCCGACCCCGGATTCAGCGCCCATCCTTTGATCATACACCGCTCCGTATCAATCTGATCGATATTTAATATATAATCATCTGTCCCGGCAGCATCCTCCTGATTCAAAATCTGACTGGTCTCCGTGACTCTCGACAGATATAATTCCTCCGAAACAATTTTTGTTTTCCAGACGGACCAGGCGACTTTCCGGCTGTCTGAATCAGGCGGAACGATCACAAATCCGATCCGGTACTCTTCCTCATTAAATCGAAAGTCCTCATAGGAGATCCTGCACTCAAATCCGGAATTATAGGCGACATTTTCCAGATGCTGCACCACATCCTCCCGCAGCTTCCTGTCCACCGTATAATAAACCGCATGGCCGAATCTGTCTTGCAGAGCCAGGTAAAGGGTACAGTTATTGGTCAGATAACTGTCTTTCCAGAAAAACCATCCGGAAATACATAGGCAGTCCTCGAATGTAATGGTATCCACACACAGATCCGCCTCTGACGAAATATCCTCCGCCCCGTCAGGTTTTCCCGCTTTTTCGTTTACTCTGCCGATATGGCTCGCATCATTGTATGTGAAATCGATTTTGTTCTGAACCAGATTGACATTATAAAACGGATCCCGCCCTCTGTACTCCGGATACCAGTCATATAATTTCCGCTGCTCCCTCATCAGCCGGTCTATCTTGCTCTGGTCAAGCAGATCGTTCCCCCGGCTGACAGACTCGTGGTGGATTAAGATCACATCATTCCGGAGTACATTATAATATCCCTTTCGGAGCAGATGGAAACAGAATTCCACATCATTGTAAGAGACAGCCAGTTCCTCGCTGAAACCGGATACCTCCTCATATTTCTTTCTGCTGACAAGGAGACAGGCGCCCGTCACGGCGATCGGATTGTAATCCAGCCGGTTGATGCCGAAATAATATTTGTGGTTCGGCTCATCGCTGAATCCGGTAAACGCATGCGCCGGTCCGACTCTTAAGTTTACAATCCCGATGTGCTGGATCGTCTTTCGATCCGGATATAACAGCTTGGCTCCCACCGCGCCGACATGAGGCAGCGCCGCCTGTCCCACCATCCGCTTCAGCCAGTCCGCGTGGATAATCTCAATATCGTCATTCAGCAGAAGAATATATTCTCCGGACGCCGCTCTGCTTCCGGTATTGCACATATGGGAAAAATTAAATTTTTCATACTGATACAGGTAAATAAACCCGTACTCATCCGCCAGACGCTGATATTTTTTCTTATTCAGAGCCGAACTTCCGTTGTCGACCAGAATGATCTCATAGTCCGGATAATCCGTGATCTCGTGAAATGTCCGGATGCAGGTCTCCAGAATCTCATAGTTATCCTTAGACGGGATCACCACGCTGACCTTCGGCCAGGGATCGCATTCATAGACAGGACGGTAGAGCGGCATTTCCGGCACGGGCTCGAGCCTGGCGCGAAGTCCTCTGCGCACCAGGGCATCCTCCTGGCTCTTTCTTCCCGCTTCCACGACGTAAGGCTTCGCCTCCGTGGCTCCCGCCGTGGACTCGTCTCTCACTCTCCAGTGATACAGAATCTTCGGAATGTGGGCGATCTTATCTGTCCGCTCCGTAAATCTCAGGGTGAAATCATAATCCTGCGCCCCTTCATAACCGACGCGCAGTCCGCCAATCTCCATCGCGATCGTTCTGCGGTAAACCCCCAGATGGCAGGTGTACATATTTGCCATCAGCGTATCCGGAGACCAGTCCGATTTAAAATGAGGCATAAAACGCCTCTCCCCGTCATCATCAATTTTATCCTCATCACTGTAAATGAAATCCAGATCCGGATTTTTATTCAACACCTTCGCCACCTCGTACAGCGCATGCGGCACGAGCAGGTCATCACAATCCAGGAAAGCGATAAACTCCCCTGTCGCCGCCTCCAGCGCCGAATTTGTGCAGCGGGAGATATGTCCGTTCCCGTTCCTGTAAACAATGTGGATTTTCTCGTTGTCTTCATAACTCTTTAAGACATCCCTGACATTACCCCATGTGGAACAGTCATCCGCCATGCAAAGCTCCCAGTTCGTATAGCTCTGATGCAGAACCGATTCTATACAGGGAATCAGGTGTTTATCCTGAACATTATAGACAGACACGATCACAGATATCCTGGGCTGATACTCAAGATCTTCACACAGGCTGTCGCTTTCCTCCTGGCGCTCAATCCACTTCTGATAATCACTTCCCTCTCTCATCTTTTCCAGATAGAATTCCTCCATCTGTTTTTCCGTCTCATTTTTTGCGTATCTTTTCATTTTCTTTCCTCTGACAGGCTGTCCCGGTTGCCGCATATCAGGTTGTCTGCGTGCATTTCTCGACAGATACCCGGGAATTCATATCATAAAATCCCACTGTATTTTTATCGGAAATCACTGTGATATTGATCAGATCATACAATCTGTGATATGCCCGCAGTTCTCCCTGTTCAAACCCCGTACAGCTGATGGACAGCAAATACTCTCCTCCCTGCAGATTCATTTCCTGCTCAAATGTCGCAATGTAAATCTCTCCCGCCTCGGCCGTGCCGATGCTCACCTTCTCATACATGGTATTGGTGCCGGTGATATCCGTCCCCTTTAACGTCTTAAAAGTGTACGTAAAAATCGGATCCTGAATTTTCTGATGGAACAGGACTTTCGAACGAATCTGGAACGTCGTTCCCTTTACAATGGTATTTGTATAATTACCATAGATATCTGTAATCGCGAAATCAATGATCTCCGCGACGTGCGTTCCGTACTCATTCAGGTTCGGGTTGATCTGATAATGGCTTTTCCATTCCGCGGAGCTGTCGCCGGTCTCCTGGATGGCGCTCTTCTCCTCCTCCCGGTTCAGAATGTCCTCCACGTTCGTGATTTCCTGTCCCCTCTCATTCACCATCACCTTTTTATACAGGTCGATCATCTCCTGCGGCTCGCCCTCCGCCAGCTTGACTCCCTGATTCAGCAGGATCACCCGGTCGCAGTATTTGGCAACGCTGCTCAGGTCATGGCTGACAAAAAGAATCGTCTTTCCCATTTCCTTGAATTCTTCAAACTTATGGTAACACTTCGTCTGGAAAAAGACATCGCCGACCGACAGCGCTTCGTCCACGATCAATATCTCCGGCTCGATGTTGATCGCGACCGCAAAGGCAAGACGCACAAACATACCGCTGGAATATGTCTTCACCGGCTGATTGATAAAATCCCCGATGTCCGCGAAATCAATAATATCCTGAAGCCTTTCATCAATCTCCTCTCTCGAAAATCCGATCATCATACCGTTCAGATAGACATTTTCCACACCGGTATATTCGCCGTTAAATCCGGCTCCCAGCTCGAGGAGCGCGGAGATTCTGCCGTTGATTTCCAGATCGCCGCCGGAGGGATTCAGCACGCCCGTGATAATCTTCAGAATGGTGGATTTTCCGGATCCGTTCGTCCCTATAATACCGACGGTCTCGCCTTTTTCCACATCAAAAGAAACCTCCCGCAGAGCATAATGCTCTTTATACCTCTGCTTTTTTGAAAAGCCCAGCGCTTCCTTCATACGATCCCTGGGATTATCATACAGCTTATATATTTTACTTACCTTATCAACCCTGATCGCTGTTTCACTCATAGTTTCGGCACCTCTCTGGCATAACTCATCCACATATTCTAACTGTGTTTATCGGAGTCAGAATGCATCTTATTCCCTATTTTCCGGAACGGTCCGGTCAGCTTCCATGACGTAGAACCGGTAAGACTGTCGATGAACGACTGATAATTCTGAATCGACGCTTCATACTCTTTCACCTTGGACTTATACTCTTTCGCTTTTGACTGACAGGTCATAACCGCCTTCTCTACATGTCCTTCCAGCTGCAGCACCTGTTTTTTCAGATCTTCATTTCTGTTTTTCTGCTCTGCCAGATCCGTCTGCAGCTCTTCATTCTGTCTCTGCAGTTCCTCATTCTGTCTCTGCTGCTCCCCATTCTGTCTCCGCAAATCCGTCAGCAAAGTCCCGGTTCTGGCCAGTTCCGCCTCGCGGGATAACATTTCCCGGTGGCACTTTTCCAACGTAACTCTTCCGGACATATCATCAGCATCCATGGCGATCAGAGAATATATGATATTTACATTGCCGGTATCCGCGGTTGTTTTTACCAGGATCTGGGGATCGTCATGCAGAAAGATATATTCCTCATCCAGACAACAGGTCCCGTTTGTCTGAAAGGACAGATTATTCCCCCGTTCATCCGTCAGGGAGAGTATTTTCATCATACATCCGCTCTGAACCGGGTCAAACCGGATCTCCTGTGTCTCTGCCGGATATTCCAGCTTTGCCCGGAATCTTCCGCTTTCAAACTCCTCCACACGCACGGGTTTCATTTTATCCGGGAAAAATCCGTTTCCCGAATTATAATAAATCTGAGCCTGGCGGACATTTATCTTATGCTCTGCCATGGGAGGCACCTGAATGATCGGTCCGGCCATATCTCCCAGCAATACCCATAACGGAACGGACCCACCCCTGATATAACTCTGAAGCTGTTCTTCCATGCGTTTGACGCATTGCATATCCTTCGCGGAAATATGAAAATATTCATAAACATTTGAGCCAAGCAGCCGAATCCGCAGATCGGTGGTGAGATAATAAGACAGGCATCGATAGACCAGAAACTTCACCGGTATATCGCACGACAGAACCCACTCATAGTCGTAATCCGTCCAGATATGCTCCGCTTCCGAATAAATCACATTCTGAAACAGCATGTCGACGTCAATCCCCGACACCGCCTCAACGGATTCCGCCGCCGCACCCGCGTCATAATATATCTCACTGTCCGGAAGGCACTGATACGCGCGGGTTCTCCCGGAAAATATCTGTTCAAAATATTCTTCCATGAGCCGCAGGCAGGCATCCGCATCTCCTTTTTCCAGAAGCTCATCCAGATATTCCGCAAAACTGCGTCCCTGTACCCACTCAATCCTGACTCCGCTGCCCGTCCATTCAGACTGCGCGAAACGGATCCGGCTGCCCCTATAATATTCACGCAGACTTTCCCCGTTTTTTACAATGGCTCTGACATGTGGTTCGGCAGCAGGGTCGGCCGGTTCTTTTACGACATACTTCTCACCCTGGTCCGAAATAATCTGCGTCACGATGCCAAAACGCGGGTCTCTGTCATTTGAAAATTTATAATAAATGCTTTTTCCGCTCATTGCCGCGTATCCTTTCTTCTGCAGACAATCAAATACGAATTGGAAAACAAAGGAAATAATCCGTCGGAAATCAGATGATCATATGCCTCTCCCTCATCAAAAAGCACCATTCTGCTCTCCCCGTAATTATTCATATTGGATGTCAGCTCCCCTCTCGAAGGGAGATACTCATCCGAATAAATGCTGCGCGCATAACGATAATCCGGATATGGATAGAAGCATTCCATATCTTCCAGTTCTGCATCCTTAAGCATCTTTTTGATCCTGTTTAGGGAATAATACGGATCCTCTCTGCTGTCCCCGTGCGCTTTCAGATTGCCGAAAAACTCATGCCTGCACTCATCGCGGCACCCGGCCCAGTATTTCAGTCCGTATTTGTTGTCCAGAGCCAGGACCAGCATTCCGTCCGGTTTCAGTAAATCTTTCGCTGTCCGCAGAAGATTCTCCGCTGACAGAGCGCATCCCAGCCTGTTTCGGATATCTCCCAGAACGCCGATCAGGGTAACGATGTCATACCTGTCCGGGAACTGAGCGCACACTGCTTCAAAGCTTCCCGCGTAAATCTCAATATTATCGTATGCCCGGTTGCGGTACGCATTCACCCTGCATTTTTTCGCAGACGGATCAATACAGGTAACGCTTTTTGCTTTCCGTGCCAGCTTATCCGTGACAATGCCGCACTCGGATCCTATTTCCAGAATCTTCTGATTGCGGCCGATCTCCAGTCCGGCCGCAATATTCTGGCGCTGTGCGGAAAGATAATACAGTAAGCGCTCGCTCCTTCTGTCCGCGATCACCCTGCCGAAGTCCCTCTTATCCACCGTCTGTACGATCCGGAGTATCTCGTCCAGTTCCCTCTCATCCGCACAAGCAGTATCTCCGCTGTCATATGTCAAATCCAGGCATACACCGCCAATATACTCCCTCATCTCCATAATTCTCCTGAAAATAAATCTTTTTACACACCTGAACGAATGTATGCCGTCCTGCGCCGGTACATCAGTTCCTTTTATAATACATCCGCGAAATGCACCTGCAGTCTCCGGAACACGACAGTTCCCACCACAAAGCAGACCACGACCACACCCCAGAAATAACAGGACATCACCGGGCTCTGCCAGAACCAATCCTGTTCGATGAGCGCGGAACGGTATCCCTCCACGACATAGAACATGGGATTCAGTTTAAATATCACCCGAAGGAACGAGGGCAGGCCAATTCCGTCAAAATTCCACATGATCGGCGTCAGCCAGGTTCCCACCTGCAGGACAATATTGACAACCTGTGTCAGATCGCGGAAAAATACCGTGATCGAACAGGTCAGATAACTGAGGCCCAGCGACAGCGCAAACACACACAGGGAATAGTATATAATCTGTATATACGACAGATGGATGCTGAACCCCATGGCCACATACATAATCAGCATAAACGCGATAAAAAACACATGCACAAACAGCGCTGATATGATCTTTATGATCGGCAGTATACTGATCTTAAATACCACCTTTTTAACCAGATAGTTATATTCAACCAGGACATTCGTTCCGCCGTTTATGGAATCCTGAAAGAAAAACCACGGCACCAGGCCGGCGATCAGCCAGAGAACAAAGGGTACGGTAATCCCCGCCCTGGTATTGATCCCTCCCGCTTTCAGTCCTTTTTCAAAGACAAACCAGTACAGAAC
>JAJBVI010000222.1 GCA_020859905.1 Lachnospiraceae bacterium | reverse complement strand
CATGAAAAATCATTCGGCGCGCTATAGCCAGTTATTAATTATTCGATGTACTAGTAAAACAGGTTATCTGTACCGCAGGGTTTTGGCAGAGTAAAATCGACTTTCACTGATAGAAATGACTGATTATTTTTCGTTGTGTTATCGGAAAGCACCGGAATATCTGCACAGGGGGTTTTCGATACGCTGCACGGGGGATCAAATGACCATGAATGGAGATACTGTATGGGAATCATATTCTGTCTCATGGGGAAGAGCGCTTCCGGCAAGGATTTCATATATAAAAATCTGCGCGGGCGCGAGGATTTACATTTAAAACATATCGTGCCGTATACGACCCGTCCGATCCGGTCTGGCGAGGTTGACGGGCTTACGTATTTTTTTCGTACCGATGCCGAAGCGGAACAGCTGGAGCGCATGGGACGGGTCATTGAGATGCGCACCTACCATACGATCCACGGCGACTGGAAGTATTTCACAGCGGATGACGGGCAGATTGATCTGCTGCGGCAGGATTACCTGATGATCGGGACGCCGGAGGCGTATGTAAAGATCCGGGACTATTTCGGCGCGGAGCATGTCTGTCCCATCTATGTGTGGGTGGATGACGGAGACCGGCTGGAGCGTGCACTGCGGCGGGAACGGAAGCAGGAGCAGCCGAAATACGCGGAGATGTGCCGCCGGTTTCTGGCGGATGAACAGGATTTTTCTGCGGAGAACCTGGATGCAGCCGGGATCACGCGCATGTTTGAGAACCGTGATAAGGAACAGATCCTGCGTGACGTGGAGCAGTATATCTGTCAGGTCCGCGAGGGACAGAAGCCGTAACCCCGGCAGGTCTGCGAGGGACAGGAGCCGTAACCCTGGCAGGTCCGCAGAGAACAGAATTCAGCAATTCCGGCAGGTTGGCGGAGAGGCGGAGAACAGGAGCAGCAGCATGGCGGGATTTCGTGATATCGTCGGTCACGGGCAGGTCATAGAACATTTGAAGAACGCGGTTTGCATGGACACGGTATCCCATGCCTACATTATAAACGGACCGGACCACGCCGGGAAACGCATGCTGGCGGAAGCATTTGCGATGACGCTGCAGTGTGAGACTGTGCAGGCTCAGCTGGCCGGTTCCGCAGGCCGGCCGCGGCATGAACTGCTTCAGGGGTCTGAGACCGTACAGGCTCACAGAGATATTCGGACGGAACCCTGTATGGAGTGCCGTTCCTGCAGGCAGGCGGCCGGGAAGAACCAGCCGGATATCATATATGTGACGCATGACAAGACCGCCATCTCGGTGGGCGATATCCGCGTGCAGATCAATCAGGATATCATCATAAAACCATACAGCAGCAAATACAAGATTTACATTGTGGATGAAGCGGAGAAAATGAACATCCAGGCGCAGAATGCCCTGCTGAAAACGTTGGAAGAGCCGCCGCCCTATGCGGTGATCCTGCTTCTGACAGCGAATACGGATGCCTTTTTGCCGACGATCTGTTCGCGCTGCGTGACGCTGAATCTGAAAGCAGTGGAGGATGATAAAATCCGCGCTGTCCTGATGGAGCGGTATCATGTGCCGGATTATCAGGCGGACATAAGCGTCGCGTTTGCCCAGGGGAATGTAGGCAGGGCGATCCTTTTGGCCTCCTCGGAGCAGTTTGCCTCGCTGCGGGACTATGTTGTGCAGATGGTGCGCAGAATCGGCGATATGCCATCCTATGATATGGGAAAGGAGCTGGAGACGCTTTTGGACAGGAAGGAGGATATCCCGGTTTTTTTCGATCTTCTTTTGCTTCTTTTCCGGGATGTGTTATTATATAAGGCGGCGGCTGATGAAGAACACTTGATTTTTCAGGGACAGTCCCATATGATAAAGCAGATGGCCGGCCGCAGCACATTTTCCGGTCTGGAGCTGATATTGCAGGCGATCGGGACGGCTGACCGGCGGATCCGGGCGAATGTAAACGCTCCGCTGACGCTGGAGCTGCTTCTGATGAATATAAAGGAGAACATTGCATGATAAAGGTAGTTGGCGTCCGCTTCAGGCAGGCGGGCAAGATATATTATTTCAATCCGAAGAGTCTGCCCCTGGAGCGGGGGAGCCACGTGATCGTGGAGACGGCGCGCGGCGTCGAGTACGGGACGGTGATCCTGCCGCCGACGGACATGACGGATGATGAGGTGACACAGCCGCTTAAAACCGTCATCCGGATGGCGACGAAAGAGGACGACCGGATCGTCCGGAGGAATTCTGAGAAGGAAAAGGACGCGTATCGGATCTGTCAGGAAAAAATCCGGAAGCACGGGCTGGCCATGAAGCTGGTTCAGGCTGAGTATACGTTTGACAATAACAAACTGTTGTTTTATTTCACCGCAGATGGCCGGATTGATTTCCGCGAGCTGGTGAAGGATCTGGCCAGCGTGTTCCGGACACGCATTGAACTGCGCCAGATCGGTGTCCGCGACGAGACCAAAATTCTCGGCGGCGTCGGTGTCTGCGGGCGGCCGCTGTGCTGCCACACATATCTGTCGGAGTTTGCCCCGGTTTCCATCAAGATGGCGAAGGAGCAGAATATGTCGCTGAATCCGACGAAGATTTCCGGCACCTGCGGACGGCTGATGTGTTGTCTGAAGAATGAGCAGGAAACGTATGAATACCTGAACAGCCATCTGCCGAACACGGGCGATCGGGTGACGACATCCGACGGACTGAAGGGCGAGGTTTCCAGCGTCAGCGTGCTGCGGCAGATGGTGAAGGTTGTCGTAGATACCGGCGAAGAGAAAGAGATCCGGGAATATCCGGCCGATCAGCTGAGGTTCCGGGGCCGGAAGCGGAAGGATCGGGAGCGGCTGAGCAGGGAAGAAATGAAAAAGCTGTCCGCGCTGGAGGACAAAGGGGAGAAATCAAAGCTGAATGAATAGACGGTGATGGATGAATCGGAACCATCATTGCCGGCAGGCGGATAAGCGGGGATGTCAGAGTGAAAGTCATTGCCGGAGATGAATCGGATTATCATTGCCGGCAGGCGGATAAAGGGGGATCAGAAGTTACATGGATCATTTGCTGCCGGGAGAGCGCGTGGACGATCTGCAGAGAAACGGTTATCGGATCATTCAGAATCCGCAGAAGTTCTGCTTTGGGATGGATGCCGTACTTCTGTCCGGTTTTGCGGAGGTGAAACGCGGTGCGGTCTGTCTGGATCTCGGATGCGGAAACGGCATCATACCGCTGCTCCTGTCCGCGAAGACAGAAGGACGGCAGTTCACCGGACTGGAGATACAGCCGTACAGTGCGGATCTGGCCCGCAGGAGCGTGGCGCTCAACCATCTGGAGGATAAAATTCAAATTGTGGAGGGAGACATACGGAACGCTTCGAATCTGTTCGGGGCGTCTTCTTTTGATGTGGTTACGGCGAATCCCCCTTATATGACGGGCAGCCACGGCCTGACGAACCGGGATGAGGAAAAGACGATTGCCCGGCATGAGGTTCTGTGCACGCTGGAGGATGTAGTGCGTGAGAGCGCGGCGCTTCTGGTGCCGGGCGGGCATTTTTTTATGGTTCACCGCCCGTTCCGGCTGGCTGAGATCATTTCCCTGATGGTTCGCTACCGCGTCGAGCCGAAGCGTCTGCGTCTGGTTTACCCATATGCTGACCGTGAGCCGAATATGGTTCTGGTCGGGGGTACGCGCGGCGCACGGCCGCGGATGACGGTGGAGAAGCCGCTGATCGTGTACCGCGAGCCGGGCGTGTACACAGATGAAATCTATGAGGTTTACGGATATTGAAGGAGAGATCTATGTCAGGGAAATTATATCTGTGCGCGACTCCGATCGGGAATCTTGAGGATATCACGCTGCGCGTCCTGCGGACGCTGCGGGAGGTGGATCTGATCGCCGCGGAGGATACGAGAAACTCCATCCGGCTGTTGAATCATTTCGAGATCAAAACGCCGCTGACCAGCTACCACGAGTATAATAAGATCGACAAAGCCGATGTGCTGGCGGAAAAGCTGCGGGCGGGGCAGAATATCGCCCTGATCACGGATGCCGGAACGCCGGGCATCTCGGATCCGGGGGAGGATCTGGTGCGCATCTGTTACGAGCAGGGGATCGAGGTCACTTCCCTGCCTGGCCCCGCTGCCTGCGTCACGGCGCTGACGCTGTCCGGTCTGCCGACCCGCCGGTTTTCTTTTGAGGCGTTTCTTCCGAAGGAAAAGAAGGAGCGCACGGCCATTCTGGAAGAGCTGAAGACAGACACCCGGACGATCGTCATATACGAGGCGCCGCACCACCTGACCGCGACGCTGCGGGAGCTGCTGGACGCGCTGGGCGACCGGCGGATCACGGTATGCCGTGAGCTCACCAAAATGCATGAGACAGCGTTTCGGACGACACTGGCCGAAGCCGCGGCTTTTTATGAGACTCACGGCGTGCGGGGAGAGTGTGTCCTTGTCATAGAGGGAATGAGCCGCCGGGAGCTGATCCGGCAGCAGCAGGGGGACTGGCTGAGCCTGACTGTGCAGGAACACATGGCGTACTATACCGACGGCGGGATGGACCGGAAATCCGCCATGAAACAGGTCGCGAGAGACCGGGGCGTCGGAAAACGCGAGATCTACAGCCGGCTGCTGTCGGGGGAGGACTCCGGTCAACAGGGTTTTTAAGCAGCGGGCTGTGTTTATGCCGCAGCGTCTCAGTCGGGCGAAACATCCGGGGAGGACGATGCCGCAACGGAAATCTCGTAGTAATCGTCTAAGTAATTCTCTAAAATTCCAAAGGGTGCCGGACCCATTGTAAGCACCGCCCGGTGAAAGGCGAAGTCCGTATAACCTGCCCCGTACAATTCTTTTGCATATTCCTTTAAATCCAGAAATTCGATATAGCCGATGTAATATTTCAGATAATGCGCCGGTTCCGCCGTGATGAGATCATAGATTTCACGGATGGTCTCTTCGCCCGTGAATCCGTAGTCCGAGAAAAAATCCAGCGTATCCGCAAAGGTCCATCCTTCGGAATGAATGTACAGATCCGCTGTGGCGTACAGGCTCAGCACCGCAGACTGCTCCAGCGCCAGGAACCCGGCTGTCTCGTCGGAGAGACCGGCATAACCGCAGGACAGCAGTTCCGCATAGGTCGCCCATCCTTCGGAATATCCGGCCGGTCCGAACAGGGCGCGGACCGGGGAAGGATTCGTGCTGTTAAAATACGCGTTCTGGTAGAGATGTCCGGGGAAGCCCTCGTGCGCCAGCGTGGTGAAAAGCCGGATCCCGTCATAACCGTTTTTGCTGTTTATGTAGATGGAGTTTTCGGAAAAATCGTCCAGCGGGGAAGTGAGGTAAAACGCGGGCGCCAGGTAATCCTCCATGGCTGCGTCTACATATTTTACGGTGTAACCGCATCCGTCCGCGGCGGGGAAATCGCCGGCGGTCTGTGTTCGGAGAAGTTCCAGCATTTCTTCCGGTGTCTCGCAGGGGGCGGCAGCGGAGAGGTAATCCGTTTCCAGACCGGGGTATTCCTCCAGAAGCGCCGCGATCTCTGCCAGATCCGCGCTGCGCTGCGCCGCCACACGCTGTTTCAGGGTATTGACGGAATCCGGGCTGCCGGTGGATTGCCGAACCAGGAGTGCGTAGTATTCGGTTCCGAGCGGGAGATAATAAAGCCCGTTCCGGTTTCCGCCGGAGGAATCCGGAGAACCCGGGGATGAGCCGGAGATTTCTGCGGGGTCTTCCGCTGCCGTGGAGGAACCCGATGCCGGAGATTCTTTTGTCTCAGAGTCAGTGTTCTCTGTCTCAATGGAAAAGCTCGCATCTGCCGCGGATGCACCCTCCATGAGTGCAGTGAGCGTGTCTGCGATCTCGCGGAACGCGGGGAGCACCTGCTGCGTTACGATGGCCTGATTCTGATTTTTGTATGCGGTCCGGTCGTTTTCGGACAGCCCGTTCAGGCTGTCTGTCCGTTCTTCAAAGCTATAAATGAGATAATTATCATTTCCGGCAGCCGCAAAATCCTCGCACTGGGCGATGACGGTTTCCGCCGCGGCGTCGGACATGAAAAGCCCCTGCTCCTGTTTCTCCCGTTCATAGACGCAGATGCTGTCAAACCAGGCGGGGATGCTTTCAAGAATCTCCAGATAATCCCGAATATCCTGCGTGTCCGAAAAACTGTATTCCGCGAGAAGGATCGGCAGCTCGGACTGGATGCCGGTGGTCGGGCGCAGCGGCTCCTCGTAATACGGAAATTCCGCGGCCTCAATCGTGTTCTGCAGTGCGTCCAGCAGCACATCGCGTGTGAGGCGGTTTTCCGTTGAAAGGGCGGTTTCGTCAAATTCATTTAAAACAGCAGAAATATTTTCCGCGAGCGCGGCCGAGATCCGGAAATTTTCTTCGGAATATACGCCCAGATCCGTACTGTATTCTGCAACGCCGTACGCCCCGGGATCCTTCAGCATATAGCGGAGCGTCAGGGGATTGGCCGAGACCTCCTGCCGGAACCATTCATCCGTAAAGCTGCGGAAAGATTCATCGGCGCTGCCGCTCGCGGAATCATCCGTAAAGCTGCGGAAGGAATCGTCTTCACTGCCGCCCGCGGAATTGTCCGTATAGCTGCCGGATTGCTTATCTGCAGCGATTCCGGCGCCGTTTTCCGTCTGCCGGAAAGCGCCGCGCACAAAAAACGCGATGCAGAAAGCTGCGATCAGTATGGCGGGAATATAGATTTTTTTCAGAGGATGTCGCATCGGCAGTTTCCATGTCTGCTTTTTTATATAAAGAATATGCGTAACGATTCAGGATAGTACTTCACACTTGCTGCCGACCACTCACTGCTGCTATTACATGACTGCGGCTCATCTCCGATTCGGTTTGCGCAGGGTAATTATGAATAAAAATGACAAATATTGAGTAAAATAGTCAAACCAAAAATATCCTTGTACAACCGGAGGGAACCGTGATATGATAATAAAAATACCAAAAAGTCAGGAACGGAGCGCTTGCGGTCCGATTCTTGACTTTGATACCGACAGATATCATATGGATAAAAAGGTCATGAATGAGACAATGTCAGTTAAATTATGAGAGGAGGACATATTAATGAATACTTTTTGGACGAAACTCGGGTTATTTGCAGGCGGCGTTCTGTTTGGGACGGCGGGGATCAGGATCCTCAGCAGCAGGGACGCGAAGAGGGCGTATACGCATACCACGGCCGCCGTGCTTCGCGCGAAGGACTGCGTGATGGAGACCGCCACCAGGGTGAAAGAGAACGCGGACGATATTCTGGCTGACGCGAAGGAGATCAATGAGGCCCGCGCGGCGAAGGAAGCGGAGGAGGTAGCGGATACTTCCTTTGAGGATGAGGAATAATCAGGCTGAACAGGACATGGGAGGCATATCATGAGATGTAAGATATTGCATGAATCCGGAGGCCGTATGCGGGTGCACATGGTTTGCGGGTATATGACCCTGCACCAGGCGGATATTCTGGAGTATTACCTGCGAGCGCAGAGCGGTGTGACTGATGTGAAGGTATATGACCGTACCTGCGACGCGGTGATTTTTTATCGTACGGGAAATACGGGCTCCTGTATGAAGAAAATGCTCCGCGGGGATGCACAGCCGGCGGCAGGACAGAACGAAGCGCATGCCGGTCAGAACGCCGCACAGATGATACGGCAGGGCATTATCACCGCGCTTTCCCGTTTCTGTTATGAGAAGTATGAGGCGCTTGTCCCGGATCACACCGGCCGGGCGCTCAGCCGTGAGTTTGAAGACAGGCTGGTGTTTACGATCGCCGGCCGGATCGTGACGAAGTTTTTCCTTCCGCTTCCGGTGCGGATACTCATATCGTCTGTGCGTTCGATCCGTTACATTGCGAAGGGTGTGCGCTCCCTGATGAAGGGCAGGATCGAGGTGGCGCTTCTGGATGCCGTGGCGATCACGGTTTCCATGCTGCGCGGTGATTTCGATACGGCGTCTTCTGTGATGTTCCTGCTGCGGATCGGCGAGATCCTGGAGGAGTGGACGCGCAAGAAGTCCGTGGACGACCTGGCGCGGACCATGTCGCTGAAGGTCGACCGGGTATGGCAGAAGGTTGACGGACAGGAGGTGCTGGTTTCGGTCAACGACATTCAGGTCGGCGATGAGATCGTGGTCCGCATGGGAAATATGATCCCGCTGGACGGCAGGGTGGTATCCGGGGAAGCAATGGTGAACCAGTCTTCCATTACCGGAGAACCGCTGGCCGTGCATAAGGGGATCGGCAGTTATACCTATGCCGGGACGGTGGTCGAGGAGGGCGAATGCGTCATCTGCGTGGACAAGGTATCCGGGTTCGGGCGTTATGACAGGATCGTCCGTATGATCGAGGACTCCGAGAAGCTGAAATCCGAGACGGAGGACAGGGCATCCCATCTGGCGGACCGCCTGGTTCTGTTCAGCCTCGGCGGGACGATCCTGACCTGGCTCCTGACGCGGAATGCCGCGAAGGCGCTGTCCATTCTGATGGTGGATTTTTCCTGCGCTCTGAAGCTTTCCATGCCGCTGGCGGTGCTGTCGGCGATGCGGGAGAGCAACGCTTACCATATCTCCGTCAAGGGCGGGAAGTTCCTGGAGGCTGTGTCAGAGGCTGATACCGTCGTCTTTGACAAGACCGGCACGCTGACGTACGCTCTGCCTTCCGTGGCACAGATCGTGACCTTTGACGGCAGGCGGGAGAGGGATGTCCTGCGGATGGCGGCCTGCCTGGAGGAGCATTATCCCCACTCCGTCGCGAAGGCGGTTGTGAACGCGGCGAAGGAGCGGAACCTGTTCCACGAGGAACGGCATACGAAGGTGGAATACGTGGTCGCACACGGCATATCCAGCATTGTGGACGGGCAGAAGGTCGTATTGGGCAGCTATCATTTTGTCTTTGAGGATGAGCAGTGCCGGATTCCGGACGGCGAACAGGAGAAGTTTGATGCCCTTCCGGATGAGTATTCCCACCTCTATCTGGCGGAATCGGGGATCCTGACCGCGGTCATCTGTATCGAGGATCCGCTGCGCGAAGAGGCTTCGGACGTGATCGGCTTCCTGAAGGAGATGGGCATCGGGAAGGTTGTGATGATGACCGGGGATAATGAGCGAACCGCGCGGTCGGTGGCTGCCGCCGTGGGCGTGGATGAGTACCACGCGGAGGTCCTGCCCGAGGACAAGGCCGGTTTTATCCGGTCCGAGCATGCGTCCGGACGGCGCGTCATCATGATCGGCGACGGCGTGAACGATTCCCCGGCGCTCTCGGAGGCCGATGTCGGGATCGCGATCTCGGACGGCGCGGCCATCGCCAGAGAAATAGCGGATGTGACGATCTCGGCGGATGACCTGTACGCGCTTGTGACCCTGAAAAGCTTAAGCGATGCGCTGATGAAGCGCATCAACGGAAATTACCGCTTCATCATCGGGTTCAATCTGATGCTGATCATTCTCGGCGTGGCGGGCGTGCTGCCGCCGGCGACTTCCTCGCTGCTGCATAACACCTCGACGATCGCGATCAGCTTAAAGAGTATGACGAACCTGTTGGAGCAGGACTGAGGGATTATGGTCCCATCGCGGCGCCTGAATGTTCAGTGGACGTTCGTTTAGCGCCAGCCGAAGCGGCAGCGGAGACGCGATTTTAAATGGACTTTTCCTCGTAACTGTGAAGGTGCTGAACAGTTACGAAATAAGAGCCATCAGCGTAATGCTGATGGCTCTTATAACTGTCCGATCTGAATCAAATGCAAATCGCAGCAGAGGCGCTGCTCAGCAGCGCATAACATGCCTACTCCGCGATATATGGCATAAGCGCAACGTGGCGCGCTCTCTTGATCGCGGTCGTGACCGCGCGCTGATGCTTCGCGCAGTTGCCGGTGATCCTTCTCGGAAGGATCTTGCCGCGCTCAGAGACATATCTCTTTAACTTGTTGACATCCTTGTAATCGATCACATTATCTTTGCCGCAGAATACGCAGACTTTCTTCCTCCTGCGTCCGCCTCTCCTTTTCATCGGAGAATCGTTTCTGTTATAAGCCATGATTGCTGTACCTCCTGATAGAGACTGATTGTATTGGTCAGGCGCCGTTATACGGCGCGGGCATCGTCCGCGGGCAGTGACGGCCGCGAAACGGTTACATTTAGTTCCAGGGTAACTCTTCGTCAATTCCGTCCGGGATATTCATGAATCCGTCGGCGGCCGCGCTGTCCGGCGCCGGGCGGCTGTCCTCGGCCGGCGCATATCCGCCGGAGCCGGAACTGCCCGCGTTCTTGCTCTCGCAGAACTCATGTTCATCCACGATGATATCTGTCGTGTAGACCTTCTGCCCCTCGCGGTTCGTGTAGCTGCCGGTCTGAATCCTGCCGGTAACGGCGATCTTCATGCCCTTGCGCAGGTACTTCTCCGCGAACTCGGCCTGCTGGCGAAACGCGGTACAGCTGATAAAGTCCGCAGTCTGCTGACCGTCATTCCCGTCTCTGCGGCCTCTGCGGTCGACTGCGAGCGTATATTTGGCAATCGCCATGGTCTGATCATTCTGTGCATACCGGATCTCGGGGTCTCTTGCGAGACGTCCCATTAATATCACTCTGTTCATAGAACCTTCTTTCTTCGTCTTATGCCTCGTCTTTTCTGACGATCAGGTACCGAAGCACGTTGTCCATAATCCGAACACGCTGCTCTATCTCGGCAGGGGCGCTGCCGGGAGCTTCGAACTGGATGAAGTAATAGAAGCCTTCGTGCATTTTCTGAATCTCATAGGCTAATCTCTTCTTGCCCCATTCCTCGACTTCTGTCACGGTGCCGCCGAAACGCTCGATGTAACCCTTTGCGGTCTCAACAACGGCAGCCCTGGCGTCATCCTCGATTTTGGCATTGACAATCAATGCTAATTCATACTTGTTCATGCTGATCTCTACCTCCTTTTGGTCTGGTGGCTCTCTTTCTCTGAGAGCAAGGAATTGTATATCACGAAATTACATTTTAACATATTTTTTGAAAGGAGGCAAGGGCGTTTTTAAGGTTTTTTCAGTCCGCGGGTGTTTTTTTCCACAATGGTCCGCGGCATCATGACCTGGTGGGCGCAGCCGGTGCATTTTAAGCGGAAATCCGCGCCGACGCGCAGGATTTCCCATTCAAAGCTGCCGCAGGGATGTTTTTTTTTCAGTTTTACGATGTCGCCGATTTCATAGTGGTACGCCATACGCCTACACCTCGATCGCGGCAAATACTTTTCCGATGGAGTCCTGGATCAGGAGATCCGCCTTGCGGTCCATGGGGGTGGAGGATTTATTGATCAGCACCAGTTTGTTTCCATTATAATAGTCGATCAGCCCGGCGGCGGGATAAACGGCGAGGCTGGTGCCGCCGACGATCAGCATGTCGGCGCTGCTGATATAGCGGACAGCATCCTGTATGGTCTGAGAATCCAGCCCCTCCTCGTAGAGGACTACGTCCGGCTTAATCTGTCCGCCGCAGTCACAGCGGGGAACGCCGGCGGATGCTTTGATATAGCGGGCATCATATAATCTGCGGCACCGGGTGCAGTAATTGCGGTGAACGCTCCCGTGCAGCTCCAGCACTTCCCTGCTGCCCGCCGCCTGATGCAGACCGTCGATATTCTGGGTGATCACGGCCTTCAGCTTCCCGGCGGCCTCAAGCTCCGCCAGCCGGATGTGCGCCGTGTTCGGCTTCGCGTCCAGCTCGAGCATCTTGTCGCGGTAGAAACGGAAGAATTCATCCGTATGCTCCATGTAGAAGGTATGGCTTAAAATCGTCTCCGGCGGATAGTCATACTTCTGATGATACAGCCCGTCCACACTTCTGAAGTCCGGGATACCGCTCTCCGTGGAAACGCCGGCTCCGCCGAAAAATACGATGTTGTCGGATTCGGCCGCCCATTGTTTGAATTGTTCGATCGCGTTCATATTTTTTTCACACCTTTCTTTTAGTATGGATTGTCAGAATTTCATATTATTATATGATTCGAGCGACAAAAGGGTATGATACTACGGATTGCTCCGCACTTCGTGC
>JAJBVI010000188.1 GCA_020859905.1 Lachnospiraceae bacterium | reverse complement strand
CGGCGTCTGCTGACTGCACTAACCGTATCATCCTCTGAATAGAGCTGTCCTCGCCGACCTTTGTCGCTCGCATCTCAAATGCACCGAATTGATTGACCGTACCGCTAGACACCTCATCGCCTACGGTTTTGTCCACCGGCAAAGACTCGCCGGTCATAACAGCTTGATTGACAGAGGTCTGCCCTAAAATAATTATGCCGTCAACGGGAACCGTTTCCCCCGGAAGGACACGGAGCAAAGCATCCACAGGGACTTCTTCTACAGGAACAATTTTCTCGGTTCCATCCGCAATAAGCCGTGCTGTCTGTGGGGTTAGATGCACCAGCTTTTCAATACCGGCTCTTGCCCTTGCAACCGTCAAGTCCTCCAGCAGTCCGCCCAGCTGCATGATAAATGCAACCTCCCCGGCCGCAAAATCCTCTCCGATACAGACTGAGGCGATCAGTGCGATCGACACCAGGACATCTGCCTTTATGTCAAAAGCAGTGACCATCCCTATGACCGCCTCCAGGATAATGGGGATACCGCACAGGATAATCGAAATCCATGCCAGGTCAAACGGAAGCGGATCCCATCCTGTCAGGCTGAGAATCAAAGAGATGCCTGAAATCACAAGCAGAGTAATATCCTTTTTGGCGCCGCCTCTCTCCAAAAGAGCTTCTAACTTTTCCATCAATCGTTTCATATCCACACCTCTGTTCCTATACCAATGGGGGTATATGCATCATTATACATAAGGGGGTATGGTTTGTCAACGGGCATTTGAAACCTGTTTCCGGCGGCATTTTGTTTGTGGATAGGCATTCCGTTTCTTGACAAAATCACGGCCTGATCCTTTCTTCTTCCCCCCGGATTCTTAATCATCAGAATTGTAAATCCGCATCCTAAAGCCTCCGTTCTTTTCATAAAATGTGATCTGTCCGCAGTCCTGCGTCTGCAGTATCTCGCTTCCTGCATCCTCAATTCTCTCGAGTGCCTCCGCGTGCGGATGACCGTAGCTGTTTCCCTCCCCGCAGGAGATGACCGTATACTCCGGCAAAACCTCCTCCAGAAAATCGGCGCAGGAAGAATACTTTGACCCGTGATGCGCGGCTTTTAGAACCACGCAGTCCGATACCAGCCCCCGCTCGACCAGCAATTCCTCCTGATCTTCCCCGATATCTCCGGTGAACAGTACGGACATTCCGTCCCGTTCAAACTGCCAGACCTGTGAGAGTGCATTCGTATCATCTCCCGTGTCCTCATCAGACGGGTACAGACAAACCATTTCGCTGTCAGCCAGCCGGACTGAGTCACCCGCCTCCACAAAGACAACTTCTGTTCCGTTTGCTTCCGCCGCCTCAATCAATGCTGCCCGCGCCTCATCCCCGGGCATGGATTTTGCCAGAAGCAGATACTCCACCTCGTACCCATCTTCCAGAAGCTCCAGCAAACCGGAATAGTGATCTTTATCTCCGTGTGTAAGAATCCAGACATGCACCTTTTTCACACCGTGATATTTCAGGAAGGGTTCCAGAATATAAGAACCCACCTCGTTCTCCGAGCTGCTGCCGCCGTCAATCATCATATGTATGCCGTTTCCGTCAGACAGATAAATCCCGTCTCCCTGACCCACATCCAGAAAATCCACCCTGCAAAATGTGCGTTTTGGGACAAAGAGAATCCACACCAGCAAGACAAGCGGCAGTAAATGTGCTGCCCCGGTCAGCATACAAACCGGATATTTCCCGCGCATGCCAGGCTGCCCGTTCCGATCCGGTTTCCCAGCCTCCGCTCTCCCGGTTCCCGGCTTCCGATCCGACATGCCGTTTCCCGCCGTACCGCCTCCCACCGTCCACTCCGCTTCCCGCTCCGCCGTACCGCCTCCCGTATTCCTGTTCAGATACCACAGGCACAAACCGACGAGTGCCGCATAATAAAGAAACAGTATCCACGCGGAAGGTTTTCCTGTAATCACCTGGCTGAACGGCAGGCAATTGACCAGGGCAATGGATTTTTCGTAGAATACCAGAATAAAATGACACAATATCAGGACCCATTTGGATAGCTGCGTAAAATACAGACCCGTGAATCCGCCCAGCAGACCCGCCCCCAGCAGCCAGCTGCACAGCGGAAGAACAAGAAGATTTAAAAACAAAGCATACAGAGGGACTTCATAATAAATCCAGGCCGTAAGAGGCAGCAGAAACAACTGGAGAAATGCTCCTGACAACAATCGTTCTCCCAAATTCCGCAGAAACCGGCCGGAAAGTGACAATTCTTCCTTCCCGCCCTGCACCGTATTTTTCCTGATCCTGCTCCGCGCCAGCGCAATACTTCTCCCGTCCTCATTCCGACCCTGCGCCGTGCTTCTCCCGTCCTTACTCCTCCCATACGTCGCGATCCTCGCGGTCCGTTCGTCCCGGTATTTCGTGAGTACCTGTGATGACAGCACGATCGCCCCCATCGCCAGAAATGAAAACTGAAACCCGCTCTGGTACAGGTTCATCGGATTGCGGAGCAAAAGGAGCAGTGCCGCGATCGCCAGCGCGTTCAGCGGGTCATATGCCCGCCCCAGGACTTCCGCGCCCATCAGGATCAGATACATGATCAGTGCGCGCCCGGACGAGGTACCCATGCCGCTCATGATCACAAAGCAGACGACGATAGCGCTCCCGGCGGCAGCGGAAACCGGATATGAACAGCGGATTTTTCTCAGAAAACGGAATACGCCGAGTCCGAGAATGGAGATGTGCAGTCCGGATATGGCCAGGATATGAGAGATGCCCGCATCACGGTACAGTTCCTGCACCTCCTGATCCATCAGCCCCCTGTTCCCAGTCACCAGGGCGGAGAGTACGCCGGCATCCCGCGCATTAAGCTCCGAGGAAAACACCCCTGAAATCTTTTTCTGTAATTGATAAAGAAATTCGCGAAGGCTCCGCTCCGGCTCTTCTGCCGGCGTCACTGATTCCGCGAACATCCGGAATGAGATACCGCGGTACCGGTAATAATCTGCCAGATCAAAAGCTCCTTCGTTCGACGCATGGGAAAAAAGCTCCGTTTCGCCCTTTGCCGTCACAGCAGTCCCGACAGGTATTTCATCCGAATCGGCATAGACAAGCACCGTTTTATATTCGGTTTTCAGATAGTAAAGGTAACTGTTAGATTTGATTTCTTTTTTATAGATCACGCCGGTAAGTTCTTTGCCGGCTCCCGCCGCTGCAGACGACTGTACCTGAAGATAAGAAAGATCCAGATACCGGCATCGGAAAAATGCCGTCAGAATCAGAATGGTACAGATGCCGGCCATAACCATGCGCTCCCTTCTCTTCTTTCCCGTCAGAAGAGCAGTCAGAATGACCGCTCCCAACGTCAGAAGCACCGGCAGCCATACATCCTCCGACCGGTTGTAGAGCACGGTCCCGAAGATAACCGACAATGCAAGCAGACAGACATGCCTTTTATTTTCCAGTATAAGACAGCCCCTCCTTCCCCCCTGTTTTTTATTGTCCAATATGAAACAGCCATCCTTGTCCGGCTGTTTTATTCCCCGGTATGACGAAGCCTCTTTTCCGGCTGTTTTACTTCCCGGTATTTAACAGCCCTTCCTTGTCCGACTGGGACTCCTGATCTACCTCGACGTCCTCGCCTTCTTCCGTGACCAGCTCCGGATTCAGTGTATAAAAATCCGACAGCAGCATATCCTGGCGGTAAACCATATTGCTCTCACCGTTCACCGCGATCTGCACCGTATCCACAGTCGAAAGCTCTGACAGTGAATTTACGATAGAATAAATGACGACAGACTCCTGGATGTCATAATTCTGCACCATGAAATTCTCGTCGAGGTTCACCACGCAGATGCCATCCAGTACAGACACGCTGATCAGGCCTGTACCGTCCGGGACTGCGGCCTGTGCGTTCTCGGATACCGGACCCTCCAGCAGCTGCTCCATCACCAGCTTTTCCATGGAAATATTGCTGGAATAATAGTATACGTGCTGGGTTTCGCAGACCAGGCTCGTCCCATCCAGGGAGGAAAAATAGAGCGTCAGGTCTGCCGTCTGTATGTCATTGAGTTCCTCCCCCGGATTGTCCAGAAAAGAATCCAGCGTCATCACTCCCACGGCATTTCCTTTTGCGTCGGTGAGCGGTTCCCCTCCCACATAAAAAGAAACGCCGGCAATATCCGTGATCTGCAGCATCGTCTCCACGATGGCCTGTCTGCACAATATCTCCTGTGTCACAGACATCTGCGCGTATGCCGCGTCAAAATACAGGTACAGCAGATGATTCTCATACTCGTATTTTACCATCTCAACGGTTTCCGGATATGCCCGCTGATACTCCACCTGCGTCGTCCCCTCATTGATCAGGTTCAGGAATTCTCCAATCATGGCATCTGTGTCATCCGGATCCGACTCCGGTTCATAGGCCGCCAGCTCCAGTCCGGTCATATCCTGATTCAGATAATAAATAAAAAAACCCGATTGTGCCGACTTTCCGCCGCCGCATCCCGGCAAACACAGAATAAGGGAAACGGCAAACAGAAAAATCAGCCCGGTCTTCCATATCGTTCGTTTACAGCTCACTTCTTAGTCCTTTCTGAATACTTCAGCGGTATGCGCACAGTAAAAGTGGTTCCTTCGCCCGGCACACTGTGTACACGGATCGCGCCGCGGTGTAAGATCACCGCGCTTTTTGCGATCGCCAGCCCCAGTCCGGTACCGTCAATCTCGTTGGAATGCGACTTATCCACACGGTAAAACCGCTCAAAAATCTGATCCTGCGATTCTTCCGGGATGCCGATCCCGTTATCCTCCACCGTGACAAAAAAGTCCTGGTGATCCGCATTCAGGGAGACATGGACCCACCCGTCCGGATGATTATATTTAATGGCGTTCTCGATCAGATTTGACAGGGCAAGCGTCAGCTTTACCTCATCGACCTCTGCCGTCACCGGGCGGTAACTCTCCAGAACCAGATTCACATTCTTTTTCCGGGCGATCGGCCGCAGGCGCTTCATAAGCAGCTCCATCATTTCGTTGATATCCGCGGATACGATATTTATATTCGCGGAGGTCTTATCCATTTTCACCAGTGAGAGCAGATCATTGATAATCTGATTCTCCCTGTCAATCTCCGCCCCGATATCCGCCATAAATTCACGGTAAAACTCGACCGGGACATCATCCTCCTGACCGATCAGGGAATCCGCCAGGACTTTCATGGAGGTCAGCGGCGTTTTCAGTTCATGTGAGACATTTGACACAAAATCCTGCCTGGTCTCGTCCAGTGTCTGCAGTCTCTGCAGCATCTCGCCGCAGGCCGAGGAAATCTGTTCTGTCTCCGAATAGGTTCTGACCCCCTCGAAATCTTTCTCATATCCGTTCTGAACATCGGACATAGAGCGGGCCAGCCGGGTAAACGGATTCGTCATACGGGCTGAGACGGGAATCGATACTATAATGATCACCACAACCAGAAGCAGTTCGATCAGCATCGCCCACTGCCTTAAATACTGCAGGTTTAACTCAATGCTGTCTGTCGAAACGCTGATCAGCATCATCCCTATAACTTCCGATGAATCGGTATTTATGATCGGGACTGTCACCTCTATATAGTGATATTTGCTGTCATAGGTGAGCACCGTCTCCCCCTGGCAGGCGCTGATCACATCCTCTGTGACAATCAGCTTCCCCTCATCCATCTCATACGTATCCGCGACAATCTGAAAGGCGTTGTCAATCAGGATGATACGTCCGTCATAGATGGTAGACATCTGATCCATCTGCGCCGAGATGGAATCCGAAGACAGCTTCTCCAGATAATTGTTGGCGGCAATCTGTGCGGCAAGCAGCTTTGCCTGCGTGGAAATCTCGTATTCATCCACCTCCACCGCACGGTTCTCATAGGCATATAAGAGACCTGCCCTCAGCACGAAGCCGGGGGCGATCCCAAATATCAATATCATAAGGAAAATCCGAAATCTCAGACTTTTAAGAAAATACAGAACCCTTTTCACAGCGATTACCTCATCCTTACCGGTCCGAATGGTAGTAATATCCCACGCCCCATTTCGTATGAACATACTTCGGCTCACTCGGATTCGTCTCCACCTTCTCGCGCAGACGGCGGACATGGACATCCACGGTATGAACATCCCCCGGAGACTCGTATCCCCAGACCAGATTCAGCAAACTCTTTCTGCTGTAGACCTTATTCGGATTCTTCACCAACAGCTCCAGGAGGTCAAACTCCTTGGTCGTCAGGCGGATCTCCCTGCCCCGGACAAACAGGCGGCGGCCTTCACATTCCAGTTTCAGATCCCCGTCTATGATCAGGTTCGGATTCTGCTCATCCTCCCTGTGCGTGGTCCGCCGCATGATCGCCTTGATGCGGGCTTTCACCTCCAGAATATTGAAAGGCTTTATGATATAGTCATCCGCGCCGTACTCCAGTCCCAGGATCTTGTCCATATCATCGCCTTTTGCCGTCAGCATAACGATCGGGACATCGGAAAAATCACGGATTGTCTGGCACACTTCAAAACCGTCCATCTTCGGCAGCATAATATCCAGCAATATGATGTCATACTCTTTGCTGCGGGCCTTCTCAAGAGCCTCCTCGCCATCGTAAGCGCAGTCCACCTCCATGCCGTCCTGAATCAGGCTGAAACGGATACCCTTCACGATCAGTTTTTCATCATCTACCACCAGAACCTTTTTTGCCATCTCGATCACCCGCGGTCTGCAGTACTGTTTCTGAAGCTGCAGTTCCATTCCTTTCCCAATCACTAAACCGTTATGTAATCTTTGATCTTCTCATAGGTGCCTTCCGCGATGCCGCTCACCTGCATGATCTCCTCGATACTCTGAAAGCTGCCGTGTTCCTCGCGGTATGCCACGATCGCCGCAGCCTTCGTCTCTCCGATCCCGTTCAACGTGGTCAGTTCCGATATATCGGCGGAATTGATGTTTACCTTTCCGCTCTCCTCTCCGGCAGAATCCGACGACGCGGTGCCTGACTCCGCTTCCTGCGGCGCTGCCACACCGGCGGCGCTTTCCTCCTCCGTCGGAATCCAGATCATCTGTCCGTCCTCCGCAAACTGAGCCAGATTCACACTCTGCTCATCGGCATCCTCCGTCAGGCCTCCGGCCAGTTCCACAAGCTGGTAAACACGAGCCGGTTCCGCCATCTCATATACGCCGGGATTCCGGACAGCGCCGCAGATATACACACAGATCACGGAAGATTCATCCGTATCTCCCCCGTCGGAAGACGACCCCGCGGAGGTACCGTCCTGTCCGCCCCCGGAAGACGACCCTGCGGAAGTACCGTTCTGCCCCTCACCGGAAGACAGATCCGCAGAAACACCGTCCTGCCCCTCGCCGGAACCAGACTCCGTGTCCCCGTCCGAAACGCTCTCCGACGCGGATGCACCGTTTTGCAAAATAAGATCCGGATCCGCCTCGCAGCCGCACAGGAGCAGCAGACAAACGCAGCACACACCTGTAATCCATTTTTTCATTTCATGCATCTCCTTTACAAATAATGTAAGGCTTTGATGCTCTACACCATTTTATCATCATCAAAAAATATTACAAGACAATTCATAAATTTTTAAAGAAATTGCAACCATTCATAATGTTTAAAGAAGAACAGGAATCAGACCTTGAAAGTCACTATCATCGTAAAAATGCTGTGGATTGTATGATAACACACACTCCGCAGCATATCTACAGGAAAAATTATTTTTGGAAAAAACAGAAATTTTTTAAATTATTATATATTGAAATCCGCCAAAAAGTAACCCGGATTTTTTGTGCAGGCTGCCATCATACAATCGCTACGAAGTCCTCTCCCACTGAAAGAGGATCACGCCGCCGATCGCGGCAGCCATCCCGATCAGCTTCTGCACGGACCAGTCCGCTTTTTCCATGCCGAACAGACCGGCCAGTTCAATCACATAAGCGCTGATCATCTGGGCAATCACGATGAACAGGACTGCCTGTGCCGGTCCCATGATGTCCATGCTTTTCACCACCGTCAGTGTGATAAAGGCGCCGATCACACCGCCAAGCAGCACATATTTCGGCTGGAATTCAAACAGGAGTGAAAACGGGCTTCTGTCTGTCATGCCCCAGAGAGCCAGGCAGACCGCCAGCGCCGTCATCTGCACCCATGTATTTGCCACCCAGAGACTGCTGTGTTCTGTTACATCCGTGTTAAATACGCCCTGCACGCTCATCAGTATCCCGGAGAGGATCGCAATAAGAATTCCCGCCATCATATAAACTTCCACCCATCCTTTCGGCTGCCGCCGTTCAAAGCAGCTGCTGCCGTTTCTAATCATTCCGGGCAGTTACTGCCGTTCATTGTTTCCGGGCAGCTGCTGCCGTTTTCCATAGGATGAGCTTTTTTGCGGGAATTATACGCCCTCAGTCAAATCTTACTGCTTCTGCTTTCGCGAAGACAGCCTCCAGCTTCTCTGCCATCTCGTCGACATGCTGTTTTTCAATCACAAGCGGCGGCACAAAGCGGAGGACATTCGACCCGGCCGTTATGATGATCAGGCCTTCATCCAGAGCACCGGCAGCCACCTGTCCTGCCGGGATATCCATCTCAAGCCCCCGGATGAGCCCCATGCCGCGATGGTCTCTGATAAAGGAATATTTCTCCTTCAGCTGTTCCAGTCTGTATGCGAGATAAACAGATATCTCATTGACGTGATCCACGATATGTTCCTTCTCAAAAATGTCAAACACGGCGCTGACTGCCGCCCCGGCAAACGGGTTTCCGCCGTAGGTCGTGCCGTGATCGCCCGGCTCCAGCGACTGGTCCGCCACCCGCTGCGTCATCAGGAATGCCCCGACCGGAATGCCGCCGCCCAGCGCTTTCGCCACCGTCATGATATCCGGCTTCACGCCGTACTGCTGCCACGCAAACATGGCGCCGGCGCGGCCCATACCGCACTGGATCTCATCCAGAATGAGCAGCATATCCTTCTCATCGCAGAGATCGCGGACTCCCTGTAAAAATGCCGGATCCGCCGGATAGATCCCGCCCTCTCCCTGCACTGTCTCCATAATAACGGCACAGGTTTTATCGGTAACCAGGGAGCGCACGCTCTCAATATTGTTATATTCCGCGAATTTAATCCCCGGGATCAGCGGTTCAAAGGGTTCCCGGTAATGCTCCGTCCCCGTGACCGAAAGTGCGCCCAGGCTTCTGCCGTGAAAGGAGTGCCGCATGGCGATCACCTCATGCCCCGCGTGTCCGTCCCGCGTATAAGCGTACTTCTTTGCCGCCTTCAGGGCTCCCTCGATCGCCTCTGTCCCGCTGTTTGTAAAAAATACGCGATCCATCCCGGAAGCCGCCAGCGTCTTCTGCGCGGCCTCCGTGACCGGCACATTATAATAGAGATTTGAGGTATGTAAAAGCTTATCCGTCTGTGCTTTCAGAGCATCCGTGTATTCCTTTTTCCCGTAGCCGAAAGCACAGACAGCGATCCCGGCCGCAAAATCCAGATACTGTTTTCCGTCCGTGTCATAAAGGTAAACGCCCTCTCCCCGCTCCAGAACGACCGGGAAGCAATTGTAAGTGTGAAGCAGCGCATGCTCCGCGCCGTCCATATACTCCTGTTTAGTCATGATAAAATCTGTCCTCCGTATCATTTATGATTGCTGTTCCGATTCCCTTATTTGTGAAAATTTCCAGCAGCAGGCAATGCGCCAGCCGCCCGTCCAGGATATGCACCCTTGAAACACCGTTCTTAACGGCGTGAATGCAGTTGCCCAGCTTCGGCAGCATACCGCCCACCACATAACCGCTCCGCATCAGCTCCTCCGCCTCCGTCACCGTCAGCTCTGAGATCAGGGTGGACGGATCCTCCGGGTCGCGGCGCACACCCTCGATATCGGTCAGAAACGCAAGCTTTTCCGCTTTCACGGCACTCGCGATGGCGCAGGCCGCATCATCGGCGTTGATATTGTATGTCTGAAACTCTCCGTCCAGACCGACAGGGCATACAATCGGCAGAAAATCCTTCTCCAGAAGGTCAAACAGAATCTTCGGGTCTACCTCCCGTATCTCTCCGACGAAACCGATATCCCTGCCGTCCGAATATTTTTTCCGCACACGCAGCAGACCGCCGTCCTTCCCGCTGATGCTCACGGCACGGACACCCAGCTCCTCAACCATGGACACCAGGGATTTCCCTACCCTTCCCAGCACCATCTCCGCGATCTCCATCGTCTCCGCGTCCGTTTTCCGGAGACCGTTGATAAACTCCGGTTCTATGCCGGACTTCTCCACCCACCGGTTGATCTCCCTGCCGCCGCCGTGCACAACGATCGGTTTAAATCCGACCAGTTTTAACAGTGTCACATCCTGGATCACACTCTTTTTCAAACCCTCATCCAGCATGGCGCTCCCGCCGTATTTCACCACAATAATCCTGCGGTTAAAACGCTGGATATAGGGAAGCGCTTCAATCAGCACCTCCGCCTTTGCTTTTAAATCTTCTAATCGCTCAGTCATCCTGCTCCTCCGCTGTATCAGTATCTGTCATCTGTATCACCCCGGCACACAGTTCCGGCCGGATCTGCATTCTCCGGAATTGCCCGGTCCACAGTGCCGGATGTTCTTTATATCCATGCTCATCCCGGCGCCGGAATTACCCGGTGTGCAATACCATGCCCGGCACACCCTTCCTTAAGATCGGTAGTCCGCGTTGATCTTCACATAGTCATAACTCAAGTCACATCCCCACGCCGTCGCGGACGCGTCGCCCATGTGCATATCCGCGATCACCGTGACCACCGGCTCCGACAGAATGTGCGTCGCCTGCTCCTCACTGTAATCCAGAGCCTTTCCCTCTGCGAAAATCGCGATGCTTCCCGCCTCACTCTCAAAGGAAAGCTCCACCCTGTCCGGGTCAAAATCCGCCCCGGAATACCCGAGAGCACACAAAACTCTCCCGAAATTCGCGTCATGTCCGAAGATCATCGCCTTGGTCAGGCTCGAACAGATGACGGATTTGCTCAGAATCCGCGCGTCCTCCTTTGAGTGCGCATGGATCACCCGCGCCTCAAACAGGGCGGTCGCTCCCTCCCCGTCTCCGGCGATCATTTTCGCGAGCTCCGTATTGACATAACGCAAAGCCCGGCAGAACTGCCTGTAATCATCGTTTTTCTCCGTAATCTCCGTGTTCCCGGCAAGTCCGTTCGCCAGGAGCAGCACCGAGTCGTTTGTCGAGGTGTCGCCGTCCACCGAAATCATGTTAAACGTATCCTGTATGTCCGTCCGCAGAGCTTCCCGGAGAAGGTCGCCGGAAATCGCCAGGTCGGTTGTAAGAAAGGCAAGCATGGTACACATATTCGGATGGATCATGCCGGATCCCTTGCACATACCGCCCAGGGTGACTGTCCTTCCTCCCGCCTCAAACCGAACCGCGACCTCCTTTTCTTGGGTATCTGTCGTCAGAATGGCTTGCGCCGCAGCGGTTCCCGCCGACCTGCTGCCGCTGAGCACAGGAAGCATCGCCTCTGCCCCCGCACGGATACGGTCGATGGGAAGCTGCATGCCGATCACTCCCGTGGACGCCACCAGAACCTGTTCCGCCGGTATCCCCAGATGCCCGCTGACCGCCTCCGCCGTCTCGCGGCAATAACGCAGTCCCTCTTCACCGGTACAGGCGTTAGCGATCCCCGCGTTAATGACAACAGCCTGCGCCGTGCCCGTTTCCTCCACAATATGCCTGTCCCACAGTACCGGGGCAGCCTTTACGACATTCGTTGTAAAAGTCCCCGCCGCGCGGCACGGCTCCCCGCTGTAAAGCATCGCCATATCGACCCGGTTCTTATACTTGATACCGGCCGCCGTGTGTGCCGCGAAAAAACCCTGAGCCGCCGTGACTCCGCCCTGAATTATCTCCATCGTATTCCTCTTCCTCCGTCATTTCTGATGTACATGCGTGCATACTTCCCCTGCGCACCGGCTGCCCCGAAGGCATTATCGGTTAAGCGCGTGATATGTTCCTCATTCAGATCAAAATCAAATCAATTCGCGTCCGTGCGCTGCGTCCAGCCGAATCC
>JAJBVI010000127.1 GCA_020859905.1 Lachnospiraceae bacterium | reverse complement strand
TTGCTGTCTTGATAAGCGCGAGTCCCCCTTTTCATAAAATTGTGATGATTTGTTTTATATGTTTTTACCCGGAATATATCAAACCCTCTGTCCGACAGATCTTCCGGAGAAAAATCAAGCGACTCCTCCACGATAATCATTGACCCTTCACGGCACAGGGAGGAGCTGTGCAGACAGGTAAGCGCTTCCCCTGCCATGTCGCGGCCGTAGGGCGGATCTATAAAAACGATATCAAAAATATATTTTCCTTCCAGGGAGCGCAGGGCAGCCATAAAATCCATGCATTTTAACTCGGACTGTGCCTGAAACTTTGTGAACGCAATGTTCTCACGGATACAGGCCGCCGCCTTCCGGCTGCTGTCCACAAAGACGGCTTTCCGGGCGCCGCGGCTGACCGCTTCCAGGCCGATTCCGCCGCTTCCGGCAAACAGATCCAGAAAAACCGCGCCCGGAACTTCATTCTGAATGATATTAAAAAGGGTTTCCTTAATGCGGTCTGTCGTCGGCCGGGTATCGGTACCCTTTACCGTTTTTAACGGCATACTGCGTGCCGTTCCTCCGATAATTCTCATAGTTTCTCCTGCTGCCGTCTCAGTCCTGTTCTTTCAGCACACCGCGATTCTTTGCGAGATAATCGATCAGGGAAATCACGGTCAGAACCAGGGCGGCGTACAATGCGATCTCCGCCAGGACATGGATGATATTAATACCGCCGACCGGAAGCGTCCAGGCGCAGTCCAGGATCAGCAGTATGATCGCCGCCATCTGAAAGGCAGTCTTAAATTTGCCCCACATGCTCGCCGCGATCACGATACTGTGATCCGCCGCAATCAGGCGGAATCCGCTGATAATGAACTCTCGCGCGATAATAATGATCACGATCCAGGACGGTACCTTCTCAAGCTCAACCAGGCAGATCAGGGCGGAACACACCAGCAGCTTGTCCGCCAGCGGATCCATAAACTTTCCGAAATTAGTGACAAGATTGTATTTCCTGGCAATCTTTCCGTCCAGCATATCGGTCAGGCTGGCAGCGATGAAAATAATCAGTGACAGGATCGGAGCAATCGCTCCGAGCCCGATGTCCGCCAGAAGAAAAAACACAAAAAAAGGAATCAATATCACGCGAAACATCGTCAGCCTATTCGGTAAATTCATAATAATCCCACTCCTCCGTATACATCGTGCTCGATCCAGATGCTTATGCAGCGGCAGCGCCGCCGCGCACCGATCAGATCAGTTCTCCGATCAGGTCATATTCATATGCCCCTGTAATCTTCACTTTTGTGAATTCCCCGCTCACCAGTACCTGATCCGTATTAATAAAAACATAGCCGTCAATATCCGGTGCGTCCCGATAGCTCCTGGCTATGTAGGCATTCTCATCTTCCACCTTTCCTTCAATCATAACAAGGAGTTCGCAGCCGATCATATCAGCATTTTTATCCATGATGATCTCCTCCTGCAGCTCCATGACATCCCTCTGCCGGTCTGCTTTGATCTCCTCATCGACCTGATCCGGGTACTCTGCGGCCGGCGTATTCTCTTCCGGGGAATACACAAACGCGCCGAGCCGGTCAAACTCAGTCTGATTGATAAATTCCATCAGCTCTTCGTGCTGCTCCGCCGTCTCGCCGGGAAATCCGCAGATCAGCGTCGTCCGCAGCGCAATATCCGGGATCGCCGACCGGAGCGCTGCAATCCTCTCCTCGAGTGTCTCCCGTGAAGTGCGGCGTCCCATTCTTTTCAGGATCGACGTGTTGATATGCTGGATCGGCATGTCGATATAATGACAGACCTTTTCATTATCCCGGATCGCCTCGATCAGTTCGTCATAAATCTCTTCGGGAT
Organism: Lachnospiraceae bacterium; assembly: GCA_020859905.1. Lineage (GTDB taxonomy): Bacteria > Bacillota > Clostridia > Lachnospirales > Lachnospiraceae > Eubacterium_I. Next base: position 10,310 of record JAJBVI010000127.1, on the reverse strand, counting down.
AACAGTACATCAGACGGATCCAGCGCAGCCCCGGTATCCTGTTCAGTTCATTCAAAAGCAGGTGCAGGGACTTCTTCCCATACAGATCCACACCATAAAGTGTCGTCTCCTGGGCGACCAGGATCAGTTCCTTCACCCCCTGCTCCGCAAGCTCCGCAGCCTCCGCGATCAGCGTATGCATCGGCACGCTCCGATAGGAACCTCGGATGGAAGGAATGATACAATAAGTACACCTCTTATCACAGCCCTCCGCAATCTTTAAGTGCGCGTAATGCCCGCCGGTGGAAATGCTCCGTTTTGCCGTATGTTTTTCGATATCCTGCAATTCCTCAAACGCCTGGTATTTCTGGCCGGCCAGTACCATCGTAACCGCGTTCAGGATATGTTCGGTGGAATTGGTGCCGAGAACCGCGTCAACCTCCGGAATCTCTGTCAGGATTTCATTGCGATATCGCTCTGCCAGACATCCGCAGACGATCAGCGCCATGCAGGAACCCTGCGTCCGATATGCGGCCATGTCCAGAATGGTCTGGATACTTTCTTCCTTTGCGTCATGAATAAAGCAGCAGGTATTAATCACGATGATATCAGCTTCCGCCTCATCATCGGTAATCGTATAATTGTGCTCAACCAGTTTCCCGAGCATATATTCCGAATCCACGAGATTCTTATCACACCCAAGGGAAATAAATAATATTTTCATGTCCACTCCCCGGATTGAAGATTACCCGTAACTGTTCAGTACCTTCTCAGTTACGATTATTCATCATCCTCGTCATCTTCACCGAGGATCCGGACATCCTCGTTGTAAAGCTCCTCCACGGCGATTGATAACGGCTTTTTATTCTCCGCGTTCTTTACATTAGTCTCCGCGCCCGCAATAATCTGGCGCGCACGCTTCGCGGAGGCGATCACAATGGAATACCGGCTGTTCACTACCGGCATCTCGCCTATATTATCCGCTTCCTTATTTACTACTTTCATTAACTCTACATAGGACGGGTGTATCATATCTGTTCTCCCTTCACATATTTCTTTAAATCCTGTTTTATGGCTTCAATCCTGCTCAGTCTGTGCCTCATGCGGCAGCGCTCGCTGCGGATGATGTGGTGTACCTCATCCACACACAGATCCAGGTCGTCATTGATGATCAGGTAATCATAGACCTCACAGCCGTCCGCCTCCTCGACCGCGCGTGTCAGGCGCGAGCGGATCACTTCCGGTGTCTCCGTCCCCCTGCCGACCAGCCGGTTCCGCAGAATCTGCGCCGAAGGCGGTGCGACAAACAAAAGCAGCGTCTCCGGGAACCGTTCCTTAATCTGGAGCGCCCCCTGTATCTCAATCTCAAGGATGACATTCCTGCAGGCCGCCAGCTGTTCTTCTACATAAGATCTGGGCGTGCCGTAATAATTGTCCACATATCTTGCGTATTCCAGCAGTTCTTCGTTCGCGATCATCTGCTCAAACGCTTCCGCCGTCTCAAAAAAATATTCCCTGCCTTCTGCCTCTCCCGGCCTGGGCTGACGCGTCGTCGCCGAGACGGAAAGTACGTACTCATCGGGGTGACGGGATAATAACTCCTTTATGATCGTACCCTTACCCGAACCGGCAAACCCGGAAAGGACGATCAGAAATCCTGTATCCTTCATAGCATCCCTCCTCTTTCGTTCGGACAGCGCCCCGCAAGTGTCTCAGGCTGCAGTGCGGACAAAATGATGTATTGTGTGTCCGTGGCGATCACGCTCTTCGTCCTGCGTCCCTGTGTGGCGTCGATCAGCGTCTCATTCTCCTTCGCCCGCTGAATCATACGTTTGGCCGGGGCGGAATCTGGATTAATAATGGAAACAACCCTGTCTGTGTTGAGGACATTTCCGAATCCGATATTAATAAATTCTGACATATCTTCCTCATATCTGTCCGGATCTCAAAGTCATCTGATCGGATATGCGCATCCGTCGTATGACTTCGAGACCCTTGTATCACTCTATATTTTGAATCTGTTCTCTGACTTTCTCAATCTCTGTTTTCAACTCGATGGCGATATTTGACGTCTCCAGATTGTTCGCCTTGGAAAGGATCGTATTCGCCTCCCGGTTCATCTCCTGGGCGATGAAATCCAGCTTGCGTCCGATGCCATCCCCCTTCTCGAGCGTATCCAGCATGGAGTGTATGTGCGCCCGCAGACGAACCGTCTCCTCATCTGTACAGATCTTATCCGCAAAAATCACCAGCTCTGAGGAAATCCTCGCCTCGTCCATCTGAACGTCTCCGAGCAGTTCCCGCACCTTTTCCTCCAGTCTGCCGCGGTATTCGGTCAGAATCCCCGGCGCCCGTTCTTCTATTTTATCTACATTGAGCAGCATATTCCGCAGCTTTGCCTCAAGATCCTGTTTCAGGCGATCTCCCTCACGGACACGCTCCTCCACGAACTGATCCAGAGCCGTGCGCAGCGTACGCTCCAGCAGCGTCCGAAGCGCCTCCTCGTCCGGAGAATGCTCTTCCATGGAAAAAACCTCCGGGCAGCGCGAAAGTGTGCTGATACTGATATCGTCCGCCAGACCGAATTCTGCCGCCATCTCTCTCATATGGGAAATATACTCCGCCGCAAGCGCATGATTGTATTTTACAGCCATATCATGTCCGGACAGTTCCTCATATGTCAGAATGGCATCCACCTTGCCGCGCTGTATATATTCCTTCAGCAGAGAGCGGATCGCTGTGTCAAAAGAATTCAGTTTTCTCGGCATTCGGATATTCAAGTCAAAATATCTGTGATTCACGGACTTTATTTCCACCGTGATCCTGCGGTACTCATCGGAACTCTCACTGCGCCCGAATCCAGTCATGCTCCTGATCATGTTCTTCTCCTGAAAATCAATAAAAGTATACAATTCAATATATTATACGTTTTTTTCCTGTGAAGTCAAATTCAAAATGAGTTGTTTTTTATTCAATATGAGTTGTTTTTTATTCAAAAAATGAGTTGTTTTATAAATTCTTTTCACCACGGTTTTTGCCCATGGATATCGGCCTTAGGACCGGCTATTCGGAAATCAGCTCAATCCCCGAAATATCCGGCGTACCGACCATGGAATAATTCGTATAGTAAACAACAAACCCCGGCTTGCTTTTGTTCGGTTTTTTTACGTTTTTTTTCTGGAGATAATCAATCTCCACCTTTTCACTTCCCCGCCCTCTGGAATAGTAAGCGGCCAGTGCGGCGGCCTCCTCGAAAGTGCGGTCTGGCAGTTCGCCGGTCTTTGTCTTCACCAGGACATGGGAACCCGGCATCTGTTTCGCGTGGAACCACCAGTCGTTTCCCTCAGAAAAACGGAAGGTGAGCTCATCGTTCTGCAGATTATTTTTTCCGACATACATATCGAACCCGTCCGTACTCCGGTAATGCCAGGGACGGCTTTTTGGCTGCTGCTGTTTTTTGCGGTCGGATTTTCGCCGGATATAGCCGCTTTGCACCATTTCCTCCCGAATCTGGGCGAGATCGGCTTCCGAGCCGGCGATATCCAAAGCTGCAGCAATGGAGTCCAGATGCTCGATCTCCATACGGGTATCCCCGATCAGATCACTCAGCGCTTCATACGTGCGTTTCAATTTTCCATAGCGGTCAAAATACTTCTTCGCGTTCTCCTGCGGCGTAAGATCCGGATCGAGAGGGATCCGTATCATTTCATCTGTGTAGTAATTCAGTGCCTCGAAGCTTCTGGTCCCCTCCGGCACCTGATAGCCGTATGTGTGGATCAGTTCTCCGTAAATCCGGTATTTTTCTCTTTTTTCGGTATCCTTCAGCTGTCTGGCCTGAAGGTCATATTTTTTGCGGTTCCTCTCCAGATGGGTGGATACGACATGGCGCAGGTCGGCGGATTTCTGGCGAATCCGTGTGTAAGCGTTTTTTTCCGCATAGAAGCCTTCCAGAACAGCGGATATGGACGCACAGGGAGTGCCGGAACAGTCCGCATAGGAAAACAGCGGAAACGGGGAAAACTCGACCGGCTCCTCTCCTTTTCTGTAAATATGCGGTTCAAACCTGCCCTCACGGATCTGAGTCATAACGGTGCAAAATGAAGACGCAAGTTTAGACCACTGCGTCTCTGAGACAGAAGCACAGGGCGCGTGCCCGTCAATACCGGCACGGTAACACAATTCGTTCGCCATCAGCGGGCTGATGCCGGTATAGGAAGAATAAACCGCCTTCGAAACTGCGGCCGGTTTGTGTGAAACTGTCTTTATAAACGCATCCGGATCCTCATCCAGCGGCGATTTTTTCCCTTCCTGGGCCGGAATAAAATATGTACGCCCCGGAAGCACCTCCCGTACAGAGCTTACCAGCGCGGAGATATGTTTGATGCTGTCCAGGATTCTATCCCGGTCATCGGTAAAGATGATATTGCTGTGCTTTCCCATCAGCTCTACGATCAGTTTTTTTGTACGCAGATCGCCCAGGTCATCCAGATGCTCTGCCTCAAATACCAGAATCCGTTCCATGGACGGCTGTGTCACCGATAGAATCCGTCCGTTCGCGATATGCTTGCGAAGAAGCATGCAGAAATTGGGTGCCGTCATGGGACTCGGCTTGTTCTGCTCCGTCAGATAAACCAGCGGCAGAGATGCGTTGGCGGACAGCAGGAGCCGCCTCTGACCGTTTTGTCCTTTCAGCGTGAGCAGCAGTTCATCTGTCTCCGGCTGCGCGATCTTGCTGATGCGGGTACCGGAGAGTTCTTTATTCAGGTCGTAAGCCAGGTTGGCGACAACCATTCCGTCCAGTGCCATATTATTCCTCCTTCAAAGCATCCGGCTTTTCATTCATTGACAGGAAGTTTATACAGATCCGGCCGCCGATGCTTCAGAAGCGGCAGCTGCTCCCGCACTTCATCCACCATGAGCAGATCAATCTCTGTCACCCTCACCTGCTCGGTCTCATCCATCTCCATCAGCACTCTGCCCCAGGGATCAACCGCGATGGAATGCCCCCATGCCTGATAAGAAGCATGTATGTCCCGCGCCGGAGAAGTGCCGACCAGAAACACCTGATTGTCCACCGCGCGCTGCCGGAACAAAAGTTCCCAGTGCATTGGTCCGGTCGTCATGTTAAACGCCGCAGGGCAGAGAATCAGGCGGGCTCCCGCGTCCGTCATCAGGCGCGGCAGTTCAGGAAAACGCAGATCATAGCAGATGCAGATCCCCATCTTGCCGAACTCTGTATCAAAAACGACAATCTCATCCCCCGCAGTCAGTGTATCTGATTCTTTAAAACACTGTCCTCCGCGGATGTCGATGTCAAACAGATGTGTTTTACGGTACTTTGCGATCTGCTTCCCCTCGCGGTCAAATACATAAGCCGTGTTATAAATCCGGCCGTCCGCAGCCTCCGGGATCGTGCCTGCCGAGAGATAGACGCCGTTCTGTCTCGCCAGTCCGGAACAGATCTGCCAGGTCTCGCCGCCCTCCGGCTCGGCATAAAATGGAAACTGCGCGTTCTCATAGGGGCACTGGAACATCTCGGGGAGAGCCACCAGATCCGTATTGCGAAAATTCTCTGTCAGAAATAGATTTTTTATATATTGTAATGTATTCTCTTTTGATTCATGTACCCCTGACTGTACACTTGTAATTTTCATATGTACTGGTTTTCCTTTCATCCCGGCAGCCCTCCAGCCTGACTTTCGTCCGGACTGTCTTGAATCGTTAATCATCCGCAGCTACAGGTTCAGAAGAGAAAACTCATCTCCCGCATACAAACGCAGCCTCTGCCGCAGCGCCCGGTGTTCCTCCCGTTCAAGACCCGGATCCTCCCTCAGCAGCCGTGAAACCTCATCGGAAGCCCTTGCCATCACGCCGGCATCCTGATAAATATCCGCCAGCCGAAAGCGGAACTCCCCGCTCTGCCGTATCCCGAAGAAATCGCCCGGACCGCGCAGCTTCAGGTCTTCTCCCGCAATGTAAAATCCGTCGTTGGACTGATTCAGCACCTCGAGGCGGCGGTTCTTCGCATCCTGCCCGCTCTCCCTCATGAAAATGCAGTAGGACTGCGCATCCCCCCGTCCCACGCGTCCGCGCAGCTGATGAAGCTGCGCCAGGCCGAACCGTTCGGCGTTTTCGATCAGCATCACCGTCGCGTTCGGCACATCCACCCCGACCTCGATCACGGTGGTGGAGACAAGGATCTGAATCCGGTTCGCAAGAAAACTTTCCATAATCGAGTTCTTCTCAGCGGATTTCATTTTCCCGTGCAGGCAGGCGATCTGTATATCACCGGGAAAAACGCTTCTCAGGCGTTCTGTATAGTCCTGGACATTCTCACCCTCCGCGAGTTCGGACGGCTCCGCCAGGGGACAGATGACATAGACCTGATGCCCCTTCCGGATCTGGTTTTCCATAAACCGGCAGACCTTCTCACGGAAAGAAATGTCCACGACGCAGTTTTTGACCGGTCTTCGCTTCGCCGGCACTTCATCCAGTACAGAGATATCCAGATCGCCGTACAGAATGATCGCCAGCGTCCGGGGAATCGGCGTCGCGCTCATGACAAGGACATGGGGATATTTCCCCTTAAAAGCAAAGCGTTCCCTCTGCTTCATGCCGAAGCGGTGCTGCTCATCCGTAATCACCAGCGCCAGACCGCAATAGTTCACCTTCTCCTGAATCAGCGCGTGCGTGCCGACGATCAGAGCCTGCGGCTCACACCCGATTTGCTCATGAGCCTCCCGCCTCTGCGCTGCGCTGAGTGAACCGGTCAGAAGCACAACCGGGTAAGACAAATCGAGATCATCACAGAGCTGCCGCAGTTTCCGGGCATGCTGCCGGGCCAGTACTTCCGTGGGAGCCATGATTGCGGATTGAAAGCCGCTGTGTGCACAGTCCAGCATCGCCAGAAATGCAAGGATCGTCTTACCAGATCCTACATCTCCCTGGATCAGACGCTGCATCACCTTGTCCGAGCGCATGTCAGCCCGGATCTGCGCGATTGCCCGGCGCTGCGCCCTGGTCAGCCCGTATGGCAGCTTACGGATGATCGTTTCAGCAAACCGGTCTGTCTCTTCTAATTAAAAGTCATTCTGAACCGCCGCCGTCTCTTCCTTCATCAGCTGCATGCACAGCAGGAAAAAGAAGAACTCATCAAAAACCAGCCTGTCTCTCGCCCGGATACAGCCCGCCTCATCCGCGGGCATGTGGATATGCTCCAGCGCGAATTGATATCCGCTCAGATGATTCCGTTCGCGGATATCCCCGGGAAGACACTCTGTCTCCTCCGGGAGATCATCAAGTGCCAGACGCACCGCCCTCTGAATCTGACGGCTCGAAAGCCCTTTCGTCAGACTGTAAACCGGCTGCAGTGTTTTCTGCCGCTCCCGGTACTGCTCCTCCGACAGAACTTCCGGCTGTTCCATATAAAGCATATGATTTTTTTCTGATACGCGTCCGTATAAAACATAGGATCCGCCTGCCTTTACGACAGAACAGATATAGGGCGAGCGAAACCAGAGGATGCGAAGGCGGCAGCCTCCTTCCTCCACATCCAGAACCGCGGTTTTTCTTCCGGAATGAAGGTTCAGCACGGGGGACTTCGGTGCCCGGATGTAAACCGCGTTTTTGCGCTCCGGAACAAGTTCCCCGATTCCGCGGATCTCAGGACAGTGCTCATAATCACGCGGGAAATACCCAAGCAGATCGCCCACCGTATATATGCCGACCGCCTGAAACAGCTGTTCCGTTTTCGGGCCGATTCCTTTGAGGGATTTAACAGGGGAGTCCAGATTCATACATCGCTCCGTTTCTAAACATCCATACGCTGCTGACGCAGCGCGCCAACATCTATGAAAGTCGATTGCTCCGCAGTCATCACTATCTATAAAAGCCGCACAACACACACACTTTTGTCATTATACCCATAATCCGGAAAAAAAGAAACAGGCCGTGCGAAAATTTTACACTTTTTTAAAATAATTGTTGCATTCCGTTATTTCTTCTGATAGAATGTTTATGTTGTGAGTCCGGCATTATAACCGGACTTAGTAATCGCTAAGGAGGTGCAGTCATGGCAAAGTGCAGTGTATGCGGAAAAAGTGTTCATTTCGGTAAGAAAGTGAGCCATTCTCATAGAAGATCAAATAAAATGTGGAAACCCAACCTGAAAAAGGTCAGATGCAATGTGAATGGAACACACAAGAGATTATACGTATGTACCAGCTGCCTGAAAGGCAACAAAGTAGAGCGCGTTTAGTTTAAGCCTCTTTCATTTTGAATAATCAGGAAGGGTCCGCCTTGCGGATCCTTTTTTCATCTCCCGGGAAGACCCCGCCGTTATTTTCATCCGATCCCTTCACCGGCTGAACAGATGGTATCCGACCATCATCAATGCCCCCGCCATGAGTATGCCGATAAAATGATTGGGGACAAATATCATAAACAGCATGCCCGCGGCAAACCAGAACATCATAAATCCGAATAATTGTTTGAAATCATGGCTCATCCGACTCATCCCCCGCGGCATTTATTCATAAGCGGTCAGGGAATCGATTTTGCATATCCGAATCGCATTGCCGGCTCCCCCCATCCTTATTCTATGCAGAGAAATGAGATTTGAGCATAACCGGGCGGTCATTCATCCTTGATATTACATTTCCTTTTGAGGCAGTGCGCCTGCAAAAATATCCCGGGCGCGGTAGTCATTCATCCTCGATATTTAATTTTTCTTTGAGATCCCTGGCCGCCTCCCCGCGGGCCGCCTCACGGGCAGTCGCCTCCTCGGGATGCTTTCTCTCATCCATCTTTTTCATGAACTTGTTGACAAAATCCGGTATCATATCCAGGATCTTTGAGATGCTGTCCTGGTTTTTGACGCTGACCATACGCGTCACGCCGTCGCGGATCACAAGCACCGCGCTGGGCGAGATCTTACCGCCCACGCCGCCGCCGCTGTTTTTCTTTTTCTCGCCGATAAAGGCTCCCGCAGCCATGCCGAAAGAAACATCCACAAGAGGAAGAAGAATCGTTTCGTCGATATAGATCGGATCCCCGACGACTGTTTTGGATGAGACAAATCCATCCATCCCTTCCATCAGAGAATCAACCGTTTTTTGAAAAGTGTTGTTTCCGTTTCCGTTTGTTTCTGCCATAATCACGCTACCTCCTGTTACTTCTATGCCTCAGTTCACTGAAAAATATCCGTACATTCCTTTGCCGTGCCAATCCGGCCAGCCAAATGACCGCGTACACCATCTGTAAGCGTCCTTTTGCGTAAATGTTCCCTCTGATATAAGCCTGCTCCGTGTCAAAATCAGGAAAAATCTTAAAATCTGTCTGATAAAACAGCGGAATCAGGGACAGCGCGCCGATGATCTGCCCTGTCTGCGAGGGATCCGCAAGCCCAAACTCCACACGGCCGGTCAGCCGTCTGGGACGAATCCGAAATAAAAATCTCTGCAGACCGGGCCAGACAGTTTCGATGATATCATACTCCCGTACCAGGGACAGAATCCGAAACGCCGACTGCGCAAAAGCAAGAACCCGGTGCTTTTCTTTCCTGGAAAATGCATCCGTATCCCCGGTATCGGCTTCTTTTTTCTTTTTTGCCGCCTTTTTATCGGATCTTCGCTGCTTTCGCTTCTGTCTCTTTTCCTTTTGCTCCTCATCCAGAAAATCCAGCCTGAAAAGCAGGACTGACAGAACCAGCTCCGCTTTCTCCTCAAACAGAAAGTGAAACCGGATCAGGTGAAGCAGCCAGCTGACCCGGACACTGCACCGCCGCCGGTCAATATCCAGAATCAGTTCGTAGCGAACCGGGCAGAACAGCAAAGCCGCCACGGCAGCCGCAAGGACAAGCAGCACAACCCCTATGATCTTGCAGACAATTAATACCATAACCATACTGTTGACATCCCCCGCCCTGTGTTTCACAAAAAGTCCGGGAAAACCTCCATGCGCCGCCGTCACTCACAGCCGCACATAAAAGCCGGGACATCCGCGTCGCCGCGCGCCAGAACCGTATCCGTAACGATCTGTTCGACCATGGACAGAGCCTCCCTGCGCGTCGCCGCCATCCCGACAATCCGAAGGCTGTCCGTCGGATAACTGTCCTGCAGCAGAAGAAGGCTGGGAACAATCTCCAGAACCCCGTGCCCGTCCCGGGGAAGGGTGAGAAGAAAGACGCCGGGATGAATAAGCCCGTCGGTAATCCGGCGTTTCACCATCTTATATGTCCGAAAACAGTTTTTACCTAGATAAAACGGATCATTCCATATCATACAGCAACCTCAGATCCTGCTCTGATTTTATTATTCCGTTCTTTATCATTA
>JAJBVI010000014.1 GCA_020859905.1 Lachnospiraceae bacterium | reverse complement strand
CACCCATCACACAACCTCAACCTTACACCGATGCACCTTCTCTTTCTTACTATATCCAACCCCAACCATCAGGATCCTCCCCTGTATGCCGCTTCCGCTCCGCCATCTTCCCCTGAAACTTCAGCACATATTGCCTGTCCCCGATTTGGTGAATCGCCGCTTCCGGCATGTCTTCCACTTTCAACTCAAAATAACCTCAACTCTTTCTGTTCCCTGATCGTATCGGCAAACTCATCCATCAGCTCCTTATTCGGAATGCGCACCTTCCCATCCTTATAATCCAGAAATCCGTACACGACCATCGCGGAAAGGATCTCATTTCTCGTGCGCAGATGCATGGATGTGGAAGCATATACATTTATATTGGCATCGACCTCCTCCCCCGCGGTCATCAGCGCAACATCTTTTTTGATTTCGTCCACATCATTGACGATGTATGTTGCAATCTCAGAATAGGGTCCGGTTGACGTCCAGTAACTTCGGATCCGGTTGCGCTCCAGGGCAAAAACTACAGAACGGGGATTGTATACTTTCCCCAGTGACGGCGTATGATATCCGTCATACCACAGTTTTAAATCCTCTCTCGAAACCGTGCGTTCACCTGCGTTTACGATTTTCTCATATTGATGATAAAGCTCGTCTACTTCAGCATCTGTAAAGCCAAAGTATCGATTGTACTTATCATCCGTCACCATCGTATACTCATCAAAATGGTTGATCGTCGACCCGCTGGAGTACTTTGCGATCGGAAGCACACCGGTCATATAACTCAGGGAAACATACCCTTTGTCCTTCGTCAGCGCCGCGAGAAAATTTATAAAACTTCGTCTGTTATCGTCCGAAATATATGGTTTCCGAAAAATACAATCCCACTCGTCAAAGACAAGAATGAAACTCTCACCGATTTCCTCATGGATCATTCCCAGATCTTCAATCGGCGAAGCGCCGTCCCAAAAATCAACATCCGGAAAACTCCTGCGAAGATCTTTGGACAACGGTCTTTCTATTCGTGAGATGAAATCCTCATAATTTTCACTTAGATTGGCGGCGTCACTGAAATTAATATAAACCACATGGTGCTGATTCAGATGAGTCCTGTATTTCTCGTCACCAGCTATTTTCAACAAATCAAAAACACCGCTGCTGTCAAACCCTTTGCCGAAAAACGCGGCAACCATTGCGGCCATCACGGATTTGCCGAACCGCCTTGGTCTGGTAATACAGATGTGACTGTTTCCCTGCTCCGCCAGCAAAATCAAATCCTTAAGCATATCTGTTTTATCGACAAAATATGGCTTGTTTGCCTCACTTTTGTACAGGGAAAACGCTTTACTGCTGTTTAAATAATATCCCACACGCTCAGCCTCCTTTCCTGCAGCCTGCCGCACGGTTCATTGTCAAAGTGCACCATATCCGGCATACGCCAGCATCCTGCCGATGAACTTTCTCAGCTCCTCCGGCCGCTCCTTCTTCCCACGCCTGACCCATGTCGTCAGGACTGAAACCAGCATACCGTTCTGCAGACAGAGTGCGTAATCCTGCTCCCATGCGGCATCTCCGATCTCATCCTCACCGGAGGGTTTGCGCTGCCGGAACACCTTCTCCCCGCTTTTGCGGCAGGCTTCATACACGATGTCGACTCTTCCCGTGTCTATCGCCTGCTCAATGATCAGGCTGTCGTCCCTCCAGTAATCAAAAAAATACCGGAAGAATCTGCCTCCTGCAGAAAAACCGCCCGTATCCGCCGGACAGTCCTTCGCATAAGCCGAAAACAACCGATATACATGCTGATCGCATTTCCACTGCAGAATATCATATTTGCTGTCAAACAGGCGAAAATACGTAGTCCTGCCCACGCCGGAAGCTTCCTGCAACTCCCAGCTAGTGATATCCTCTATTTTCTTCTGCTGCATACAGCGGCTGAGACCGACATACAGCTGCTCCGCAGATTTCGTGACACGCAGGTCATTCTTCATATGATACATAATAACTCTTTTCCGGTTTATTCGGTCAATGCCTAAAAATATATGAGATACTCACCATTCGCATTCAACAACCACTTTACACTGGCTCTTAAAACAGGCAATCCCATATTTCAGCAAAGTGCACATACCATCTTCTTTCAAATCTGCTGTATAATTATTGTCATTGATCTGCTTCAACGCTTTTTTACATTCGTTTTCAAACTGACCGTTTTCAGCATACTTTACTTCAATGATGATGCCGATTTCTTCATCCTCAATCTCGATTGCAATATCATAGAACCCGTCTCCGGATTCTCTGTTTGACTCAACATTCCAACCGTCTTTAAAACCAAGTATGCCCAGAAGCATGCCGTGATAGAAGCAGGCACTTGGGTTCTGTTTTTTAGAACCCTTAGTGATCGCTTCCGCACCGTGGAAGCTTTCCTTAAACTCCTTTCTCACAGCGGTATCTCTGATGCTGATGGTATTTTTCATAAGCGCGGTGAACAGTCTTTCAACCTCTGCCGCATTGCCGTTCTTTAGTTCCTCGCAAAATGCTGCCACTGTCACTCCATCCTGTGCAATTTTCTTTTCAAACAGATCCAAAACCGAATCTCTGAATATATTGCGAACCTCTGTGTTTGGAATGATCAGGCGAACCAGATTTCCCGACGGAGTTTCACTCTGTGTCAGGTATCCTGTAGCATACAGCAGACTCCACATATTTTCTATACTGCTGTACATCGTATCATAGGTGAGCTGTTCTTCTATTCTTTTTTGAACAGTCCCCCCCTGAAATCAGTCTCTCAATCTGAGCCTTCGTAACTCCGTTGCCCATACGCTGTATAAATCTTTGCACTTCCTCGTTGCCGCTGGAATTTGTCCAGTAGCTCTTCGGAACTTTATTTGGGTTCGTCAGCAGCTGATTGCACCAGTTGATTACATCCCACGGATTGTAAACACTCGCACGGCCGATCCTGTATCCGTCATACCATTCTTTTGTTACATCATAGTATTCGGAAAGTTCATAGTAAGAAAGCATTTCGCGGACTTCCTCATCCGTAAAACCAAACTGTTCATCACATTCCGCTTCAAGAAGTGTGTACATCTTCGGATTATTCAACCCGGTAAAGATGCTCTCTCTGGATACTCGCAGACAGCCTGTCAAAACCGCAAACTCCAGACTGGAATTGGTTTTAAGCGCTTTTTCAAGCAGATTGCGAATTAACAGCACCATTTCCCTGTAGTAACCCTGCTTATTCGCCTTTGCCAGTGGGACATCGTATTCATCAATCAAAATAATGACCTTCTGTCCGTAATGCTTTTGCAGAAATTCTGACAACAGACTAAGGCCGGAGTACAAAGTCCTGTCCTCCATCCGTTCGTCCAGGAGGGACGAGAATGTTTCTTTTTCTTTTGATGAGAGGGCATCACTCTCCAAAAGGAACTGCATTCGTCTGGCTTCCCTGTTAATTTCCATGGCAATCAAATCACGGGCCGTCAAAAAATTTTCTGCCTCAGTAGCTTTCAGGGTAATAGAAATCACAGGGTACTGCCCCATGTATTTTTCACAAAGCCCGGTTTCATTTGAAATACTCAGTCCGTCAAACAAACTCTTGTCTGTACCGATTTCAAAGAAATATCTCAGCATACTCATATTTATGCTTTTGCCGAAGCGGCGCGGACGTGTAAACAGATTCACCTTGCCCCAATTACCCAGAAGCTCTTTGATCATGCCGGTCTTATCGACGTAATAAAAGTCCTGCGTAATAATTTCCGCAAAGTCTTCTATACCGATCGGCATTTTCTTATTTTCCACACCGCTCTCCTCCAATCTCGCTTCGGGATATAACAAACTTACCATATAATCTCCCCTTAATCAAGTTCTGTTTTTCCTCGCGGCGTCACATTTCGTCATATCGTACAGGAATCGACTTAGGTCATTTCCTATTGCGCCGATTACGAGCTGCATAAGCAAGCCATTCCCATTCCCTGCTCGATCCCCTGACACAATCAAAAAACTACCACATCGGATCCGCTGCCAGCCCCATATCCACAAACCAGTCCTGCCCTACGGCAAGCATCTCTCCCGGCTTGCAGCAGAGCGGCTTCATGCCTCCCCGAATCGGTACATTGACATAACCCGCGTTATACATTTTTACCTTTCGCAGCCCGTCAGACCAGGAAAAAATATCCATGCTCTCGTTTCGAAAAAAACGGAGCTGTACGTTCTCCCTGTCCGTGATGCAGCGGTGACGCCCCATAGAGATCTGTTCGAGAAGAGATATCACTCCGTCCCTCTTATAATAGGCTCTGTGTACAGACACACCATATAAAAGAAGGAGGATTTCCTCATCCTCCAGCTCCCGTTCCGCCATTTCAAGGCGTTCCTGGTCTTTGATCTCCGCCATACACACTGCTTCTTTCAGCCAGTCTGAAGCGACCCCCATCTGTCTGACGGCATGTCCTGTAGCGCCGACACAGTCTGCGTCAATTTCCGAGAACAGCAGTTCATAACAGCTGCCGGAACGGGTATCCATGATCAGACGATGCTTCGGACGGTCAAGGCAAAGATGCACGGCTCTGCTCGTGCAGATATGATGACCGTCCAGCAGTTTATGATGGCCGTTTACCATACCTCTGGCTTTGACATAACCGGAAGCGGGATCCTGTCTGACCCATTCACACTCCAGATACCAGTCTTTCAATTCATACATCTCTGTTTTTCTCCTGTCAGACTGTTCGCATCATCATTTCATGCCGCAAGGGTCAAAGAAAGCAATGATACTTCAATACTTACGTTCATTTCCATCTGAATGTTTGCCTTCCTCTTTCATCCTCATCCGCGCACCAACGGGTATACAGTTCTATAAAACAATCCAGTGATCCCTGCCCGCGCAGCAGCTCGGAAGCGGCGCGCAGCATACCCGCTTTGATTCCACCCGTATCCATAACCCCGTCATCCGCCTGATTCGGATATACTCGCTCCAGATATAGAGGATGTATATGTTCATGGGACACCAAATGATCTCCGGCCAGACTGCCGATGGGATCATAGCGGCCGCGTTCTTCTTCCCTGAAAAAACAAACCTTTATGCTGCAGTCCATCCAATCACCCGGACAGACAGGAACCGTATCCGTCTCCACTTTATGACAGAAATCCCGGTATGCCTCCCCGGAAGTCTCTACCACACCCATACAGAACGGGTCATCCGCCAGACATACAATATCACCGCGTTCAAACGGATTCGGCAGGCTTACGAACTGCTCCTCAAGCCGGTCATAGCATCCCCTCATATGTCTTTCGTTCATCGCAAGATTCCTTTTCTCCGTCCAGAGATTCATCAGCCTGCCTTCCGAATTGTATTCCGCACCAGCGACCGGCATACTGTTGCAGAAATCTCTCTTCTCCGGATTGAAGCAAACGACCAGATCCTCCTGATCGCCCTCCGCGCCGCCGCCGCGGAGCCGATACTTCTCAATCTGAAAACAGATATGCTTTGCCCGTGCACACCGGCAGGCCTCCTTATATGACGCCCAGTATCCGAAAGACGTCCGTCCATTGTCAAAATTATTTTTATCCGATCCGCGATCCGGTTCGAAAAACAGTTCGTAAAAATAGCCCTCCTGAGATTTGACAAAGCTCTTCCACTCTGCCTGATCCCGGGCGATCAGATCCTCTATCTCCCGCTTCAGTTCAGTCTGATCAGTACGCCGCGCGATATCGCGCAGCATCTGATGCCGCTGTTCCAGCGGGAGATCCTGATTGTAAAGAACCGTCGCCTCCCCTGCGTCCATAAAGCGGAAGCCGGTCTCGCTGATATGGTTCCGCACATCGGCGGAGGGAATCCAGTCATACATATTTCTATCCTCCCGGAGAAATCGCAGGATTATTCCTATATCGGTACCCATACGATATCTGTACTATATCCGCAGTACCTTGTATATCATGCTTCGAGCGCCAAAAGAGCAGATACTACGGATGCAAACATCCGATTTCTGACCTTTTGTCCCTTGTATCGTATCATTACATCTATATTCTGTGCCTGCAGCACAGCCATGAGGACCGGAAACCTCCGCAGACTGACAGCGTCAGACTGCGGCTGTTCCAAACTCCCGGCCAACCGGCTCAGCGCCAAACCTTTCCCATGGATTTCGGCATGCCGCCATGCCTGTGTAAAAGTTATCCCTTCACAGATCACCGTTTACGGAAAATACCGTTTACCATTCAGAATTCATCGTTCAGATAAAACGAAAAACCATTGATATGGCTCCCCTCTCAGGCTGGGGACGCCCCTTATCGGGATCCAAAAGCAGGAATTGAACCTGCGCCAACATGATTACAAATCACGTGCTCTTCCAACTGAGCTATTTCGGACTTCATAACCAGTTTGCGGCTGGCTTACATAATCGTAACGTAACCCTGTTACAGGGAAGCCGGGTTCGGAGTTTTCGTACTGCAGACACAGTCAGGAACTGTTCCTTATACTGATATCATTGTAACTGTTCAGTACCTTCACAGTTACGCGGAAAAGCCCCTTTCACTCAATCTCAATCAGTGTCGTCGCGTTGGACACCTTGATCTGGGTATCCAGCTCCGCCAGCAGCGCCATCCGCTTCTCCTCAAGCTCCGCGAGCATATGCTTCACATCCAGCGGATCAGCCAGCTCTGTGGTATTTTCCTTCACATAAGCCTCTACGACCGCCAGCGGCCGGTCATCCTTTGTCTTGGAATCCTTTCCCAGAATACTCAGCCTCATATTCTCCGCCGTGGCCTGAAGCTCACGGTTTTTCTGCTCGCTAAACTGTACCCGCTGATCGTACTCCTGCTGCATCTTTATCCGGAGGCGTTCCTCAAAATCAGCCTCCATCCCGTAAGATCCGATGCCGCGCATCCGGCTGCGGAGCGAGATCGCCCCCGCCACGGTAAAACTCCCGTGGGATGTCGTGATCATGGTGGACGCGTTGGACGCGACGATCGCGGCATCGATCTTCTCAAAGCGCGTAATCAGATCACGAATCTGCTGACTGGCGGACTCTGCCTGCTTCGCAAAATCCTCCCGCGAGATACGTTTATGATAAACGCGCTCCTCATTGGTCCTGACCGTGTCCACGAAACTGGCTTTTTCGATCTTGTCATTTATCTTTTTCACCAGCAGGTCACGCTCATCGAGCGCCTGCGTAATTAACATTTTCTCACCCATAATGTCGTTCTCCTTTCATTTGACCCCTATGATACCTACGGATTGCTCCGCACTGCGTGCAGCTCTGCATAAGTTCGATAACAGAAATCAGAGATTTCTTATCTCACTTATCCCACAATCCTCAAAACACTCGAAATCCGCTCATTTTAGCCTGAAAAACAGGCTAAAATGGCTACTTTCTCGTGTTTTGGCGAGTCCCAAAGTCATGAATTCGAATGCAGGCATTCGATTCATGACCTTTTGACCCTGATATCATCATATTCATTCTTTCAGCAGCTGATCGTTATTCAGCACCTTCATGGAGAGCGGTCCCGACAGCGTCGGGGAATACACCGGTTCCGTCGGACGGATGACAATTCCCTCCTTGTGCATGCCGGAGGCGTACTTCCCGCGCGCCCGCTCCAGCAGCTTTTCAACCGTGTCATACGGAAATGTCTCTCCGCGCTCCTCAACCGGCACCTGCTTCAGCTCCAGCAGACTGCAGATCCGGGTCATCTCATCCAGCGAAAGTCTCTCAAAGGTCTGCAGATCAAGGATGGTAAACACATACCACTCCGGGCAAGGAAGCTTCAGCCGGTTTTTCTGGATTGACGGACCGCAGAACTCGCCCTGGATCGCCATGTCGGAAAGATCGGCCGCCCGCAGCTTCTCCTCTATCCCGTGCTTTTTCGCGTACTTCCAGAGAGGGTTCTTTCCATTGTCCTCAAGCTCGTAGCGCCGCCCGCAGACGCCGAACTTCCCGTCCTTCCAGTACATCGTCACGCTGGTCCCGTCCATCTTGGTCGTGATATAGTAGGACGGTGCCGCCAGGAACTCGCCGATCAGCTCCGGGTAAGACTGTACCCGCATCTCATTCGTCCGCGGAATCCCAAAGGGCAGTTCTCCGATAATACCGCTGTCAAAGACCTGCTTCTCCTCCATCTCCCATTTTCGGACACCAAGCAACTCCGTGACGTCATCACCCTGGACATACTCCCGTCCCGGCGGAAGGATACTGAGCGGCAGGACAAGCCCCTGCGAGATCTGCCCGCGGAACTTCTGTGTCTGCAGACGAAATCCTTCCCCTGCCGTTTCATTCTTCCGGTAGCAGCTGTCTCTCAGAAACTCAAACTGCTCACATACCGGCAAAAAGGAATCTACCTCAAAATAGACGCATCGGTCGCCCTCTTTGAACTCGCCCTTCTTCACCACGACGTTCCAGCCGAGGATGCGGGCGCATTCAATCCGATCCGCTCCCGCGATGGGGGAAACACGGTCCACGCACTGCACCGAAGCTAATTTCCTGTCAGTCATTTCATCATCTCCTCTATATTCGCTCTGACTGTTTCGGTTTTTTTTCATACCGGCAACCGTAATTTTTCGGATTCCCGAGTGAAATATACCATTTTATGAAACTATAGTACCATATCTTTTCCAAAAGCACAAGTGTATCTTTCTGCTTTTTTCTCAGGGAGTAAGAAAGTGCGGAGAACTTTCTCCTTGATTGTCGGGCAGCCGCTCGACATGGCCTTGCTGAAATGATACGCCTTCCTGATCCCGGAGGTGCTGTCGCCGATCATCACATGCCTGTTCCTGCGGAATACCATGAGGCGGTTCATATTGCATTTTCATCAGGAAAATATTATACTGAATCTGCCGCACCGTGACCCGTTGCGGACGGCTGATATCAGGAAAAAAGACCATAAAAGGAAACGAGTTACATATGAAACACATCTTAATCATAGGCGCAGGCTCTGTCGGACTCTCCATGGGAGCATCCCTCCGCTCGCAGGGCATGGAGATCACGTTTCTTGCAGGAGAACACACAAAAAAAGCCATTGATGACAATGGCATAAAACGAACGGGTCTGTTCGGGGAAATTGCCGTCGCGGCCGGAGATGTCGCCGCGGTTTCCTCTCTGTCCGAACTTGCCGGCCGCAGCATCGACGATGCACTGGTGTGCACAAAAACGACTGCAAACGAAACTGTTGCGGCCGCGCTTTCCGGGTGCCGGGGCTGCCTGTCTGAAAACGCAAAGATTGTCATCCTGCAGAACGGATGGGGAAACGATGAACCGTTTCGGAGATATTTTTCGGAGGATCAGATTTATCAGGCCCGGGTGATTACAGGCTTTGTGCGCACTGCGCCCAATGTCAGCAGCATCACCGTCCATACCGCACCGATTTTATTCGGGTCTCTCTATGGGAAGGATACGGTCTGTATGGAGCCGCTCGCCCGCGCGATCAACGCGTCCGGCATTCCCGCTGAGACTACCGGTCAGCTGTCCGAGGCTCTCTGGGCCAAAATGCTTTACAACACGACGCTGAATCCGCTCGGCGCCATTCTGCATGTTCCCTACGGGAAACTGGCGGACACGGCATCCTCAAGGCAGATCATGAACCGCCTGATCGACGAGACTTTTCTCGTCATGCGGCACTGCGGGTACCGCTCCTTCTGGGAAACTCCCGACGCATACCGGGAAGAGTTTTACGGGAAACTGGTTCCGGATACCCGGGCGCACCGTTCCTCCACGCTGCAGGATATTGAAAAAAAACAAAAGACGGAAATAGAGACTTTGAACGGATGCATTGTCCGGCTGGCCAGGCAGCACGGGCTGTCCGTGCCGACGCACCGGATGCTCTGCGAGCTGATCGCCGCACTGGAAGATAACTATGTATGATCATACACGCATCGCAGAGGACTGCTGACCGAACGGCCGGAATCGCAGCACCGGAAGGCAATGATCGTCAGTCATAGTCTACCTTCATCAGGCACAACCCCTTTGCCGGAGCGGTAAATCCTGCCAGCGCGCGTTTTTTCGCCTCCAGCAGATCCTCCATGCTCTCCGGCGTCCGTTTGCCGTACCCCGTCTCCAGAAGCATCCCGGTCATGATGCGCACCATGTGCTGCAGGAATCCGGTCCCGTGGTAAGTAAATGTCAGGCAGGCTCCCTCCTGTGCGATCTCGATCTGATCCACTTTGCGAACGGTTGATTTTTTCATGCGCGGATTGCCGCAGAAGGAAGCGTAATCATGTGTGCCTGTGAGATATGCCGCCGCCTCCCGCATCCGGTCCGCATCCGGCCGTTCCTCCGGAATGTAAACGAACCTGCGGTCAAACACCGGCTTTGCCTCGCCCACGTAACAGGTATAGCGGTAGGTCTTGCCGATGGCGTTATACCGGCTGTGGAAACGGTCCGAAGCCTGCCGTATCTCACACACGCAGATATCCTCCGGCAGATATCCGTTCATATAATCCCGGATCTCCGTCTCTGTCATGCCTGTCTCAAACCGGGCATTCGCGACCATCGCGCACGCATGGACACCCGCGTCGGTACGCCCGGCGCCGATCACCTCGACCGGCTGCCCCGTCATCCGCAGCAGTACCTGCTCCAGCTTTCCCTGAATGGTAAGCGGCGTGTTGGGCTGATGCTCCCAGCCATAATACTTCGTCCCGTCGTAGGACAGAATCATCTTGTAATTAATTTTCATGGGGTTCTCCTAAACAAAACAACCGCCGTGAGGGTTCACGGCAGTCTGTATCCTGTTCTTCCCGCACTACAGCTTTAAAGACCCCTACAGCTGTGTCAGGATGAAAATATCATAGATAGACTGGATCGCCCGGTCAAAATCATCGTTGGAAACACCGATGATGATATTCAGCTCGCTGGATCCCTGGTCGATCATGCGGCAGTTGATCTTCGCGTGCGTCAGCGCGGAGAAAATCCGGCCCGCGGTGCCGCGCATCTGGCGCATGCCGCGCCCCACCACAGCGATGAGTGCCAGATCCGGCTCCACGCTGATGGCGTCCGGGTTGACCGCGCGCTGAATGCCGGAGAGCACGACCTGCTCATGCTCCTGAAATTCGTCCTGATGCACCAGGATACACATAGTATCGATGCCGGACGGCATGTGCTCGATGGAGATCCGGTTCTCCTCAAACACGCTCAGCACCCTGCGGCAGAAGCCGATCTCGGAGTTCATCAGATCCTTATCCACCGTCACAGCCACGAAGCCCTTTTTCCCCGCGATGCCCGTGATCGTAAAACGCGGCTTTTTACTCGTGGTCGCCACGATCATCGTGCCGGGGTCATCCGGATGATTGGTATTTTTGATATTGATCGGGATACCGGCCTTGCGCACCGGGAAGATCGCCTCCTCATGGAGCACGGTGGCTCCCATGTAGGAGAGCTCGCGCAGCTCCCGGTAGGTGATCATCTCCACTACCTCCGGATTCTCCACGATATGCGGGTCTGTCACCAGAAAACCGGAGACGTCCGTCCAGTTCTCATACAGATCCGCCTGCAGCGCACGCGCCACGATGGAGCCGGTGATGTCGGATCCTCCTCTGGAAAATGTCTTCACCCTGCCGTCGGCATACGCGCCGTAAAATCCCGGGATCACCGCATTCTCACAGGATTCCAGCCTTTTCGCCATGATCTTATTCGTCTCGTCCGCGGCAAACGTGCCGTCCCCGTCAAAAAGGATCACGTCCGCCGCGTCGATAAACTCATACCCCAGATAGTCTGCAAGCACCTTTCCGTTCAGATACTCACCCCTGGAAGCCGCGTAATCCCGCCCCGCTTTCGCCAAAAAATTCCCCCGTATCACCTGAAAATCCTCATCCAGGGAAAAATCAAGCCCGAGACCGCTGATGATATCGCGGTATCTGTCGTGGATCTTTTCCAGCTTTTTCTCAAAATCCCTGCCTGCCTCCGCCGCCGCATAGCAGTCGTACAGCAGATCGGTCACCTTCGTGTCTCCGTCGAAACGCTTGCCGGGTGCCGACGGTATCACAAACCGGCGGTCTGCGTCCGCCCATACAATATCTCCCGCTTTCCGAAACTGCTCCGCGCTCGCAAGGGAGCTTCCTCCGAATTTCACAACTTTTCTCATCTCAATCTCCATTCCGCCGCCGGGCCGACAAGGGTTCGTTCGTCCACTTCCGGGACATACTTTTCTCATCTCAATCTCCATTCCCTCGCCAAACCGGCGGCACAGACAACTTTCAAATCATTATATGATACAAGGGACAAAAGGTCAGAAATCGGATGCTCGCATCCGCATTTC
>JAJBVI010000115.1:8445-12666 GCA_020859905.1 Lachnospiraceae bacterium | reverse complement strand
CCGTTTTCCCCGGAGAGACCCGGATATGCCTCCCCCTCGGTCCGGCTGAGTTCTCCGTTATAATAGGATTTCAGGACTTCCCTCCTGCTGCAGATCTGCGGCAGGCCGGTCCCCACCACCAGCACGCCGATCAGCCGGTCGTGTTTTAAGTCGATCCCCTCGGAAAAAATGCCGCCGAGGACACAGAACGCCGCCATGGACCGTTCCCGCGTTTCAGAAAACGCCGCGATAAACGCCTCCCGTTCCTCCTCGCGCATATGCGCACTCTGCATGAGGCATTCGGCTGTTCGGCCATTCTGCTTTTCAAACTCCTCCCGTACGCGCTCCATATACTGATAAGATGGGAAAAAAACGATATAATTTCCCTGTTTTGCCTGCATCACGATCCGGATGTAGGCGGCAATCTTCTCAAATTCAGACTGGTTCCTGCGCGTATAGAGGCTGCTCACGTCACGTGCGACAAACAGCAGCCGGCGGTTTTTCGGAAAAACAGACGCGGCGCAGACCGCATAGTTGTCCGTCCGTGCGCTGAGCAGCTCCTTATAATACCGGACCGGCAGCAGCGTCGCCGAAAAGAAAACGGCGCTGCGCCCCTTATCCAGGCAGTCCTGCAGATTCCGCGCGGGATTCACGCAGTACAGATGCAGGCGGAACTGACCCGCACCGTCAAAATCCGTGTACAGGACATAATTTTCATCCAGCCGCTCAAACATATTCATAAAATGGCGGAGATTCAGGTAAAACTCTGTCACTTCCTTCCGCTCGGGGAACTCCGCGCGGCGCTGCAGGAATTCATCCAGCAGCGGCATCAGGCGCATCAGGGAGAACGCAAAACTCCCCGCGCCCTCCAGAACCGCATACCGCTCACACGCCCGCTTCCATTCCAGGAGCTGCCGGTTGCATTTCTCCAGGGCAGAGGCGATTCCCCTGCTGCAGATCCGGAACAGGCGCTTCATTTTCAGGAAATCCTCTTTTACAAGGACCGCGCTGTACATCTCCCGGCCGCGCTCGACCAGATTGTGCGCCTCATCGATCAGGAACAGATAATTGCCCCGCACGCCCTCCGCGAAAAACCGCTTCAGATACACGTTCGGGTCGAACACATAGTTGTAATCACAGATGATCACATCGGACCAGAGCGACAGATCGAGCGCCGTCTCAAAGGGGCAGACCTGATATTTCTCCGCGCAGGAGAGCAGCCGTTCCCGCGTATAATCATGCTCCGTCGTCATCAGTTCGAAGACCGCGTCGTTGACGCGGTCATAATGCCCCTTTGCATAAAGGCAGTGAACAGGATTGCAGTCCATCTCTTCACACGGGCAGATTTTTTCCTTCGCCGTGAGGAGCAGAACCTTGCCCCGGTACCCGGTTCCTTTCAGGATATCGAAGGCATCCTTCGCCACCATGCGGGTGATCGTCTTCGCCGTCAGATAGAAAATCTGATCCGCCAGCCCCTCGCCCACAGCCTTAACCGCGGGAAACACGGCAGCCATCGTCTTTCCGGTACCCGTAGGAGCCTGCATGAAGAGAATCTTTTCACGCGCGAACGAGCGGTAAACGTCGCCCGCCAGCTTCTTCTGCCCCTCCCTCCAGGGAAACGGAAACTCCAGTGACAGAATGGAATCCCTGCGAGTCAGCTTCCACTCGTACCGGTAATCCGTCCATTTCCGGTACGCCTCGATCACATCATCGAACCAGACACGCAGTTCATCCAAAGAAAAAACCTCCTCGAAGCGGCGGATTCTCTCCGTGTCCAGATCGCAGTACGTGATCTGAACGCCCATGCGTTCCAGCCCGTTCTGCATAGCAAACATACAGGCGTAGCACTTCGCCTGCGCCAGATGCACCGGCTGCGGAGCCTCCAGACGGGTGACATCCGCATACATGCACTTGATCTCGTCGATGAAGAAAATCTTTGTCGGGCTATTTTCCGACACAGAGGCAAAATATTCCCCTTCCATTCCCTCTTTGCCGAAATGGTCTTCCATGTTTCTGTCTTCCGCATGACAGTCTTCTGCGTTTCTATCTTCCGCATGACGGTCTCCCGCGATATCATCTTCCTCATTACGATCTTTCGCGATACGGTTCTCCGCACTATGATCTTCCGCATGACGATCTCCCGCTGACGGCAGCAGCCCCCGCGATGCGTCCTCCGCAAAGTCCGCAGTCAGTTCCTCCGGAACATCCCGCCGGAATATCCCGTCCGCGCGTCCCTCCACCAAGAGAATATAATGCCCCATGATCAGCTCCTGCGCAAGCGTCACCTCCGCACGGTACTCCGCGTCCATGCTCTTCTGGATCTTCCGGTGCATGCGGCTCCCCTGCTGCATCGCTTCCTGCCGGACGCCCTTGCCGACCCGGTTGTCAATATCTCCCGAACAAAAAATAAACTCCACCAGATTGCGGACGGAGATGCGGATCTTTTCCTTTTCAATCACGTCTGCGGCTGCGGCCTGCGGAGTTTCTTTCATTTCCATTTTTTCAGTTTCCCCTGTCATATCACGGTTCATCTTTCCTGAAACCACTCAATGCTGCATGCGTCCCATTCATCTATAATGATGATAAATTTCTTAACGGATCCAGGATGCCGCATGCATCAGAACGGCCGGAAACAACAGCCCCCGAACATCGTCATGATGCAGCACAGCGTCAGGCACATCCCGGTTGCCCCGGAAAACGGGCGCTGATAGGACGATCCCATATTCGAATACCAGGTACCGCCGAACTCCAGGTTCTGTAAGAACTGCCGGTACTCCATATTGCTCGGCTCCATCTGTACGGCCCGCCGGGCATATTCCATCGCCTGAACATTATTGCCGGCTCCCTGATTGGCCGCAGCCGCAAAATAATACCAGCGCGCGGACCGCTGGTTCACCGGCATACGGTTCAGAATATTCAGCGCCTCATGAAACTGGCCGGCATTGATATAATTCGCCGCGGCCTGCATCTGAGCGGATTCACCTGCGTAGGATCCCGCCCCGCCATAGGAACGGTAATTGCCCTGGCCGCCGTAACTGCCGCCGGCTCCCGCATAACCGCCGTAGCCGCCCTGCCCGTAACCGCCCTGTCCATAGGAACCGTATGCGCCGCGGTTCCGGGCGCTGCCGTTCTGGAATCCGCCGCTGTATCCCTGCTGCTTTTCCTTCATGATCTGATTGTAAGCCTGCTGTATCTCTTTAAAATGCTCCTCCGCCACCTCCGGATGCTGGCTGTTGACATTCGAGTCCGGATGATACTGACGGCTGAGCCTGCGGTATGCTTTCTTTATCTCTTCATCTGTGGCTCCGCGTGAAACGCCCAGGACATCATATGGATCTCTCACTTTGGATTCCTCCGCTTTTTCTTTTTTTCCTGCAGGTATTCGTATTTGGACCACACGCCGGAATAGAGGATGTTCCGGATGATATCCGCATGCTGTAAAATGGGCAGCCGCTCAAAGGATTTCGCACACTCTGACATCATACTGGTCAGAATCAGCTTGCTGATCGTCTCAAAATCCTTCGGATTGTCGCGCTCCAGCCCATAAAACGGATTGTACTCGTTCTTTTTCTTATCCTTGTCCAGATCCTCATAGGCATCCATCAGATAAATAAACTTGCCGAGATAAAAGCCCAGGCAATGCAGCTCCTCCGCCCATATATCATTCTTCCACGCAAAAATCTCCCCCAGCATCTCGCCGGTCAGACCGGAGATCGCGTCAATATTCTCTTCCTTTTCTGATTCGAGTTCATCGAGCTTCGTTATATAGGTATCCAGCGCCTGCGCCTGGCGCGGATACTTCCGGCTGATGCGCCCATAGTCTTTTTTCAGCATCAGGGAAATCACATGCTTCGGATAATTCCGGTCGTCCTTCCAGTCGTCGACCAGATTATAATAGGATAAAAGTACATTCATGTCGGAGGCATACCGGGAGGCATCGTTGACAAACGCCGTCTTCTTCTTACCGGGATGCAGCGGACATACAAACCTGAGTTCCTCGTTCGGCAGCTCATACAGTCCCGTCAGAAGTATGATCAGAAATGTCATGTCATAATTCAAGAGCATCTGCCCCCTGACGCCGCAGCTCTTGCGCAGCACATGGCAAAGGCCGCAGTAGTAGGACTGATACTGCTTTTTGTTCTCATCTGATAAACTTTTCTGATTGATATAAACATATCCAAACATAGGAACCCCCGCGCGTTTCATGACTTCCTGATGACAGATGTCCGGTGCATGCTCCCT
>JAJBVI010000115.1:0-8345 GCA_020859905.1 Lachnospiraceae bacterium | reverse complement strand
TACGGCATCCTGGCAAAACCCGACGCTTCACGTCTTCCTGATGAAGGATGTCCGGTGCATGACTTACGGCATCCTGGCAAAACCCGACGCTTCACGTCTTCCTGATGAAGGATGTCCGGCACTTCGGACAGGTGATCTCGATCCTGCCCTTTCCCTTCGGAACCCGCACCTTCTGGCTGCAGCGGGGACACATGAAAAAGCGGTAATATTTCTTCTGTTCGCGCTGCGCTCTTCTCGCCTCAGCACTCTGCCGGGCGCGGCCGCCGTAGCCGCAGCTGCCCCGGCCGCCATATCCGCTGTTCCCGCCATAACCACCGTTCCCGCCGTAACCGCTGTTCCTGCCGCAGCCGCCGTTCCCGCCGTAACCGTTCTGACCGCCGTAACCTCCGTTTCTTCCATAGCCGCCATAGCCGCCGTTCCGCCGGAAGCGGGAGGTGAAATCAAGGAACCTGTCGTTCTCCACCGCACGCTGTGATGTATTCCTGGAAAACATGCGGAAATAGCTCCAGACAAGAAGCACCAGCGCCGCGATCCATAAAATAGAAACACTTACAAACAGGTTAATGATAATCAGGACCAGTGCCGCCAGAGACAAAAAACGGTTCAGCTGATCGCTGCCGTAGCGCCCATCCATAAAGTTCTGAAAACGGTCTCTCATAGTAAACCCCCATGCGCTGCTGCCGCAGTGCGCAAACATCTCCATTCCGCCGCCCTTTGGCTGACGGCACAGATAGTTATGAAAGATATACTTTCATACCTGCTGCACATCTTCTTACGAATCAAACCTCGTACCTCGAATATTAAGCCAGTTATTAATTATTCGATGTACTCGTCTTGCAGAATCGTTCCTGCTGTTATTCTCTCTTTTTGTAATTCGGTCTACTGTATATTTTACCGTCTGAAAAACGACTGTCAACCATCCTGTCATATTTTTAGAATTATTTTATTATTTAGGAACTGTTCAGAGGGCGGGAGGGATAATTGAATCGTGCATCTGCAAAAGCTGCTTTCAGACATCCAGCTCCGCCTCATTCGCGTGTTCATATATAAAAGCTTTGCGCGGCGGCACATCCGTACCCATCAGCATTTCCGTGACGTCGGAAGCCATGCGCCCGTCCTCAATCCCGACTCTCTTTAAAATGCGCCGTTCCGGGTCGAGCGTCGTCTCCCAGAGCTGTTCCGCGTCCATTTCGCCGAGACCCTTGTAACGCTGCAGCGTAAAGCTGCCTTTATGCGTGCGGCGGTAACGCTCCAGCGCCTCGTTGTCGTAAAGGTACTCCTCCTCGCCTTTTGACGGGATCACCTTGTAAAGCGGCGGCATGGCAATATAAACGTGTCCCTCGAAAATCAGCTCCGGCATAAACCGGTAAAACAGCGTGAGAAGCAGCGTCGCGATATGTGCGCCGTCCACGTCGGCATCCGCCATGATGACGATCTTGTCATAGCGCAGCTTCGTGATGTCAAAATCGTTGCCGTACCCTTCAGAGAAACCGCAGCCGAACGCGTTTATCATCGTCTTGATCTCCGCATTCGCCAGCACCTTGTCGATGCTCGCTTTCTCCACATTCAGTATCTTCCCCCGGATCGGCAGGATCGCCTGGAAACTCCGATCCCGGGCCGTCTTCGCTGAACCGCCCGCGGAATCTCCCTCAACGATAAAAATCTCACACTTTGAAGCATCCCGGCTCTCACAGTTCGCGAGCTTTCCATTTGAGTCAAACGAAAATTTCTGCTTTGTCAGAAGGTTCGTCTTCGCGCGTTCCTCCGTCTTCCGGATCTTCGCCGCCTTTTCCGCGCAGGAGAGTACGTCTTTCAGCGTATCCAGGTTTTTATCAAAAAAAAGCTGGATCTCCTCGGTGGTCACCTTCGCCGTCACCTTCGAGGCATCCTGGTTGTCAAGCTTTGTCTTCGTCTGCCCTTCAAAGCGGGGCGCCGGATGCTTGACCGAGATCACGGCTGTCATGCCGTTTCTCACATCGGCTCCGGTGAAATTCGCGTCCTTCTCCTTCAGGATGCCGATCTGCCGGGCATACTGGTTCATCACCGTTGTGAGCGCGGTTTTAAACCCTGTGATGTGGGCGCCGCCCTCGGCGTTGTAAATATTATTGCAGAATCCGAGGATATTTTCGTGAAACTCACTCGTATACTGAACGGCCGCCTCAACGGCAATCCCGTCGCTCTCGCCCTTAAAATAGATCGGCTCATGCAGCGCCTCGGCTTTTTTATTGATATCACGCACGAAACCGACGATACCGTCCTCCTCGTGAAACTCGATGCGCTCCGGCTCCTCCGGCCTCAGATCGCTGTAAAAAATCGTCAGTCCCGGATTCAGGTAAGCCGTCTCATGCAGCCGGCTCTTGACCTCATCCTCCTTAAACCGGGTCTTTTCAAAAATCGTCGGATCAGGGAGAAAATTCACCTTCGTCCCGGTCTGCTTCGTCTTTCCGACAACCGGAAGCAGACCGTTCACCAGCTCCTCCGCGGGAATCCCCCGCTCGTAGCGGTCGTGATGGACCGCCCCGTCCCTGCTGATCTCCACATCAAGATATGTGGAAAGCGCGTTTACGACAGAGGAACCCACGCCGTGCAGGCCGCCGCTCGTTTTATAAACCGAATCGTCAAACTTCCCTCCGGCGTGCAGCGTGGAAAAAACCAGCCGCGCCGCCGGGACGCCCTTCTCATGCATCCCGACCGGGATCCCTCGCCCGTTGTCCTCCACCGTGCAGGAACCGTCCGCCTCCAGCGTCACATAAATCTGATCGCAGAATCCCGCCAGATGTTCGTCCACCGCGTTGTCCACAATCTCGTAGATCAGATGGTTTAATCCCTTTCTCGAAACGCTGCCGATGTACATGCCGGGGCGCTTACGCACCGCCTCCAGTCCCTCCAGTACGGAGATACTTTTCTCATCATATGCTGCCTGTTTAGCCATTCACTCACCCTTTATCTTAAACAAAATTGCAAACATTTGTTCTTTACCCAACAATTTGATATTCTAACATATAAAAAGAAATCCCGCAAGCATCAGGTCATGCCATGCGGGATTCAGCCGGTTTTATCTTACATTGCCGTCAGGACTCTCTTTTTATTCCGGTATGAATCTGAATCACAGAGACTCACAGCACAAAATGCCCTGTCTGTTCAACGGCCGCTACACGAAGCAGCACGTTATACGAAATACTGTCTGCATAAACTTTAATATTGCCGATCATATGCTCAAAATTTCCTTCTTCTCCAAATACCCAGTAACTGGCGACAAAACCGACCAATCCCTCCTGATCGATATCTCAGTACATAGATTCCATCGAATTGTTCCGCTTTGTCATTTTCTGTCGAAGCATTCCCCACATCAAAATAGCTGAGCATGCCTTTCTGCGCCCCATACTGGATATGCGGGTCCAGCGCCTCCGGCACCTCCCGTACCTGCGCAATGTAGGATTCCGGGGACTGTTATTAAAATCGTTTTTTATTTCACAGGGCGAACTTTCCTAAATGAAAAAGGCGTTCAGCGTAAAACCATCTCCTCAATCCGCAGCAGTTCATTATATTTCGCCGTCCGCTCGCCGCGGCAGGGCGCACCGGCTTTGATCTGCCCGCAGTTTAACGCTACGGCAATGTCCGCGATCATACTATCCTCCGTCTCGCCGGATCGATGGGACACAATGGTCTGATAGCCCGCCCGCTTCGCCGTGACAATTGCCTCAAAACTCTCGGACAGTGTTCCGATCTGGTTCACCTTGATCAGGATCGCATTCCCCGCATTTTTCCGTATACCCTCTTTCAGACGCACGGTATCTGTGACAAAAAGATCATCCCCCACCAGTTGAACTCTGTCTCCGATCCTCCGGGTCATCTCGGCCCAACCATCCCAGTCATTTTCCTGCAGTCCGTCCTCGATGGAAATGATCGGATATTTCTCAATCAGCTTCTCATAATACGCAATCATCTCTTCCGTAGTGCGGTGTACAGAAACAGAAATCGTATCCGCCAGAAGCTCCGCCTCCCTGCGCCTGCTCTCTCCGGGAAAATCGTACAGGGCGGAATCCTTATTATAGAGTTCGCTCGCAGCCACATCCAGTGCAAACGCAATCTGCGTGCCGGGTTCATATCCCGCTTCGCGCACCGCCCGCGCCAGATAGTCCAGCACATCCTCCGTATCCCTCAGATTAGGCGCAAAACCTCCCTCATCGCCCACGGCAGTCTCATAACCATCCTTTTCCAGAATCTGTTTCAGCGTGTGGTATATCTCCACGCACCAGCGCAGACCCTCCCGGAACAGAAAATTGCCGTTTTCATCCTTCGCGCCCACCGGCATGATCATAAACTCCTGCACATCCACGGTATTCGCCGCATGGCGGCCGCCGTTTAAAATATTCATCATGGGAACAGGCATCCGGATTCCGTACACGCCTCCCAGATAACGGAACAGGGGCTGGTTCAGCGCCTTTGCGCACGCCTTCGCGCAGGCCATGGACACAGACAGCATGGCGTTCGCGCCGAGGTTGCATTTATTGTCCGTGCCGTCCGTGCATTTCAGGATCTCATCGATCTGAACCTGATCCGACGCGTCCTTTCCCAGCAGAACCGTTCGGATGCGGTCGTTGACATTGACCACCGCCTGGCGCACACCCAGTCCGTGATACCGCCTGCTGTCACTATCCCGCAGCTCCCGCGCCTCATGCTCGCCGGTGCTGGCGCCGGACGGCACGCTCGCCCGTCCGGTAAAAATATGCCCGTCCGCCCGAATCTTTACCTCCGTCTCTACGGTCGGGTTGCCTCTCGAATCCAGAAGCTCTCTCGCGTAACCATCCGCAATCTCAAAATATGCCGCCATCATCACATCCTGTCGCAACGTTTTTATCGCTATTACAAAAACGCCGTGTCCTTTCCGTTTTTTCTATTTATTTCCAAACGGGAAGGAAAATATGCGGATCATTTCAGATTTTGAGAATATTGCATGATATTCCTCCGTCAACCGTTCTGCCGCTTCCGGACTAACCTGTGCCAGAAATGCAGCATGGGAAACAAGCATCTGCGTTGCCCGTTCCGATACAATCACACGGTATCTATTCTGCTGTTCCATGACCTGCCGCCTCCCTGATTGCACTACGCATCATCGCAGCGACTTCATCAACAGAGTATCCTTTGCTTCCACGCACTCTGTCCTCCTCGAAATGATGCAGGCTAACACAATAATCGCGCCCTCCTGTTTCATATTTAATCGGGAAATCTTTTTCCATTGATATGTTTTCTGAGATTTCTGTCGCATCTTTGACATCTGCGCTATCTGCTGTATCCATCGCACCTTCGGCATCTGCGCTGTCTGCTATATCCATCGCACCTTCGGTCTGCGAATAGCTGTCATCCGTTTCCGGGTAATCATCGTCCCGCAAACCGCTGTCAGCAATCGAAGAATCAGCCTGAACCGAATGATTTTCGACTGTATTTTCTCCGCATCCGGAAACGGCAAAAACGATGGGAATCAGCAGGCAAATCCATATTTTCTGTATCATTGTAATCTCCATTCCGCCGCCTTTCGGCAGGCGGCACAAAGTGATGAAAAAGCTGCTTTCCTTCAGACTAAATCGTCTGCTTTCATCAGGAATCTGATTGCGATGAAATGGCGCTTTATTTAATCTCTTCTTCGTTTTCATCCGCCTCCGGCTTTTCCAATGATTGTTTCATCTTCTTTTCTCTGCGGCGCAGCACAAGCCGGCAAATCACAAAAATCACAGCTATAATCACCACGACAACTATAATAAACGGCAGTGCGCCCAGAAATCCGATCGCGAAATTTTTAAATCCCTGTCCGACGCGGTAGACATTGTCGCTGAATCTTGTCCTCACGCTCTCCCCAAAGGTAACCGCGGCCGCGGCAGTCTCGCGCTCCACCTCGTCGATGCTTAAGTACACCGTACTGTAGCTCACCCGGTTATCATATACACGAAGCTGGGATTCGTAACTCTCGATCTCATACCTCACCTCTGTCAGCTGTGACTGGATTGCAATGATGCTCTCCACGGAGTCAGCCTGTTCCAGCATCGCAAGCAGAGATTCCTGCTCTGTCCGCAGCGCCGTCAGACGGCTCTCCATATCCACATAGGTCAGCGTCACATCCTCCGTGCTCTCGCTCGTGTAGGTCACATTCGCGTTCTCCCCGACCAGCGAAACAAATTCATCCAGGCTGTCCGCCGGAATGCGGATCGTCAGATAAGACCATCGGCTGGCAGTGCTTCCGGATGAACCGCCGGTCTCCGAACTCTCGACATAACCGCCCAGCTCCTCTGTTTTTGACTCCAGCTGCGCGATCAGCTCATCAAACTCTGTCGTCTCCACCGTCATGTCCACGGTTTTAATCAGCTTCTGGGTATAGGAGTCATCCTCGGCGGCGGATTCGCTCATTTCTGTATCAGAGGAATCACTTACGGAGTTACCCGCATCATCATATTCCGCGTCATATTCCCCATACTCCGCATCCCCCGCCGCAGCGTACTCTTCTGTATATTCGTAAGCACCATCCGTGTCCGCAGCCTTGTCCCAGCCATAAGCCTCCGCCGTCTCTGTGACGGCTGTGTCAGCCGAAGCCGAACTACTTGCATTCGAGCTGCCGCAGCCGGCCAGTATGCCAGTGAATGTCATTGCCGCAGCCGTCATAAAAACGACCGTCTTCCATATAAATCCATATCCTTTTTCTTTTTTCATGCTCTTCTCCTCTCTATTTTGTCAGGCTTTGCGCAAAAAAATCGTTTGTAAGCGCCTCACGGACGGTCAAATCACTGCTTTTCGCTGATTTGATCTGCAAACTCTTTCTTCCTGCGAACTGATTCCATGATTCTTCCCGTTTCGTCCGCAGCTTTTTCTCCCGTTTACGGACTGATTCTACGGTTCTTCCCGTTTCGTCCGCAGTTTCCCTCAAAATCATGCGGTATGATTTTCAGAATACCGGTTTGCTCAGATTTCAAACACCACCGTCAGCGTGTGAAACCCTTCATCCTCCGACTGCACTTCCTTTGTCAGACGCCAGGTTCCCTCTCCCAGTTCGCCGTAAATATTCGACTAGTCCACAATCTCCTCAAAATCCTCTATGCCGATCGGAAGCTTTTTCTTATTCATTCTGATTTCCCCGTTCTTTGTTACAGATGCATTTGACATCTTTCTGTCTTATCGGTATCATACCAAAAACCTCTGCCGGTTCAAGACGGCGTTTTGTTGTTTAATTGTCTGGCTGCCTGTACTGTATCAGAGACCGCTGCTTTATTTGGGGGCAATCAGCTCAATTCAATGTCCATCGCATAAGCATAGGAAATGATTTCTCCTGTCTTTGTTGCCTTGTATCCTTTTTCGTTATGTGAATAGTCAGAAATCTCGACTGAACCATAATTCTTGAACTTTTCATATATACGATTAAGCACATCCATTTCCGCATCAGATAATACACCTTTAGGAACATCGCATTCTGGTATCACTTGATGTTTCTCATAAGGTCCATCATAAAGCACCTCAATATGAGCAATATGATCTGCTGCCATTTTTCCAAGAATCATGTCAAAATGATCTGGTACAGGTCCATAAGGGAGATGCGCATATTTCATGCCTGACATAGATATTCCATTTTCTTTATAGAAAATCATATCCGAATAATTGAGCAGCTTCATCAACTTTGTTTTCAACAGTTCTGCATTTTTTTGTGCAAAAAACAGAACCATTGCACAAAGCTTCTCGTAATCAAAGCCTTTGTAACCATTTTCTTTGCATGGAATCTTTGTGAAAAACAACTCGAAAAAGCGCCTGCCGGCCTGATATTCTGTATCTTGTTCCAGTTTTTCAACAGTATTTAACAGTTTTTCCTTCTGTCTTTCATCAAGACCGATCTCATTCTCTGTAAGGTATGTTCGCATGTTTTCTGGTTCACGCAAGAATAGCATCAAGCTATTGTGAGCCTTATCTTGAATAGAGCCATTCTCATACCGACAGATGGTCTTATCTCCCCAGTTTAAAAGTTTGGCAAAGCTTCTCTGGCTTAGGCCATATTGCTCTCTGATTTTCTTAATCTCCCCTGGCAGCAGAAGTTTATGCCCTCTGCGATATTCGTTATAGGCATTAATCAGAGTAGCATTATCAAACTCTTCACAATAGAATTCTTCTCCGCACTCAGCACAAATTAATACTTTGGCATCAACCTCAATCGGCTCGCCGCAGACATCATATGTTTCTTTTTTTGTTATTACTTTAGGCTCGACTTCTCTTCCACATTCTTCACAATACTTTCTCATCGACGCTGCCTCCTTCCAAAGCGTAATCATCCTCATGGAATCCAATACATTTTAGAATATCCTCTCCATTTT
>JAJBVI010000028.1 GCA_020859905.1 Lachnospiraceae bacterium | reverse complement strand
CGGCAAGATGGGCGGACAGTTCGGCAACACACCGGCTGTTGAGTTGGGTTCGATCGTGATCAAAGAGGCTCTGAACAGAGCCGGAGTTAAGCCGGAGCAGGTGGACGAGGTTATGATGGGCTGCGTGATCCAGGCTTCCCTGGGTCAGAACGTGGCGCGCCAGGCTTCCATCAAGGCCGGCATCCCGAATGAAGTACCGGCATTCACGCTGAATGTAGTATGCGGTTCCGGTCTGAAGTGTGTGAACGAGGCAGCAAACATGATCATGGCCGGACAGGCTGATATCATGGTTGCCGGCGGTATGGAGAACATGTCCATGGCTCCGTACGCGTTAAAGAAAGCGCGCTTCGGTTACAGAATGAACAACTCCACGATCATCGATACGATGGTGAATGACGCTCTCTGGGATGCGTTCAATAATTACCACATGATGATCACGGCTGAGAACATCTGTGATCAGTGGGGACTGACCCGTGAGGAGCTTGACGCGTTTTCCGCAGCTTCCCAGCAGAAAGCGGTTGCGGCTCAGGAGTCCGGCGCGTTTGACGACGAGATCGTTCCGGTTCCGGTTAAGGTTAAGAAAGAGACCGTTATGATCACGAAGGATGAGGGTCCTCGTCCGGGTACTACCACTGAGACTCTTGCAAAGCTGAAATGCTGCTCCGGCAAAGAGGGCGGTATGGTTACAGCAGGCAACGCCTCCGGTATCAATGACGGCGCTGCTGCAGTGATCGTGATGAGCGAGGAGAAGGCTAAGGAGCTCGGCGTGAAGCCGATGGCTACGTTCGTATCCGGCGCTCTCGGCGGATGTGATCCGAAGATCATGGGGATCGGACCGGTTCCGGCCACCAAAAAGGCTCTTAAGATCGCAAATCTTAACATCGAAGACATCGATCTGATCGAGGCGAATGAGGCGTTTGCGGCACAGTCTGTTGCGGTTCAGAAGGAGCTTGGTTTCAGCTCTGACATCCTGAATGTAAACGGCGGTGCGGTAGCACTCGGACATCCGGTTGGAGCATCCGGCTGCCGTATCCTGGTTACTCTGCTGCACGCAATGCAGAAGAGAGACGTTACATACGGACTTGCCACTCTGTGTATCGGCGGCGGCATGGGCTGCGCGACTATTGTTAAGAAGGAAGCATAATTCTCTCTTTGTACTTATACAATGGACATACATAGCTGATGAAGAATCCGGTGAGGCTTTCACAGACTGAAAAGAGCTCCGCTTGACGGAGTTCTTTTCAGACAAAGGTTAGTTAAAATTATAACGATAAAAATATAACGAGGATTCGTTTCGTTTTTGGTTATTCTATTAAGTATATTTATATTTTTTTAAGGAGGTACATTTTTATGAAAGTTGGAGTTATCGGCGCCGGTATCATGGGTTCGGGAATCGCGCAGACGTTTGCGCAGACAGAAGGTTATGAGGTATATCTGTGCGATATCAATGACGAGCTTGCAGAAAAAGGCAGGAACAAGATCGCGAAAGCGTTTGAGAAGCGCATCGCGAAGGGCAAGATGGAGCAGGCTGCGGCTGACGCCATCCTGGCGAAGATCACTACAGGCACGAAGGACATCTGTACCGACGCAGACCTGATCGTCGAGGCGGCACTGGAAGTGATGGATGTCAAAAAGCAGATGTTTAAGGAACTCCAGGATATCGTTCCGGCCGGCTGCGCTTTTGCTTCCAACACATCTTCCCTTTCCATCACAGAGATCGGCGCGGGACTGGACCGCCCGGTGATCGGCATGCATTTCTTTAACCCGGCGCCGGTCATGAAGCTGATCGAGGTCATCCAGGGTGAGAACACGCCGGACGAGCTTCGTGATGAAATTGTAGAAATTTCCAAGTCGATCGGCAAGACGCCGGTTCAGGTAAAGGAAGCGGCCGGCTTTGTCGTAAACCGTATCCTTGTTCCGATGATCAACGAGGGTATCTGTGTGTATGAGGCGGGTGTCGCCAGCGCGGAGGATATCGATGCTGCCATGAAGCTCGGAGCCAATCATCCGATGGGACCGCTGCAGCTCGGAGATTATATCGGACTCGACATCTGTCTGGCTATCATGGAAGTGATCTATGCGGAGACCGGCGATACGAAATACCGCCCGGCGCCGCTGCTCCGGAAGATGGTCCGTGCAGGCAAGCTCGGCTGCAAGACCGGTGTTGGTTTCTATGACTACAGCAAATAATATAAGTGGAGGAATTTAAAATGGAATTCGGATTAAGTAAGAAGCATGAAATGGCCAGAAGCCTTTTCAGAGAATTCGCTGAGAATGAAGTAAAACCTCTTGCCCAGGAAGTGGATGAGGAGGAAAGATTCCCGAGAGAGACTGTTGAGAAGATGGCAAAATACGGATTTATGGGCATCCCCGTTTCGAAGGAGTACGGCGGACAGGGCTGTGATATCCTGACGTATGTGATGTGCGTAGAGGAACTCTCCAAAGTCTGCGGCACGACAGGCGTGATCCTTTCCGCGCACACTTCGCTGTGTATTGATCCGATTCTGACCTACGGCACGCAGGAGCAGAAGGAGAAATACGTTCCGGATCTGGCTTCCGGCAGAAAGCTCGGCGCATTCGGACTGACCGAGCCGGGCGCCGGTACGGACGCGCAGGGACAGCAGACAAAAGCTGTTCTTGACGGCGACGAGTGGGTGATCAACGGTTCCAAGTGCTTTATCACGAACGGTAAAGAGGCTGATGTATATATCGTGATCGCCGTGACCGGCAAGGTTGAGAAGCGCGGCAGAGTACAGAAAGAAATCTCTGCGTTCATCGTAGAAAAGGGCACGCCGGGCTTCACCTTCGGCGTGAAGGAAAAGAAGATGGGTATCCGCGGTTCTTCTACCTACGAGCTGATCTTTACGGACTGCCGTATCCCGAAGGAGAATCTCCTCGGACAGAAGGGCAAGGGTTTCGGTATCGCGATGCATACGCTCGATGGCGGACGGATCGGTATTGCCGCCCAGGCACTCGGTCTGGCGGAGGGCGCTCTGGAGGCGACTATCGCCTATGTAAAGGAGAGAAAGCAGTTCGGCAGAAGCATCGCCCAGTTCCAGAATACGCAGTTCGTGCTGGCTGATCTGGCGACGAAGGTCGAGGCGGCACAGCTGATGGTTTACAAGGCAGCACTCAAAAAGGATGAATATCAGGCAGGCGCGAAGGTGTCCTATTCTGTGGAAGCGGCTCAGGCGAAGCTGATGGCGGCGGAGGTTGCCATGGAGGTTACGACCAAATGTGTTCAGCTGCACGGCGGCTACGGTTATATCAGAGAATACGATGTGGAGCGCATGATGCGCGATGCCAAGATCACGGAGATCTACGAGGGAACCAGCGAGGTTCAGCGTATGGTTATTTCCGGCAGTCTGTTGAAGTAGGAGGAATGAATTCATGAAAGTTATTGTTTGTATCAAACAGGTGCCTGATACGGCGGGCGGAGTTCAGTTTAATCCGGACGGAACTCTGAACAGAGCGGCGATGCTCACGATTATGAATCCGGACGACAAGGCCGGCGTGGAGGCGGCTCTGAGATTAAAGGATCAGTACGGCGCGGAGGTGACCGTTTTGACCATGGGCCTGCCGAAGGCGACCGACGTACTCCGCGAGGCGATTGCCATGGGAGCGGACAAGGGTATTCTGATCACGGATCGCGTGCTTGGCGGCGCTGATACCTGGGCGACCTCTTCCACGATCGCTGCAGGCATCCGTAAATTAGACTATGACCTGATCATCACCGGACGTCAGGCGATCGATGGCGACACCGCGCAGGTTGGACCGCAGATCTCCGAGCATCTGGATATCCCGGTGATCTCCTACGCGCAGGATATCAATGTGAATCTTGAAGAAAGTACCGTGACCGTCCAGCGTCAGTATGACGACAGATATCACATCCTGAAGGCACAGATGCCCTGCCTGATCACCTGCCTTTCCGAGCTGAATGAACCCAGATATATGACGCCGGGCGGTATTTTCGACGCGTGCGAGGCAGAGATCACTACCTGGAGCAGAGCAGACCTGGTTGGTCTGGATGATTCCAATATCGGTCTTTCCGGTTCTCCGACCAAGATTGCGAAAGCATCCGATAAAGTCCGCAAGGGCGCCGGAGAAAAAGTAAACCTCGACACAGAAGAGTCTGTTGCTTACCTGATCGGCAAGATGACAGAGAAACATGTGTGCGGTCTGTAAGAGAAAGGAGAGATGAACAATGGCAGCAATGGAACAATCCGTAATCGAGCAGTACAGGGATGTATTTGTATTTGCTCAGCAGGTAGATAATGAAATCAGTCCGATCGCATTTGAGCTGCTCGGCAAGGCAAAAGACCTTGCGAACAATCTGGGCCAGAAGGTAGCCGCGGTTCTGATCGGCTATCATGTAAAAGAACTCGCGGATCAGCTTGCCGTGTACGGCGCTGACAAGGTCATCGTTGTGGACGATAAGGAGCTGGAGGTATACCGCACCGAACCCTACACGCATGCGCTCGCGTCCGTGATCAACGAGTTCAAGCCGGAAATCATGCTGGTCGGCGCCACCGCGATCGGCCGCGACCTCGGTCCCCGCGTATCCGCCCGTGTACAGACCGGTCTGACCGCTGACTGTACATCCCTGGATATCGGAGATTTTCCGCTCGTGGCTATGCCGGGAAAGGAGCAGAAGCACAATCAGCTGCTCATGACCCGCCCTGCGTTCGGCGGCAACACCATCGCAACGATCGCCTGCCCGGACAACCGTCCGCAGATGGCGACTGTACGTCCGGGCGTTATGCAGAAGAATGAACCCGTCGCCGGCGCAAAGGCCGAGGTGGTCGAGTTCAGCCCGGGCTTCACATCGAACAGCAAATATGTAGAGATCTTTGATATTGTAAAGAATGTCGCGGATGTGGTTGATATACAGGATGCCAAAATCCTTGTGTCCGGCGGCCGCGGCGTCGGCTCTCCGGAGAACTTTAAGATTCTCGAGGAGCTGGCCGCTGTTGTGGGCGGTACCGTGTCCTGCTCCCGTGCGGTTGTGGACAGCGGCTGGAAGCCGAAAGACCTGCAGGTGGGACAGACCGGCAAGACCGTCCGCCCGAAGGTTTACTTCGCAATCGGCATCTCCGGCGCCATCCAGCATGTGGCCGGCATGGAAGAGGCTGACGTCATCATCGCGATCAACAAGGATGAGGACGCGCCGATCTTTGACGTGGCGGATTACGGCATCGTCGGCGACCTGAACAAGATCGTCCCCCTGCTGACGGAGGAAATTCAGAAGACCCTCGCGAATAAATAAACCGCTTTGCGCAGATGTGACGGTCTGCGTGAGCGCCTTACAATGACTTTTTGGCTGTGAAATATTATATAAAAACCTTCGTGCCGTGAAATGATACGGCGCGGGGGTTTTTTTACATTTTTTATTTTATAAATGAAAAAATCACCAATATGTTGTCATGGCAACGGTAATAGATACGATTATATGATAAAATGTGTCTGGTTTTTTAGCTATGCCGGAGGAATGACCGGTTTGACGCGTTCTCTGTACCGCTGATCGAACATAAAGTGTCGCAAACGACACTATAGATATAGATAGCTGCATAGTGTTAAGATGTTAAGATCAAAGTTTTCTCAAAGGAAGGAGTAGAACATGAAGAAAAGACACATGGCGAAAAGATGTGCCGGTCTGTTCATGGCGCTGGCGCTGGCGTTCAGCCTGATATGCGCAACGGATCTGACGGCTCTGGCGGCATCGGACACTGCCGCGTCGGATGCGACCGGCGCTGCCGTGCTGGAGACGAACGCAACCGGTACACTCTCCGGCGGTGAGACCATCACGGAGGAGGGGGACTACCAGCTGGCGTCGGATGCGACCGGCGTGATTTATATTGCCACGACGGAGCCGGTGACGATCATCGGGAACGGCGCAGAGTATGGTGAGGATCTGCAGATGACCAGCGACCCGAACAAAAACCTGTATTTTTCGTGTACGGTAGGGGGCGTCCAGCTGACGCTCAGCGACATGTTTATTTCAGACACATCGGCATCGGTTCCCCTGCTGGACCTGACGGGGACCGGCAATGTCCTAACCATCGAGGAGACGGTCGTGCTGGATATGGACACGGGATATAATCTGAACGCGGCCATCCATGTCGGTCTTGGAGATTCCCTGACAATCAATGGAACCGGTACGCTCTACCTGTATAAGAACACGCAGGGCGCGGGCTTCGGCGGGAACAGCGGAGAGCTGAACGGGGATATCACGTTCGGCGACGAGGATTCATCGCTGAGTGTTTTCGCGAAAGGTACAAAGCAGGGAGCACTCATCGGCGCCGGTGCCGGTGCCTCCGATGCGAGTAATTCACCCGGGAGCGTAACGTTTGTGGAGGGTGCCTATAACCTGATTTCCAATTCACGCGGGGCTGTGATCGGCGGCAGTGCCGGCAGCAAGGCCTCGGGCGGCACTACTGTTTACGTAGGGACGAAAGCG
The DNA here is from genome assembly GCA_020859905.1 of Lachnospiraceae bacterium. Classification (GTDB taxonomy): domain Bacteria; phylum Bacillota; class Clostridia; order Lachnospirales; family Lachnospiraceae; genus Eubacterium_I. Next base: position 6,279 of record JAJBVI010000028.1, on the reverse strand, counting down.
AACATTAATATCAACGTGGATTATTCCGGCGCGGCCGTGGGCGGCGGCGGTTATGATGGCGGCAATGATTCTTCCGGCGGAATCCTCTATGTCAGCGGAGGTTCCCTGCGGTGCTACATTGATACTAATGCGGCCGGGAATACGACCGGCTGGAACGGGAACACCTACACAGCCGGGATTAATGACGCCGCCATCACGGAGCAGCGTCTGAACGGCGACGGGGAGGCGGTTTACTGGTCTGCTTTTGATACCGAAGAAAACCTGGACGAAGATGATGCAAGTGCTGAAATTTTTGAAGTGTATGTGGATGGGGAACTGTTCTATGAGGGAAGCCTGCCGGAGTATGGTTTTGTGCAGGAAGGTCTGGATAAAAGCGAACAGCTGACCATCACATCCACTGTGTCCAACTGGTATAAGAATGGTGAGGATACCCTGTATTTTTATCTGACAGGTGAGAATCATCTGGTGACTGTAAACGACGTATCGTTTATCTGCTCCTGGGACAGCAGTACGGAAAGCTTTTCCTACGCTAGGGGCACGGCGGTTACGTATGGCGTCACGAAGAATTTTGAAAATGTGACGGGCAGCGGGTCCAGTCTGGCCTGGGGAGGCGAGGACTATACGGTGACCCTGACGGCGGATGAGCATTATGCCCTGCCGGACGATATCACGGTGACCGTGGACGGTACGGAACTGACGTCCGTGGACGATTACGCATATGACGCGGAGAACGGCACCCTGACCGTTTACGCGGCTTCCATCACAGGGGATCTTGAAATTACTGTATCAGGAGTTGTGGCAGAATACACTGTCAGCACGGATCTGTCAAATGTCAGCATCGACGGAGATACGGTCGCAGCGGTCGGCGAAGACTACACGGCGACCCTGACGGCGGATGAGTATTATGCCCTGCCGGACGATATCACGGTAACTGCGGGCGGTACGGAACTGGCATCCGGGGAAGGGTACGCATATGACTCGGAGAGCGGTTCCCTGACTGTTTACGCGGCATATATCACAGGGGATCTTGAGATCGCCGTATCAGGAGACGCAACAAGCTACAGCGTCAGCATGAATCTGTCACATCTCAGCATTGAGGGAGATACAAGGGCAGCGGTCGGCGAAGACTATGAGGCGGTCCTGACGGCGGATAAGTATTTTGTCCTGCCGGACGGTATCACGGTAACCGCAGGCGATACAGAACTGGTGTCCGGAGATGACTACACGTATGACTCGGAGAGCGGTTCGCTTACGATCCCTGCGGCATCTGTCACGGGAGCCATTTCCATTACGGCAGAGGGGGAACTGTATATCGTTACAGATCTGACCCAGGATGAGGATGGGTCTTACCTGCTCTATACAGAGAGTGACCTTCTTGAATTTGCCGATATGATTGAAAATGCGACCGCTGATCTGGATGCGAGAGTGATGGCGGATATCACGGTTTCGGAGGATTCCGGCTTCGCCGGCATCGGCACTTCGTCCGCGCCTTATGCGGGCACCTTTGACGGAAATGGTTATACGGTTACCCTGTCTGTGAGTACGGACGGCGCGGCGGGTCTGTTTGCCTGTGTGTCCGGCGCGGTGATTGAGGGCGTAACAACAGCCGGTACGGTGGAAACTACTGTGTCAACCTATGGCTGCGCGGGCCTGGTATCTTACGTGATGGCGAACGGCGTCACGGTTACGGAATGCGTCAACCAGGCGGATATCAGCGGCATCGGCTATGTGGCCGGCCTGATCGGAAGATGCTCAACAACCTCTGTTTCTGTTACTGTCGCGGACAGTTCGAATGAGGGAGTTATTACCAGCACCGGAGCCTATGCGGGCGGTATCGCAGCCTTCATCCGAAACGGAAGCGTCACGGGCTGCATGAACTATGGCGACATCAGTTCATCCGGAAATTATACGGGCGGCATTGTCGGAGATGCGTACAGCAATGGAAGCCTGGAAATTATCGAATGCGGCAATGAAGGCGCGATAACAGGAAAAAGTTATACGGGAGGCATTGCGGGACTCGCCCGCGGCAGTTCCAGCCTGCTCATGACACTGGACAGCCTGTATAATACGGGTACGGTCAGCGCTACTTCTTATGTAGGCGGTGTGGTCGGTTATTCTTATGCCAGCCTCAGTAATGCCTATAATACAGGAACGGTCAGCGGCACCGGCTATAACACGGGAGGTCTCTTCGGAACCAATAACCTGGCCTCCACGGTGATTTCCAATTCCTATAATGCCGGCGCAGTGTCCTATACCTTATCGGGTGTGACTTCTGCGGGCGGTCTTCTGGTCGGCAAAGTCAACTCCAGCCTTTACAAGATGTATGTGGATAACTGCTATTACCTCAGCACTCTGGATGGCTCTATCTCTTATGACGGCAATTATATCTACAACTACTCTACCCAGGCGGCTTTCTCGGACGATGAGCTGGCCGCGATGGCGGTAACATCTGATGAGCTGGCCGCGATGGCGGAGACTCTGGGAGAAGGCTTTAAGGAGAATGGCAACAGCGACTACCATGACGGTTATCCCGTCCTGACATGGGAGGAGGTTCCCGCAGCCGAGCTTGCGATCACATCCCAGCCGGAGGACTATACCGGTTCTGTCGGGGACACGGCGGTGTTTGAGGTAGAAGCGACCGGCAGCGGTCTTACCTACCAGTGGCAGTACAGCAGCAACGGCGGTACGACGTGGCATGATTCCGGCATGACCGGAGCTGATTCGGCATCAGTTTCCGTGCCCGTCACCGAGGTGCGCGACGGTCAAAAATACCGTTGCGTGGTGACGGACGAGAACGGGGACAGCGTGACGAGCGATGCCGCGACCCTGTCGCTGTCCGCCGACGCATTTAACATAACGCTGCAGCCGGCGGATTATACGGGTCTGGCGGGTACTACGGCTACATTCACCGTGGAAGCGGACGGGACAGGACTCACCTACCAGTGGCAGTACAGCAGCAACGGCGGCACAACGTGGCATGATTCCGGCATGGGCGGCGCCGACACAGCGGAGCTGTCCGTGAAGTTAACCGAGGCGCGGGACGGGCAGCAGTACCGCTGCGTGGTAACCGATGAGGACGGGAACAGTGTGACGAGCGACGCCGCGACGTTAAGCCTTGCATCTGCGGGCGATATTGAGATCACCGCGCAGCCGTCCGATTACACCGGCACGGTGGGAGATAAGGTCACGTTCACCGTGGAAGCGACAGGGGATTCGGATCTGAGCTACCAGTGGCAGTACAGCAGCAACGGCGGTACGACGTGGCATGATTCCGGCATGGTCGGCGCCGACGCGGCGACGCTTTCCGTCTACCTCACCAGTGCGCGCGACGGGCAGCAGTACCGCTGCGTGATCACGGATCAGGACGGGTGTACGGCTGTGAGTGACGTGGTGACAATGAGCATTGCGGAATAAGTGAGATAAGAAATCTCTGATTTCTGTTATCGAACTTATGCAGAGCTGCAATCCGTAGTATCATACCCTTTTGTCGCCCGAATCATGATATAAAGATCCCCCGCCGGGGCGTGGTACTGGCAGCTGCGTGCCATACCCGGCGGGGGATTTCTGTGTCTGGCTGTCAATGCGGACTGATTTGCTCATCTTTCATAAAAAATACTTCCTTTTTACTGAGAATGGTGCTAGAATGACAAAAAGAAACATGAGAACCAGATGTGTCGTCATTGCGGAGTATGGAGTAAAGATGAGCGAGAGTAACTGGGATAATATCGGACAGCAGATTAAGGACACGGTGGATGACGCGGTTTATTACGGTAATTTTACGAACCTGAGCAGATCGATCGGGGATATTATTAATGACACGATTGACACGGTCAGGGGTACGGCCGTCGGGCAGCGTCAGAGCCGGGCACAGCAGGGCATGCCGGGTCAGATGCCGGGGAGTGCGGTCGGTGCCGGTGCGCCGGCATTATATGAGAGAAGACCGCAGGGCAGGGCTGTGAGCATTTTGATGTGTGTGTTCGGATCAATCCTCACAATAGTGTTCGCGATCTGTTTTATCATTTTCCTGACTGTGGTACTCGCGGGCGGTTTTCCGGCAGTGGGCGGGATGATCTTTTTTGCCGTGCTGACGGTGCTGTCGCTGATACCGGCGATCCGGGGCAGTCTCAGGATGGGGCTGCACAGGCGTTATCGGAGTTATCTCCGCGTGTTCCGGCAGAATCTGAACGTGCCCGTCCGGGAGCTTGCGGACCGCACCGGGAAGTCTCTGGAATATACGGAGCGGGATCTTCTGAGAATGATTGAGATACACTGGCTTTATCAGGCGCATGTGGATGAGGAGCAGCATTATCTGATCCTGTCGGACGATGCGTATCAGGCATATCTCACAGCGAAGAGCGATTACGCGGCCCGCGAGCGGCAGGATGCCGCAGCGCACGGGATGACCGCGGACGCAAAGCATAAGGACGACGGGCTTTCTCCGGAGTGCCGCAGCCTGATTGAGAAGGGCGGGGAGTATATCCGCCATATCCATGAGAGCAATGAGCGGATTCCGGGTAAAGAGTTTTCGGCAAAGCTGGATCAGATGGAGCGACTGGTGGCGCGTATTTTTGACGTGGTGCGCGCGCATCCGGAGGTTGCTTCGGATCTGGATAAGCTGATGAGTTATTATCTTCCGACGACGAAAAAGCTTCTGGACGCTTATCAGGAGCTGGATCGGCAGCCGGTGGCGGGAGAGAATATTTCTGCCACAAAGCACGAGATCGAGGCGGCGGTCGACTCGCTGAATGAGGCATTTGAGAAGCTGCTGGACAGCCTGTTTAAGGACAGAGCCTGGGATATTTCATCTGACATTTCCGTCCTGCATACGATACTGGCTCAGGACGGGTTGAAAAAAGATGCTTTTGGAAAATGACCCTGACAGTGTAAACGAAAATGACTGCCGCGCAGCCATTACTCCCAATAAAAGCCGATTGCAGCTCTGCATAAGTTCGATTACGGAAATCGGAGACTTCCTATCTTACTTATCCGCAGCAAGCTGCTGCCGCAGTGCGTCGGCATCTATGAAATTCCATCGCAGAGCGATTTCAAAGTAGTAAGGAGGACACGATTATGAGTGTAGATTTGAAAGATTATACCACGACGCCGACCCTGTCTTTTGATGTGGTGCCTGATACCCAGGAGCTGCCGACGGTCGTGAGCGCTGCGGAGGGGACAGATGTGGTTCCGGACGCGGCGTTCTCAGAGGATAACCTGACGCCGGAAGAGCTGAAGATGGTGGACGAGTTTTCGAAGAAGATAGATATCAGTAATTCACAGGCTATCCTTCAGTATGGCGTGGGCACGCAGAAAAAGATGGCGGACTTTTCAGAGACCGCCCTAAAAAATGTCCGCACTAAAGATCTGGGAGAGGTCGGCAGTATGCTTTCGTCTCTGGTGACAGAGTTAAAAAGCTTTGAGATCGAGGAGAATGAAAAGGGGCTGAAGGGATTCTTCAAAAAGTCTTCCAACAAAGCGACAGCCATGAAGGCGAAATACGCCAAAGCGGAGACGAATGTATCGGCCGTGTGTACCGCTCTGGAGAATCACCAGCAGCAGCTGCTGAAGGATATCGCGGTGATGGACAAGATGTATGAGGTGAACCTGACTTATTTTAAGGAACTGTCCATGTACATTCTGGCCGGGAAGAAGAAGCTTCAGGAGGTCCGCGCCGGTGAGCTTGCGGAGGCGGTGGAACGGGCGAAGCGCTCCAACCTTCCGGAGGACGCGCAGGCGGCAAAGGATCTGGAGAATAAATGCGAACGCTTCGAGAAGAAGCTGCATGATCTGGAACTGACCCGCATCATCAGCATCCAGACGGCTCCGCAGATCCGCCTGGTTCAGAACAATGATACACTGATGGCGGAGAAGATACAGTCTACCATCGTCAACACGATCCCGCTCTGGAAGAGCCAGATGGTGCTTGCCCTCGGGATCGAGCATTCGAATCAGGCGGCGAAAGCGCAGCGTGAAGTGACGGATATGACGAATGAGCTGCTGAAAAAGAATGCGGATATCTTAAAGACCACGACGATCGAGACGGCGAAAGAGTCCGAGCGCGGTATCGTCGATATCGAGACGCTGCAGCATACGAATGAGTCGCTGATCTCGACCTTCGATGAGGTGATGCAGATCCAGAGCGAGGGCCGCGAGAAGCGCCGCGCCGCGGAGCAGGAGATGATCCGGATCGAGACCGAGCTGAAAGAAAAGCTGCTGGAGATCCAGACGAAGCGATGATGGCGTAACTGGTTGTCCGCCTGCGGTGTTCGCGGGCGGGAGCGG
>JAJBVI010000036.1 GCA_020859905.1 Lachnospiraceae bacterium | reverse complement strand
ACGACCTGGGGATTGAGCGCAGTACCGAGTATGCACTCGAACAGGTCTATGCGGTTATCGATGAGCGCTATAAAACCGGGAAGCCGCTGATCATCACAACAAACCTGACGTTGAGCCAGATGAAGAATCCGGAGGATGTCGCTCACGCGAGGATTTACAGCAGGGTGATGGAATTATGTACCCCGGTACAGGTGCACGGCAACGACCGCCGGTCAGAGATCGGCCGTGGCAAGCAGGAACTTGTGAAAAATATTATCTGCGGATAAGGAGGTGGTACCCGTGGCAAGAGATGGATAAGTATGTTTACAAAAATCGAAATATGATTGGAGGTGTTGAAAGCAATGTCAAAACGGGCAGTTGTGACTGCCGTAGTCAATCAAAAAGGCGGAACCGGGAAGACCACCACATGTGAGAACCTGGGGATCGGCCTGGCGGCAGCCGGGAAAAAGGTGCTTTTGGTTGATACCGACCCGCAGGCCAGCCTGACGATTTCCCTGGGGTATCCGCAGCCGGATGATCTTCCCGTTACCCTGTCGGACCTGATGCTAAAGAACCTGAATGATGAGCCGCTATCTGCAGGGGAAGGGATTCTCCATCATGCGGAGGGCGTCGACCTGATTCCGGCCAACATTGAACTGGCGGGCATGGAAGTTTCCCTTGTGAATGCCATGAGCCGGGAGAGGACGCTCGACCGCTGCCTGGATTCGGTGCGTTACAAATACGACAACATCCTTCTGGATTGTATGCCGAGCCTCGGGATGCTGACGGTCAATGCACTGGCTGCTTCGGACAACGTGCTGATCCCGGTGCAGGCGCAGTATCTCTCAGCTAAAGGTCTGGAACAGCTGCTCCAGACGGTGAACCGGGTCAAACGCCAGATCAATCCTAAGCTGAAGATTGATGGTATTCTGCTTACCATGGTGGACGGCAGGACCAATTATAACAAAGAAATCGCGGATCTGATCCGGCAGACCTACGGGAAGAAACTGAAAGTATTCGATACGGTGATCCCACGATCGATCCGAGCAGCGGAGATCAGCGCAGAAGGAAAAAGCATTTATGCGCATGATCCTAAGGGGAAGGTGGCTGCCGCCTACCGTGCGCTGACTGAGGAGGTGATGCAAAATGAGCAGCAAAAACGCAAACGTCAAATTAGCCAGCTTCGATGATATCTTCTCCACCGAGGAGAGCCGCGAAGCTGCCGGGAGGGAACAGGTGCAGGATATCCCGGTATCAGAACTTCATCCGTTTGAGGGGCATCCGTTCCGGGTGGTGGACGATGAGGCCATGACCCGAACCGTGGAGAGCATTTCAAAATACGGAGTGATCGCTCCGCTCCTGGCCCGGCCTGATCCGGATGGCGGATATGAAATCATCTCCGGGCACCGGCGGTGCCATGCGGCGGAACTGATTGGGCTGGAAACCCTGCCGGTGATCGTAAGGGAGATGGATGATGATGAGGCTATCATAGCGATGGTCGATGCCAACCTGCAGAGGGAAACGATCCTGCCGAGTGAGCGTGCATGGGCGTACAAGATGAAGCTGGATGCGATCAAACATCAGGGAATGCGGACAGATTTAACTTCGCCGCAAGTTGCGGCGAAGTTCCGAAGTGATGACATGGTGGCGAAGGATTTAGGTATTAGTGGAGATACAGTCCGCCGCTATATCCGGCTGACTAACCTCATCCCGGAGCTGATGGACATGGTGGATGAAAAGAAGATCGCGTTTAACCCCGCGGTGGAAATTTCTTACCTTTCACGGGAAGAACAGGAGAACCTTCTGGAAGCCATGGATTACGCGCAGGCATCTCCTTCCCTCTCCCAGGGGCAGCGCCTGAAAAAAATGAGCCAGAAAGGGAACTGCACCCCGGAAGCCATGCGGTCAGTTATGAACGAGGTGAAGAAAGGTGATCCGGAGCGCGTCACATTCAGTACCAGTGATCTGCGGAAATTTTTCCCCAAGTCTTACACCAGCCGCCAGATGGAAGATACCATCCTCCGGCTTTTGGAGCAGTGGCAGAAAAAACGGAGCCGGGAGCAGACAAGGTAAATCTTATCTGTATTTCTACAACTACGGTTATCACAAAAAAGAAAGGAAATTTCACATGATGGATATGAAAAGAAAAACAAACAAAACAATGAACGCATTTTGTGCAGCTTGCGGCGATTCCGACTCCTGCGATGCCCGGAAAGCAATGCCGCCGCTTCCCGAAAATCTGCCGGACGAACTGCTGCGGTTCTATCTGGACATGAAAATGTTGGGATTTTTTGCGGAAGTTATCCGGGATTATGAATCTGAATCAGAGCCGGATGATGAGGAGGAAAATTCAGATGATGAAAAAATCACCGTGCAGCTGTTCGGTGCAGAACCGCCGGAAGTAATGACCTTCGGAGAGGCTTTCCTGGACTTTGGGGATTTTCCTGAGGAATTTGAACGTCTGGATGATTTCATGGGCGAGGGGCTTACCCTTTATTATGACCCGGATGAAGTGGAACGTTTCAGCGGAAAGATGTACCTTACCGGCGCTGGCGTCGTGTGTTCCCGGGATGAAGACGATGAGCTTTGTTCTTTAAGCGGGGAGGACATTTACCTCACCCTCGGCTGGGCGGAGCGCCAGCGTGTCACGTTAAGCAGGAACGGCGAGAAAATCCCGGCACTGCGGATCAATTAGATTCCGGCTGATGCCGGGGAAAGGAAGAAACGTATGGATTACAAAGAGTTTTTATCACGGATGGCAGAGAACTTGAAAGAGAGGCTCCCGGATGCAGAAATCAGCATTCAAAGTGTAAACAAGCTGCAGGGGCTCTCCTATGAGGGCATCTGTATCCGTGCAAACGACAGGTCAATCGGTGAAACCATGAACATGGAACCTTTTTACCAGGCATTCATGGATGGCGCCAGCTACGGAGAGATCATCCGCCAAGTAGCACAAGTTGCTGAGGAACACATGGCACTTATCCCTGAATTGGACTCAGATCCTTTGAGCGATTACAGCCAGGTAAAGGGGATGCTTACCGTTGATGTGGTCGGGAAGGAATTAAACGGCGACATGCTTGAGCAGATTCCACACAGGGACATGGAGGATTTAAGTGTCGTATACCGTATCGTTGTAGGAGAAATACCCGACATGGGGCGTGCTTCCGTCGTGGTGACTAATGAGATGCTCAACCGATATGGAGTCACTCCGGAGCAGCTCCACCAGGATGCCCTGGAAAATGCGGCACGCAGTAAGCCGGCCATGATCCGGGGGATGCAGGATGTAATTTCTGAAATGATGCCGGTGGATATGCCAATGCCGGGCGCGGAGCCGGCTGTCCCGTTTCTGGTCGCGACCAACTCCGACATGTTCCACGGGGCAGGCGTCATCGCCTATCCGGATTTCATGGAACAGGCCTCGAAGATGGTGGACGGGGATTTCTTTATCCTCCCCTCATCGGTGCATGAAGTCCTGATTTTAAAAGACGGACCCGGGATGGATTATAAGGATCTGGAGGAGATGGTCAGCGAGGTGAATGGCACGATGGTCAGCCAGGAGGATAAGCTTTCCGACCATGTGTACCATTACGACGCAAAAGAAAAAGTATTTGAGCGGGCAGATAAATTTGCAGCGCGGTCGCGGGGTGAAATGCAGAAAGATTCCGTACTGGACGAGCTGAAAAAACTGGGAAAACAGGTGGAGCAGAAGAAGCTTGCCGAACCTGCCAGGGATCAGAGAAACATGCCGAACCGCACGGCAAACGTTTCACTCTAAATTTGCCCGATTGTACACAACATCAGAAAATCGACACACCCAAAGGTATAGGAGCAGGCAGATTTCACACTGCCTGTTTTTCTATATACAAAATTTTAAGCAAAGAGAGGACAACGAGAATGAAGAAAAGAACAAATGCAAAACGGATCCTGTCCTGCATGATGGCAGGGCTCACCATCCTTTCCACTGCCGCTTCCCCCACCTCAGCGTATGCCGGGGATTCCGGTGGCACAGTGCCGCTCCTGGCCGATGTCATCGACCAGCTGGATGCGGATGAGATCGTGGAGGCGGCCGATTACGAAGTTGAGGTCGGGAGCGACTTTGATATTTCGTCAGATTTTACCAACATCATGATCCCGGATCTGGAAAAGGTCGCGGTCACATTCAAGGAAGCAGTAAACGATGACGGGGCGGATTTCTCCACAGACTATGCCGACACGTATGAGGCAGTCTACTACGTGGAGCCGCTCACGACGGACCACCCGACCTACCAGGTCAGCCGCAGCATTACCGTAAAAGAGACAGCAACATCTGCGGAGGCAGACACTTCCGGTGAGAGCGGTTCCTCCGGTGACAATGCCTCTGATGAGGATGATACCGGCGGGGATGACGATGAGGATGACAGTCTAAGCCTCTTAGAGAAAGTCACTGCAGCGCTGTACGCAGGTGTATCAGAGGATGAAGACTCTATCACCACGGAAACTCTGACTACCGAAGGCGCGGAGGAACTGACCACGGAAGAATTCGAGGAAGAGATCGAATCCACCGAGGAGCAGGAAACTGTGGATGAGGAGACCGGCCTGACACTGGCAGAGGCACTGGAGGCCGGTGAGGAAGAGGGAATTTCCCTGGCAAGCCTGGATGCAGGCGAGACCGTCAGCTATTCGGTTAGCGTTTCCGCAGCGGCTGCCACAGTATCGGCATCTTCTACGACAACAGAGACCGTTACCATTACGAGGGGTTCATGGTATTACTACGCGGACTACGGCCTCGGTTCTTATATGACCGCGCCCTACTATGTCTCCTACGGGAAAATCACGGCGACCGCATACTGCGTCCAGCCCTCCAAGAGCGGCCCGGATGACGGCACTTATACCATCACGAAACTGAGCGACGGGAAGACGCTGGCGAAGGTCTGCTACTACGGGACAAAGGCAGCCGGGGATGAAGGGTTTTTCGAGGAATACTACCCGGACTTCTCCACAGGCAAGCGCTTCATCATCACCCATCTGGCGGCGGCTTACGCAAACGGCAGTTCCGATGCGTTCTCCGGTACAAACTCTACCGGACAGGCACTGGCGATGGAGCTTTACAATTACTGCATCAGTCAGCCGGACATTCCGGATGTGGACATGTCTTTCTCCGATGACAGCATAACCGCTTACGTGGAGGGCACGACCCAGCGGACAAAGGAAGTGACATTCAATGCAGATGAACTGCAGACCATTACTTTCAACCTCCCGAGCGGAGTGAAGCTCCACAACGTGACTACCGGCGAGACCAGCGCGGCAGGCGCAAGCGTGACGATCAGTGGCGGCACGGTCTTCTACCTTTCCGCCCCGCTCACCCAGGCGTCTGATGTCTCTGCTTCCTGGTCTTCGATCATGACCGGCAGCATCACCAAAGAGTATTCCGCCTATAAGATCACAACCGGATCTTCCACCCAGGACCTGGCTTTTGTATTCGGCGAGGGCGTGGACAATGAGAAGGAAGTCACATTCAGCGTAACATGGGCAGACCTGGTGCAGCTTTCCATCGTGAAAAAGGATGCCGACACCGCAAATGTCCTGTCCGGTGCAGTCTACGGTGTGTACAGCGATTCCGCCTGCAAAACGCTTATCACAGAGCTTCCGGAGACGGACAGCAAGGGAACTGCGAGTGTAACTTTTGCCAAGACCCAGGATACCATCTACCTGAAAGAGATCAGTGCCCCGGAGGGCTACTACCGTGACACCACGGTCTACACCGTATCGGTGAGCGGCAGCGGCGTCGTGAAAGTGGCAAAGACCTTTACGGATGAGCGCGTGACCGCAAAGATCAGCATCTCCAAAGAGGATTCCGAGACCGGGAAGACCGCACAGGGCGACGCCACACTGGAAAATGCAGTCTACGGGCTGTATGCAAAGAGCGCCGTCCCCCACCCGGACGGCACGACCGGCACCATCTACAAAGCAGGTGACCTTGTCACTACCATGACGACAGATGCAGACGGGAACGCAGAAGTTTCCGGCCTGTACCTCGGCGAGTATTATGTGAAAGAGATTACCGCCCCGGTTGGTTATAACCTGGATGAGACCGAGTATGACCTTACCTGTGATTATGAGGGCGACCTTGTGGCAGTCGTGGAGAAAACCACTACCGTTGAGGAAGATGTCATCAAACAGCCGTTCCAGGTCATCAAGGCCGCCAACAACGGCAAGACAGATGCAGACCTCTTATCCGGCGTCGGTTTCTCTGTGTACCTGGTGAGCAGCCTTACCACCAATGCGGACGGCAGCTACGATTTTGATTCCGCGGAGCCGGTGGTTGTCACGGAAGACGGAGGCACAGAGATGTTCACGGATGAAAAAGGCTATGCCTGCTCCATCCCGCTCCCTTACGGCACCTATATTGTCCGGGAGACGACAACACCGCATAATTATTCTCCAGTGGATGACTTTATTGTGACCATCACGGAAAACAGCACGGAGCCGCAGACCTGGCGGGTGCTGTTAGACAAAGAATTCGAGGCAAAGTTAAAGATCACCAAGAAGGATGATGAGACAAAGCAGTCTGTCCTTCTTGCGAACACCGAATTTAAGGTATATGACCTGGATAATGAGGAATATGTGGAACAGGTGACCACCTACCCGACCACCACGGTCCACACCTCTTACTTCACGGATGAGGAAGGATACCTGATCCTCCCGGAAAACCTCTCCCCCGGCAATTACCGGATCGAGGAAGTGACGGCTCCGGACGGGTATACCCTGAACACGGAATATGTGGAGATCAGCGTGGATTCCAACACCGCATATCTGGTAGATTCCGTCAGCGGCGACACCATCATTGAAGTGGATTATGAAAACCACCCGGTAAAGGGTGAGCTTACCATCGAGAAATCCGGCAAAACACTGGTCGGGTTCAAAGGGGATTTTGTCTATGAGGAAACTTCCCTCGCAGGCGCAGTTTTCGAGGTATATGCCGCAGAAGACATTTATACTGCAGACCACCAGACCGATGAAAACGGCAACCGGAACCTCATGTACGCAGAAGGGGCTCTCATAGCGACGGTGACAACCGATGAAAACGGAAAGGCAGTCGTGGAAGACCTGCCGCTCGGCGCTTACACGGTAAAAGAAGTGATTGCCCCGGAAGGATTCGTGTTAAACACCGTTTCGCAGGATGTGGAGTTCTCTTATGAAGGTCAGGATACCGCGGTCGTAAAAGAAACCGTCTCCTTTACGGATGAGCGCCAGAAGGTCAGCATCTCCGTGAAGAAAACAGACGCTGAGACCGGCAAGGTGCTCTCCGGCGCTGTCTTCGGGCTGTATAACGCCGAAGATATCTATGTGGACGGCAGGGTCATCATGGAAGCAGGCACCCTCTTAGAGACTGTGGAAAGTGATGAATCCGGGAAAGCTGAATTCACCAAAGACCTCCCGCTGGGACAGTATTATGTAAAAGAGATCACCGCCCCGGACGGATATCTCCTTTCGGATGAAGTTGTAGAGTTCGACGCCTCTTATCAGGGGCAGGATGTCGAAACAATTACTCTCACTTCTACTGTGACAGATGTACCGACAACCATTGAATTGACCAAGACCGACCTTACCACCGGTGAAGAGCTTCCGGGCGCATACCTTGAGGTGACGGATTCCAAGGGGAATGTCGTAGATGAGTGGGTATCCACTGAGGAAGCCCATGTGATCAAGGCACTTGTGATCGGTGAGACCTACACCATGACCGAGACCATCCCGGCAGAGGGCTATGTGACTGCGGAGAGCATCACTTTCACCGTAGAGGATACGGCGGAAGTGCAGTGCCATGAGATGCAGGATGATGTGACAAAAGTCGAGATCAGCAAGACCGATATCACCGGCGAGGAGGAAATCCCCGGCGCTACCCTTACCATCCTGGATGAGGACGGGAACGTGATCGAGACCTGGGTTTCCGGTGATGAACCGCATTATATCGAGAAGCTGCCCATTGGAGAGTACACCCTGCATGAGGAGCAGGCTCCGGACGGTTATGTGATCGCATCCGATGTCACGTTTACGGTTGCTGATACCGGCGAGGTTCAGACTGTCACGATGAAAGATGAAACCGCCAAAGGCAAAGTCATCATCAACAAGACAGATGCTGATACCGGCGAAGCCTTAAAAGGCGTCCGCTTTGAGCTGCGCGACAGCGACGGCAATGTCCTCGAAGTCCTGAAGACCGACAAGAACGGCTATGCCGAGAGCAGCCTGTATGAGATCGCGGACTTCACGGATGGCGTGCTGGGTGATTCCCTGCACTATGTGCTGGTGGAGACCAAGACGGTGAGCGGCTATGTGCTGGATACCACAGAGTACGATGTAACTTTTGAGTATGTGGATGATGAGACCCCGGTCATCGAGGTGACGTTCGACCTGACGAATGAAAAGGCACCGGAAACCTCCCACGGTCCGAAGACCGGCGATGACAGCAACGTCCTGCCGTTTATCCTGTTGCTGCTGGCAGCCGGAGGCGGCATCGGCGGCGCGGCTGTTATGCGCAGACGCAGAAGAAGCTGTTAAGGATGAGATGCTGTGTAAGGAAAAAATCCACTGAAAGCAGCTGATCCAAAATGTAATAAGGAGATACAACGGAATATGAGAAACGGACGACAGGGAGCTTTTGCTGATGCGGAAGCTCCCTTTTTTCGTCCCGGAAAGGAGATCCAGATGAAAACAGTAGAAAAGACAAGCACAAACGAAACCAAAAATAATCCCACAATGACACAAGATATCCAGTCGGTGAACCGGGAGCAGATGGGCACCCGGTTTGCCATGTACCGGGATGCCTTAGCCGGAGTGGAAGGAGTATGCCATGAAAGAGTTTGACGCCACGAGCACGGAGAAAGAAAAGATTGATGTCCTGCTTGTAGAACCGGGGAAACCTCCGCGGCCGTACCGGATCGGCACGGAACTGGAGGACCTGCAGGCGGCAGTCGGCGGGTATATCCAGGTGGTATACCCATTTGATGAAAAAGTAGGGATCATCTGCAATGACGAGGGGAAGCTGATCGGGCTTCCCCTAAACCGTGCGCTCAGGGATGAGAAAGGTGAAATCTATGACATCCTCGCCGGGAATTTTCTGGTCACCGGGCTTACGGAAGAAAGCTTCGGTTCCCTGACTCCGGACCAGATGGAGCGGTACGAGAAACGCTTCCACCTGCCGGAGATTTTCGTGAAGATGGGGAAAGGGATCATGGCGGTTCCTGTGGAAAATAACGAGGCAGGGACTCTCACTGCAGAAGGTAAGGCTGCGGACATCACAAAAAAGTCGCCGCCCGTACAGGATGCACGCTAATAAAAAAGATATTGATATGAGGAAGATTGTAATTACCGGTGAAGAAAACATCTTTCCCCTCAGTATTACAGAAAAATATATTTCGATTGGAGATGATGAAATTGGAGGAGGAAATCACAAGCAGGGCAGTGAACCTGGCAGTCAGCACCACGCGTATGACCGCCCAGAGTGTTATGAATGCTGTCCGGATGTATATCTACCACAGCCCCGGACGCCAGTCGAGGCTGCCGCCGGAAGATTGTGAGGACGAAATCCCGCGCGGGAAGATGACCGTCCGGGAACTGATCGGCCAGGGGCAGGGGGTATCCACCATCCCTATCGCCGATACGGAGTTGAAAGGGTTTGAACGTGTGGCGAAAAAATACGGAGTTGACTTTGCAATCCGGAAAGATAATTCACAGAAGCCGCCGCGATACACAGTATTTTTCAAAGCCCGTGACCAGGATGCACTGACAGCGGCATACAAAGAATATGCCGCCCAGATGATGACAAAGAAACAGCGCCCGAGTGTGAGGGAGAAGCTGGCGAAGTTCTCTGAGCTGGTGGCATCCGTCCCCAGGAAGATCAGGGAAAAGACAAAGGAGCGTGGGCGATGAACCGGGATGTAAAAAAATGGATCATAGCAGCGCTCCCCTATGTAATAGCCGCCCTGCTTGCAACGAATTTCGGTGAAGCGTGGCGGCTTGCCACGGGCGAGACATCGGGTGAACGGATTTTAAGCCTTATGACAACCCTTCCATTAGCGTTTGCCTCCCCGCTGCCGAGTTTTCATCCCTTTGACATGCTGGTCGGGATCTTCTGCGGCGGGGCACTTCGTCTTGCTGTTTACGTCAAAGGGAAAAACGCAAAGAAATACCGGCATGGGATGGAGTACGGATCCGCCAGGTGGGGGACGTCGAAAGACATCGCCCCGTTTATAGACCCGGTATTCAAAAACAATGTCATCCTCACCAAAAGTGAACGCCTGATGATGAGCAGCCGCCCGAAAAACCCGGCAAATGCGCGGAATAAGAACGTGCTCATCATCGGGGGTTCCGGCAGCGGCAAGACAAGGTTCTGGTTAAAACCGAACCTCCTGCAGATGCACAGCAGCTATGTCATCACAGACCCAAAGGGCTATCATATATAAAGACAGAGAAAATCAGCACTTAAAAAACCGTATTTGGGCTTAAAATTCATTATGACAAAAACGGGGAAAGGAGTAGGAAAATGGCGGATTCCGGGCAAAAAATCACTGCATTGTATGAGCGGTTGTCGCGCGATGATGAACTGCAGGGCGAATCAAATTCCGTGACCAATCAGAAGGAATATCTGGAAGATTATGCCCGCACAAACGGATTCCATAATATCCGGCACTTTACGGACGATGGTTATACCGGGACCAATTTTAACCGGCCGGGATTTAAAAACCTGTTGTCTGAGATTGAAGACGGTCATGTCAGTACCGTAATCGTCAAAGACCTCTCCCGCTTCGGTCGTAATTATCTCCAGGTGGGGTTTTACACTGAGATCATATTTCCACAGAAGGGCGTCCGGTTCATCGCTGTCAACAACAGCGTAGACAGTGACAACCCTACGGAGAACGACTTCACTCCTTTTTTGAACATCATGAATGAATGGTACGCACGAGACACCAGCAAGAAGATCCGCGCGGTTTTCCATTCCAGAATGAAAGCCGGGAAAAGATGCACCGGGTCTGTCCCCTATGGATATTATCGGAAACCGGATGATAAGCAGACCTTTTATGTAGATGAAGGAGCCGCCGCTGTGATCAGGCACATTTTCGAGCTTGCCTGCGAAGGTATGGGTCCTACTGCGATTGCGGAACAGTTATCGGCAGAAAAGATTCTGATCCCATCGGCATATGCGAAGGAACATCATCCGGAAGACCTCAGAAAAAAAGATTACCATGACCCTTATACCTGGAATGCCAACAAGGTGCGTCAAATATTAGACCAACAGGAATACCTTGGGCATACTGTCCTCGGCAAGACGGTCATGGATAACTTTAAGACGAAGAAACGACGGAAAGCCAGGCCGGATGAACTCATGATTTTCCCGAATACCCATGAGGCCATCATAGACCAGGAGACATGGGATAAAGCACAGCGCTTGCGGAAACGGTGTGCACCGCGGCGGCCAAACGGAGCTGCGACGCATCGCTTATCCGGCTTCCTGTTCTGTGCGGACTGCGGAAGCCGCCTCAGCTATTCCAGTGGAGCTGCCCAGCACAGACAGGATGGAAAGACCTATAACAGTGATGAGGCTTTCCGCTGCAGCCGTTACAAAAACAAATACCACGAATGTACGATGCATTATATTAAGGTATCTGTAGTGGAGTCACTGGTTCTGCAGGCGATACAGAGAGTTGCCGGCTGTGTCCTTAAAGATGAAGATGAATTTATAGCACAGCTGCAGGAGCAATGGCAGATACAGCAGGATAAGGATGCAGACAGCACAAAGAAAGAACTTCTGGAGGCAAACCGCCGCATGGAAGAACTGGACAGCCTCATCCGCAGCCTTTATGAGAATTATACTTCCGGACGGTTGCCGGAGCGGCAGTTTAACCGCCTTATGACAGGTTATGATTCGGAGCAGGAAGCGTTGGAACAGCGGATCGCGGAGTTAGAGGTTGTGGAGGAGGATGAATCAAAAAAGATGGTCCAGGCGGAACGCTTCATACGGTTGGTAAATAGGTACACGGATTTCACATCGTTGACGACTCCGATGCTCTATGATTTTATAGAAAAAATAGTAGTGCATGAGGCCACCGGCAAGCGTGGAAGTGCCCGCACCCAACAGGTTGATATTTATTTTAATTTCATCGGGAACTTTGTTCCGCCGCTCAGCGAGGAGGAAATCCGGAGCGCCAAGGACGCAAAAAAAGCAGAGGCGGAGGAAAAGGAACGCCGGAAGCGGGAATCTATCAGACGTCAGAATGAGCGGAAAAAGCAAAAGCGGGCGGAACTGAAAGCGGCGGCGGAGGCCGGCGATCCGGAGGCACAGGCAAAATATCAGGCACTATTGGAAAAACAGCGCGAACAGAATCGAAAGTACGCAGAACAACGGAAAGCACTCAGAAATGCGGATCCTGAGCATATCGCGAAAATGGAGGAAAAAGAGCGGATCGCGGCAGAAAAGATGTTTGAAAAGGAGCGAAAACGCTGTGAAAGGGCTGAAAGGAAGCGGAAAGCAACCTATACGGAATTAAAGAATCTGGCTGATGCAGGAGACGCAGGAGCAATCACTGAGTTGGAATCGCGCCGGGCGAAGGCTAGGGAACACAGCCGGCTTATGGCCGAGCAGAGGAAACAGAGAGCTGCCGAAGACCCGGAATATGCACAATATCTGAAGGAACAGCAGGCAGAATATAACCGGCGTCATACTGAAAAGCGAAGGAAAGCGCTTGCTGATTTAAACACAAATACTACAGTTTTTACGTATATAGCGCATTGTCCCATACGGAACTT
>JAJBVI010000142.1 GCA_020859905.1 Lachnospiraceae bacterium | reverse complement strand
GCACGAAGTGCGGAACAATCCGTAGTATCATACCCTTTTGTCGCTCGAATCATATGATACCGGGGTCAACAGGTCATGAGTGGAGCGCTTGCGGTCTGATACATGGCCTTGGATATATGAAATATGAATAAAAACTATCAGAAAGAACTGAATAAGATTCTGGACTCGCTGCGGGGCAGCGGGCGTGTTCCCGGATTGCTGCTCCACAGCTGCTGCGCACCCTGCAGCAGCTACGTGCTGGAATACCTGGCCGATTATTTTTCCATCACGGTATTTTATTATAATCCGAATATTTCGGATCCGGTGGAATACCACAGGAGAGCGGAGGAGCAGAGGCGTCTGATCCGGGAGCTTCCGGTGAGACATCCGGTTTCCTTCCTGGAGGGAAGATATGAGCCGGAGCGTTTCTTTGAGGCGGCGCGCGGGCTGGAGGCGGTTCCCGAGGGCGGAGAGCGCTGCCGCAGATGTTTTGCGCTGCGCCTGTCTGAGGCGGCGAAGACGGCAGAGGTGGGACGGTTTGATTATTTTACTACGACGCTGACGATCAGCCCGTTAAAGAACGCGGATGCGCTCAATGAGATCGGCGAGCAGGCGGCGGAAGGCTGCAGCCATACCTCTTTCCTGAATTCGGATTTTAAAAAGAGAGACGGATATAAACGGTCGGTGGAACTCTCGCAGGTGTACGGACTGTATCGGCAGGATTACTGCGGCTGTGTGTTCTCGAAACAGGAGAGGGGGCACAGCCGGGAGACCGGGACATAACGGGCGCGGACACATCGGTTGCTGCGGTTGTATAAAACGGAGCTTAGGACCGGAAATACAGAAAGGAAACAGGACATATGGCACAATTATGGGGTGGGAGATTTACAAAGGAGACGGACAAACTTGTCTGCAATTTCAACGCGTCCATTTCCTTTGATCAGAAGTTTTTTAAGCAGGATATCGAGGGCAGCATCGCGCATGTCCGCATGCTCGGGAAGCAGGGCATCCTGACAGAAGGAGAAACGCGGGACATTGTTAAAGCCCTTCAGGAGATCCGCTCCGATGTGGAGGAGGGGAGGCTTCTGATCACGGATGAATACGAGGATATCCACAGTTTTGTGGAGGCGAACCTTATCGGTCGTCTCGGCGACACGGGGAAAAAACTGCACACGGGGCGGAGCAGGAACGATCAGGTCGCGCTCGATATGCGCCTCTATACGAGACTGGAGGTGCTTAATACGGATGCGCTTGTCAGGGAGCTGCTGGAGGAGCTGCTTGCGCTCATGGAAGAACACACGGAGACGATCATGCCCGGATTTACTCATCTGCAGAAAGCTCAACCTGTCACGCTGGCGCATCATCTGGGCGCTTATTTTGAAATGTTTAAGCGCGACCGGAGCCGGCTGCGCGATATCTGCGGGCGCATGAATTACTGCCCGCTGGGTGCGGGAGCGCTGGCGGGGACGACCTATCCTCTGGACCGGGACTATACCGCGGATCTGCTGGGATTTGCGGGACCGACCTTAAACAGTATGGATTCCGTGTCTGACCGGGACTATTTGATTGAGTTTCTGGCCGCACTGTCTATGATCATGATGCACCTGAGCCGTTTCTGCGAGGAGATCATCATCTGGAATTCCAATGAATATCAGTTTGTGGAGATTGACGATGCTTACAGCACCGGCAGCAGTATCATGCCGCAGAAGAAAAATCCGGATATTGCGGAGCTGGTTCGCGGAAAGACAGGACGCGTCTACGGTGCACTGGTGTCGCTTCTGACAACGATGAAGGGGATTCCGCTTGCGTACAATAAGGACATGCAGGAGGATAAGGAGCTGACCTTTGACGCGATTGATACGGTGAAAGGCTGCCTGGCTCTGTTTACCGGCATGATCTCCACGATGAAGTTTCATACAGAGAAAATGAGCGCGAGTGCCCGCCATGGATTTACGAACGCCACGGACGCGGCGGATTATCTTGTTAACCACGGAGTGCCTTTCAGGGATGCTCACGGGATCGTCGGCCGGATCGTGCTGTACTGCATTGACCGGGGCATAGCGATCGACGATATGCCGCTGGATGAGCTAAAAGAGATCTGTCCTGTGTTTGAGGAAGATGTCTATGATGCGATCTCCATGGAGAGCTGTGTCAACCGGCGCCTGACGATCGGCGCCCCGGGCAAAGAGGCGATGGATCGGGTTATTGCCATGGAGAGGGAATATCTGGCGCATGACTGGCAGGAGGATGAAGTGATTCCAGTACATCGTCTTCCAAATAGCTCGACTTTAGACGCAGAATGAATTTTCATATGTAAGGCGGAATGAGCGCAAGTGATATCAGTATATCCGGCGAGATCATTTCGCCCCGGCACACAGGTGTTCAGGGCGGGGAAGTAAGAAGAATTCCTCGCAGCTGTGAAGGTGCTGAACAGTTACGAATTAAGAAAATGAGAGAGTGAGATTTGTACTATGGAAAAGGTTGGTTATATGGGGATCTCCGGAAGCTTTTCGGAGGTCGCTGCGGAGAAACTGCTGGAACAGGCAGACATCAGGGACGCGGAGATGATGCCTCTGATCTGTTCTCAGAATATTCTGGACGCGCTGCGCACGGGAGAGATTTCCTATGGGGTGCTGGGTGTCCGGAACACGACGGCCGGACCGGTGTCGGAGTTCGACCGGGCGTTTCATGATGTAGAGTATACGGTTCTGGAAGAGTATATACTGCCGATCCACCACTGCCTGTTTAAGAAGCATGAAACAGATATCTCGGATCTGAAGGAGGTCGCTTCCCATCCGCAGGCGTTCCGCCAGACGGATCACACCCGGGCAGAGCGCTGGCCGCAGCTGAAAGAGCATGCGATCGAGGATACGGCGATCGGCGCTGACTGGCTGGCGAACGGGAAGCTGCCCGGCACGACAGCTGTCATCTGCAGTATCAAGGCCGGCACGATCTGGGGGCTGGATCTGATTGCGGAGAACATCGAGGATTCTGCTGAGAACAGGACGACCTTCTGGCTGCTGAAGCTGTAACGGGCGGAGACAATTTACGGAATAAACGGGGAAAAATAAAAATAACTTGCGTTATAGTGATGAGTGTGGTAGAATGCTTTTCAGTTATGGGTGTCGGAAAGACAGCATATACATTTACGCACGGGAGGTGTGATTCGTGGACACAGTGAGACTGATCGTCAAGATTGTATTTATGATATTGAGTGTGGTTATGACAATCATCGTTCTGATGCAGGAAGGAAAGAGCCAGGGACTCGGTTCCCTGTCCGGTTCCGCTCTGGAAAACAGCTACTGGAGTAAGAACAAGGGGCGTTCCGTGGAGGGAGTTCTGGTAAAGGTAACGAGGGTTCTGCTGATTATCTTTCTTGCCGGAGCAGCTGCAATGAATATCGGAAGTTTTCAGGGTTAAGGAAAGTACACGAGAGGCTGTCGTAATGAAACGACAGTCTCTTTTTGGATGCACAGGGGCGCGTAAGGAAATTTTGCAGCTTGCGCTGCACGCGCCCCGCGCGGCGAGCATGAGTCAAAAACCACCTCCTGCTCGATCACAGGGGCGCGTAAGGAAATTTTGCAGCTTGCGCTGCACGCGCCCCGCGCGGCGAGCATGAGTCAAAAACCACCTCCCGCTCGATCACAGAGGCGCGTAAGGAAGTCATGGAAAAAGAAGAGTTTGAGAAAAGAAAAAGGGTAATATATGATTTCATGTGCGACGAGTTGTATGTTCCGATGAAATTAAAGGAGATCGCCGCAGTTTTAAATATTCCGAAGGAACAGCGCTCCGGACTGCGGGAGGTTCTGGATGCGCTTCTCGCTGAAGGAAAGGCAGAGTTATCCGCGAAGGGAAAATACCGCAGGGGACACGGCCGCTTTATCACCGGCGTCTTTACCGCGCACGCAAAAGGATATGGTTTTGTGACTGCGGAGGGTGAGACGGAGGATATTTTTATCGCGGAGGAGAATGCCGGCGGAGCCTTTCATGAGGATGTGGTTCAGATTATCACCGTTCCGTCGGGCGGGAAGCGCAGGGAGGCCAGAGTCGTAAAGATTCTGGAACACGGCATAAAGACATTGGTGGGAACCTATGAGAAGTCTGCGGAGAACTACGGGTTTGTGATTCCGGATAATCCGCGGATCGGTTCCGATGTGTTTGTACCGTCGGAGCGGTCGAAGGGAGCCGTGACCGGTCATAAGGTTGTTGTGGAACTGACATCCTACGGCGGACCGGCGCGGAAAGAGGCACCGAGGGGCGCGGCTGCTGCCGGGGGACAGCTGAACGGAAAATCGTTGCGGGAAGAGACTCCGGGGGAAAAGCCACAGAGACGCACGGCTGCTGAGGAACGGGAATCAGAAAGGACGCGCAGACGCAGACCCGAGGGCAGGATCATTGAGGTTATCGGGCATGTCAATGACCCGGGGACGGACATTCTGTCTCTGGTGAGAGAACGGGATCTCCCGACGGAGTTTCCGGCGAAGGTTTTAAATCAGGCGGAGCGGGTGTCAAAACCGGTATCGGAAGCAGACAGGGCGGGGCGGCTGGATCTGCGCGGCCTGCAGACAGTCACAATCGACGGGGAGGACGCGAAGGATCTGGATGATGCGGTCACCCTCACTGTGACAGAAGATGGCTATGAACTGGGCGTGCACATCGCGGATGTGTCCAACTATGTGCAGGAGCACAGCGCACTGGATGTGGAGGCTCTGAAACGCGGCACCAGCGTGTATCTGCCGGATCGTGTGATCCCGATGCTGCCGCACACGCTTTCCAACGGCATCTGCTCCCTGAATCAGGGTGAGGAACGTCTGGCGCTGAGCTGTATTATGACTGTGGACAGGCGGGGCAATATTGCGGATCATAAGATCGCGGAGACGGTTATCCGTGTCGATCGGCGCATGACCTATGCGGACGTCGATAAGATCATCACACAGCGGGATGAGAAAACCGCGGCTGAGTATGCGGATTTTGTGCCGATGTTTTTTTCGATGAAGGAGCTGGCGGATCTGCTGCGGGCAAAACGGAGGGTGCGCGGGTCGATTGATTTTGATTTTCCGGAGACGAAAGTGGTCCTGGACGAGGCCGGACACCCGACGGACATTCTTCCCTGTGACCGCAGTCCGGCGACCAGAATCATTGAGGATTTTATGCTGGCGGCGAACGAGACCGTGGCGGAGGATTATTTCTGGCAGGAAATTCCTTTTATGTATCGGACGCATGAGAAGCCGGATGCGGAGAAAATCCGGAGGCTCAGTACATTTATCAATAATTTCGGTTATCACATCCATATCGGCTCCGGCGAAGTTCATCCGAAGGAATTGCAGAAGCTTCTGGGGAGAATCGAGAACACTCCGGCGGAATCCATGATTTCACGCCTGATACTGCGCTCCATGAAGCGAGCGGTCTACTCGGTGGAGTGTGTCGGCCATTTCGGGCTGGCGGCAAAATACTACTGTCATTTTACATCGCCGATCCGCCGTTATCCCGACCTGCAGATTCACCGGATTATCAAGGATGGGCTGCGCGGACGGATGGACGACAGTCGGCGGGAGCATTATGAAAAGATATTGCCGGAGGCGGCGAGACAGTCTTCTGAGACGGAGCGCCGGGCGGATGAGACGGAGCGCGAAGCGGTCAAAATGAAAAAAGTCGAGTATATGGAGGCGCACATCGGAGAGATTTACGAGGGCGTCATCTCCGGCATCACGCAGTATGGCCTGTACGTAGAACTGCCGAATACCATTGAGGGTCTGGTACACGTAACAGATCTGTGTGATGATTACTATAACTATATAGAGGACACATACGAGATGGTCGGGGAACACACGGGCAGAAGTTATAAGCTGGGGCAGACCGTGACCGTCCGGGCATCGGGTGCAGACCGACTGATGCGCACGATCGATTTTGATATGATATAGGGGATAAAAGTCATAATGGAGTTAAAATATGGGAAAAGACAGTATAAAATTGATTGCAAATAATAAAAAGGCATATCACGATTATTTTATAGAAGAGACCTATGAGGCCGGGATCGCGCTTCACGGCACGGAAGTGAAGTCCGTGCGTATGGGGAAATGCAGTGTTAAGGAATCTTTTATCCGCATTGAAAACGGGGAGGTGATCGCCTATGGCCTGCATATCAGCCCCTATGAGAAGGGCAACATTTTCAACCGTGATCCGCTGCGGCCGAAGAAGCTGCTGCTGCATCGGCATGAAATCAACCGGATCGCGGGTAAGATAAAAGAAAAGGGCTATACGCTCATTCCGCTGAAGGTCTATCTGAGGGGGAGCCTGATCAAGGTGGAGATCGGGCTGGCGCGCGGCAAGAAACTGTATGACAAGCGCCAGGATATCGCGAAGAAGGATCAGAAACGCGAGGCGGAGCGGGAATTCAAGATGAAGTTCTGAAAAATGTCGGGCTGAGCCGGAACGCGGCTGTGCTGCCGGCGGAGGAAACCATATGAATCATAGCAGACTGGAGCGATTGCGCGAGGAGATGAGGGCGAGAGGCATAGACATCTATGTCGTGCCATCCTCTGATTTTCACGCGTCGGAATATGTTGGAGAATATTTCCGGGCACGGGAGTTCCTGACCGGGTTTACGGGTTCCGCGGGAACCGCCGTGGTGACACGGGAAAAGGCGGGACTCTGGACGGACGGTCGGTATTTTATCCAGGCGGCGGCGCAGCTTGCCGGATCCGGGTTTGACCTTTACCGCTCGGGTGAGGAAGGCGTGCCGAAGGTCACGGATTTCCTGAAAGAGGAGCTTCCCGCAGGCGGGACTCTGGGATTCGACGGGCGTGTCGTCAGCGGTGATCTGGCGGAACAGTTTCGAAAGATCGCGGAGGACAGAGGAGGCAGCCTGTATGTGACAGAGGATCTGGTCGACCCGATCTGGACGGACCGTCCGGCCATTGCCTGCACGCCGGTCTGGATTCTGGCGGAAGAATACAGCGGCGAGTCAGCCGTCTCGAAGCTTTCGCGCATCCGGGAAAAAATGGCGGAGGAGAATGCGGATTACCATATCGTCGCATCTCTCTGCGATATCGCGTGGATTTTAAATCTCCGCGCGGGCGATATTGCGCATGTGCCTGTGTTTTTATCCTTCCTGTTCATCTCTGAGGACAGGGCGACTCTGTTCGTTCAGCCGGATGCGCTGGGGGATGAGGCGGCGGCTTATCTGAGAGACTGCGGCGTGGAGATGGATTCTTACCGGAACGTTTACGGCGCGGCGGCGCAGCTGCAGGAACATGCAGCCGTTCTGCTGAACCGGCAGTCGGTCAATTACCGTCTGATTTCCGCGTTGCCGGAGAGCGTGCGCATTATTGACAGAGAAGATCCTTCCGAACAGATGAAAGCGATAAAAAACGAGACGGAGCTGCGGAATACGCGTCAGGCGCATTTAAAAGACGGCGTTGCCATGACAAAGTTTATGTACTGGCTGAAAACGAATGTGGGGAAGATCCCCATGGACGAGTACACCGTCGGATGCTATCTGGACAGACTGCGCGCCGGGCAGGAGCATTTTCTGGATCTGAGCTTTGCGGATATCTGCGCGTACGGACCGAACGCTGCGATGATGCATTATGCGGCTGACGAGAATCACAGGGCGCAGATCCGTCCGGAAGGCATGCTGCTCGTGGACAGCGGCGGACATTATCTCGAGGGGACGACGGATATCACACGGACTTTTATACTCGGGCCGGTTACGCCGGAGATGAAGCTTCACTTTACGACGGTTGTGCGGTGCAATCTCGCGCTCGCGAATCTGCGGTTTCTGTACGGCTGCGGCGGCATCAGCATGGATGTCGTATGCCGGGAGCCGCTCTGGGAGCTGGGGCTGGACTACAAATGCGGCACCGGCCACGGCGTGGGCCATATCCTGAATGTGCACGAGGGTCCGAACGGATTCCGCTATAAGGTCGTCCCGGAGCGAAGAGACGGCGGCCTGCTGGAGGCGGGCATGATCACCACGGACGAACCCGGGGTTTATATGGAAGGAAAATACGGCATCCGCATCGAGAATGAACTGATCTGTGTCGAGGATGAGAAAAATGAATCCGGCCGGTTTATGCGGTTCGAACCCATCACTTACTGTCCCATCGACCTGGACGGCATCGAGCCGGAGCTGATGAGCGAAAAGGAAAAGAACCGGCTGAACGCCTATCATGCGATGGTCTGGGAGAAGATCTCTCCTTATCTGACGGAGGAGGAGCGGACCTGGCTGGAGGTATATACAAAAGAGATAGTCTGACAGCATGAAGTACAGTTATCCCGAAAGACCGGGATTATACAGGAGAGAATGGTATGGCGACCGGATTTTCGATACAAAATATGACAGGCAGAACAGCATGGATGAGAGGCAGCGGATTATGAAGAAAATAGTTTTGATCGACGGACACAGTATTTTAAACCGGGCTTTCTTCGGGATTCCCGATCTGACGAATTCAGAAGGCCTGCATACCAACGCGGTCTATGGGTTTTTAAATATTATGTTTAAAATTCTTGACGAGGAGAAGCCGGATTACCTGACGGTGGCTTTTGACCGCAGCGAGCCCACGTTTCGCCATGAGATGTACGCGGATTACAAAGGAACGCGAAAGCCGATGGCGGAGGAACTGCGCCAGCAGGTTCCCGTGATGAAAGAGGTTCTGCACGCCATGGGCATTGTTACGGCGGAACAGCCCGGACTGGAGGCGGATGACATCCTTGGCACGATCGCCGTCCGCGCGGAGGCGGCGGGGATGGAGGTCAGCATCATATCCGGCGACCGGGATCTCCTGCAGCTTGCCACGGAAAAAGTGAAGATCCGGATCCCGAAGACGAAGCGGAGCGGGACGGAAATCGAGGATTACAACGCAAAGGATGTGGAGGAACGCTATCAGGTGACGCCGCGTCAGTTCATTGATGTCAAGGCGCTGATGGGAGACAGCTCGGACAATATACCGGGCGTGCCTGGCATCGGGGAGAAGGGCGCGACGCATATCATCGCGGTTTATAAGAGCATAGAAAACGCATATGAGCATGTGGATGAGATCAAACCGAAGCGGGCGCAGACGGCGCTGGCGGAGCACTATGAGATGGCGAAGATGAGTAAAGTGTTGGCTGCGATCAAAACGGACGCGGAGATTGATTACGACATGGAATCCGCCGCTGTCGGAGATTTTTATACGCAGGAAGCGTATCTGTGGTTCAAACGTCTGGAATTCAAGCAGATGCTGCTTCGGTTTGAGCAGAGTGATCATGCCGGGGATCCGGTTGAGAATTCGTTCCGGACTGTGAATGACCGGGCGGAGGCAGAACGTTTTTTTGCGGATTTTTCCGCGAAAGAGGCGGCGATTGTGCTTTTGGAAGAGGGACAGAAGCTTCCGGTTCCGGGAACGGTGTATCGTTTCTATGGGGTCGCTGTCGCGTATCCGAATGACGGAACCGCACGAGATGCCGAAACGGCGGCTGGCATAGTGTCAGCGGGAACCGCGGGAGATGCGGCAGAGGATGGCAATCCGGTTTCGGCGCCCGACAGTGCCGGAACTGTGGACGGCGCGGCAGGGTATGAGGATGGGGATGCGATTCCGGCATCCGGCAAAGTCGGGGATGTGTCTGATACAATCAGTATGCCCCGGGTTATCTATCTGCCTTGCACAGAGGTGATCCCGGCGGAGTTTCTCAATGCCGGGCTGCAGCAGATCTGTGACGCGTGCGAGATACTCATTACGCTGGATATGAAAACTCTTTTAAAGCATGTAGACATTGATGAAGAGAAGCAGCCGACGGACATCAGCCTGGCGGCCTATCTCCTGAACCCCCTGAAAAACGATTACGCGTATGATGATATTGCAAAGGATTATCTGGGTCAGATGATCCCGGCGAAAGCCGACCTCCTCGGGAAACTGAAGCTGTCAAAGGCCGCTGATGAAAAACCGGATGCAGTGGCAAAGCTGGCGTGTTTCACGGCGTACACCGCGCTGCGCGCGCGGCGCCCTCTGCTGGATGCCCTGCGTGAGAAGGGCATGGATGAACTGTACTTTGAGACGGAGCTTCCCCTGGTGCGGGTGTTGGACGCGATGGAAAAAGAGGGCATCCGCGTAGAGAGAGAGTCGCTGCATGATTACGGCGAGCAGCTGACCGGGCGCATCGCACAGCTGGAACAGGGTATCTATGAGAAAGCGGGCGAGGCTTTCAACATTAATTCCCCGAAGCAGCTCGGCGTGATCCTGTTTGAAAAGCTGCATATGCCGAACGGGAAAAAGACAAAGACCGGCTATTCCACGGCGGCGGATGTGCTGGACAAACTGGCGCCGGATTATCCCATTGTCGCTGAGATCCTGGAGTACCGGCAGCTGACAAAGTTAAAATCCACCTATGCCGAAGGCCTTGGCGCCTGCATTGCGTCAGACGGGAGGATTCACACGACTTTCAACCAGACCATCACGGCGACCGGGCGTCTGAGCAGTACGGAACCGAATCTGCAGAATATCCCGATCCGCATGGAGATGGGTCGTCTGATCCGGAAGGTCTTTATCCCGGCGGACGGGTTTGTCTTCATAGACGCGGATTATTCGCAGATCGAGCTGCGTGTGCTGGCTCACATGTCGGCGGATCAGAATCTGATCGAGGCCTACCGGCACGCGGAGGATATCCACCGGATCACCGCTTCCCAGGTATTTCACACGCCGGTTGATGAGGTGACGCCCCTGCAGAGACGGAACGCCAAGGCGGTGAACTTCGGTATTGTCTATGGTATCAGCTCGTTCGGTCTGAGCCAGGATCTGAGCATCTCCCGCAAAGAGGCGGAGGAGTATATAAAAAATTACTTTGCTACATTTCCCGGCATTAAGAGCTATCTGGACCGCATGGTGGCAGACGCGAAGAAGTGCGGGTTTTCCGTGACCATGTTCGGACGCAGACGGCCGGTGCCGGAGCTGTCCTCGAGTAATTTCATGCAGCGTTCATTCGGGGAGCGCATTGCCATGAATTCTCCGATCCAGGGGACGGCCGCGGATATCATCAAGATCGCCATGAACCGGGTCTACCGGAGGCTGAAAGCGGAGGGGCTGCGATCCCGGCTGATCTTACAGGTGCACGACGAGCTGCTGGTTGAGGCGGCGCGGGATGAGGTCGGGCAGGTGAAAACGATCCTCGCGGAGGAGATGCGCCATGCGGCGGAACTTTCCGTCGATCTCGAGGTGGATTTGAATGCGGGGGAGAACTGGCTTGAGGCACATTAAATGAAAGAAAATCAAATCAACCTAAAAAAAATGATATTTATAGGAATCACCGGAGGCGTCGGCGCCGGAAAATCAGCTATTCTTACTTATATGAAGGAACATTACCGCTGCAGGGTCATGCTCGCGGATGAGATTGCCCATGACCTGATGCGGCCGGGGAGCGTCTGCTACGGCAGGCTGCAGATTCTGTTCGGAGCGGAGGACATCTGGCAGGCGGACGGCACGTTTGACCGCGCAAAACTGGCAGCCGTCCTTTTTTCGGACAAACAGAAGCGGGAATCCCTGAACCTTATCGTACACCCGGCAGTGAAACTGTATGTGGCCGAACAGTATGAGATGGAGCGCGAAAAAGACCGGCTGGATTTTCTGGTTCTGGAGGCCGCGCTTCTGATCGAAGAAAAATATGATGCAATTTGTGATGAACTGTGGTATATTTATACATCAGAGGAGAACCGGCGGACGCGGCTGAAACAAAACCGCGGTTATTCGGATGAAAAGATCGACAGTATTTTCGAGAGCCAGCTCTCCGAGGAGACATTCCGCGCACACTGTGCGGAGGTGATCGACAATAACGGCATGCCTGAGGATGCTTTCCGGCAGATCGAAGCCGTTCTGAAAAGAAGGAGAGTTTTTCGGACGGAAGGAACCGTACTTAAATCAGAGTTATATGGCGGGATAACAGACGAACTTAATTGCCGGGATAATTCGATGGAATGACAGATAAGCTTAGCTGCCGGGATAATTCGATGGAACGACAGATTGGCTTAATTGCCGGGATAATACGACGGAGGAACTTATGGAGCTTTGCAGCATAGCCAGCGGCAGCAGCGGGAACTGCATTTACGCGGGGACGGAAAACTGCCATTTGCTGATCGATGCCGGGATCAGCGGGAAGCGGATTGAGGCCGGTTTAAACGAGATCGGCTTAAAGACGGCGGAGATGGACGGCGTTCTGATCACTCATGAACATGCGGACCACATCAAAAGTCTCGGCGTGATCGCCAGGAGATACGGGCTGCCCATGTACGCGACGCAGGGAACGATCGATTATATCAACGCCCGCCATTCCATCGGCGATGTGGACGAGTCCCTGTTCCGGGCGGTATTGCCGGAGGTACCGTTTTGTGTCGGCGATATGACGGTCACTCCGTTTTCCACCTCCCACGATGCGGCGGAGCCGGTCGCCTATATCATGCAGAAGGAGCAGAAGTCCATGGCGGTCGTCACAGATCTCGGTGTCTATGATCACTCCGTGGTGGACAGGCTGCAGGGACTGGATGTACTGTTGCTGGAAGCGAACCATGATGTACATATGCTTGAGGTCGGCGTTTACCCCTATTATCTGAAACAGCGGATTCTGAGCGAGAAAGGACATCTCTCCAACGAGCTTTCAGGGCAGCTTCTGGGAGAAGTGCTTCATGATCGGTTAAAAAAAGTGTTGCTGGGGCATCTGAGTAAGGAGAACAATTACCCTCAGCTGGCCTGTGAGAGCGTCAGGATGGAGATCACCATGGGGGACAATCCCTATAAAGGGTCGGATTTTCCGATCAATGCGGCGAAGCGGGATGAGATTTCCGAGCTGATCGTGTTCTGAGATTACATCTGCGCTGAGGATTTTTCCGTTGTGCTATCGGGAAAATGAACCAGAATATTTGCACAAGGGTTTTCGATACGCTGTACAAGTCACTTCCTGACCGCGAATTGAAAAACATAAAAGAAATGTTGTAT
>JAJBVI010000183.1 GCA_020859905.1 Lachnospiraceae bacterium | reverse complement strand
CCGCTATTATAAACAGCACTTCCATAAATGTTTTCTGTAATCGCGCTGCCATCCATCATGGTAAAGGTTCCGCCATTATAGACTGCACTTGCTCCGGATCCGCCCAAAGGCTGTGCCGTGTTTGTAATAACTCCCCCTTCCATTTTAATTGTACCTAAATTATAAACTGCGCCGCTGTACACACGAATATCCTCAATCAGGGCTGTGTCTGCCATTGTGATAGTACCGTTCTCCACATTATAAACCGCTCCGTAATAATTTCCTGTCGTCCGGTTCGTTGACAGACTGCCCGCAAAGGTAAGCGTACCCGCATTCCAGATCGCCTGTCCGCCGATGATGTCTCCGCCCGCGGCACTACTGGAAATTTCCGTCGCTCTGCCTTCCGTCAGGACGGTACCATCATTTACTGTTGCCGTACCGCCTTCTTTCACATAGAGCAGCCGCTCATGATAATCGCCGTCCAGCGTCAGTCTGTCAAGTGTCAGGGAAGAATCCTCAGATACAATAAACATACCGGACTCTGTTCCGATGTAATCAGTGGAAGTATTTCCAGACTCATCCTCCACAGATTCCGCCGTCACAAAATGATAAGTATTCTCATCTACCGTAATCGTGTGGTCATAACCCAGAATCTGCACATATTCGTCTTCTGGAAGAGTGATCATTGCGTCAGTCGCCGCAGCAGCTGCTGTTTCTTCCGTCGCCTCTGTTGCCTCTGCCGCCTCCAGCGTCACGTCCGCAGTCAGGGAAATGATGAGCGGATCTTCCTCAGTCGTCCCACTAGCGGCCTCAATCACTCTCTCCAGCTCCGCTCCGTCGGAGACAGCTGTCGTTCCTTGCGTATCCATGATATCGAAGGTCGTCTCTCTGCTGCCTGTAAAGTTTCCATGTCCAGTAATCGTCACGGTGGCGACGCCGCGTTCAGTATTGTCCGCATAAGCTACAGAGTAATCGTATGCGTCCCCCGAATCCTCCGAACCCGAAGTCAATGCGGTACCATTATATCTGACTGTCACCGCAGGCGTAATTGCCTCGCCAGAGTATGCCTGCTCGCCAATCGCGTCTACAGTAATGGCCTCTGACTCAGAGATATCCAGCGGTTCAATCGTGAATGTCGCTGTCGCGGAACCCGTATAGGAGCCGATACCGTTTACAGTCACGGTCGCCGTGCCGACATTCACATTGTCGGTATAGGTCAGCATATAATCGGTTCCATTTACCAATGTGGTTGTGCCAAGCGTCACCGTCGGCTCCGGCTTCAGCTTCTCACCGGTGTAGGTAAGGGTCTGGTCAGACTCATCGAATGTCACCTTTGCTTTTGCGATATAAGTCGTCGTTGTCGCCAGCTGCAGGGACAGGTTGCCGTCGCTGTCCAGCCGAACCTCGTATGTCTCATCTTCGCCTGTGCAATAGAAGGCTGCCTCGTCAGTGTACCCCGGCGTATAGCCATCCTCCTCGCATTCCACGATCACGGTACCGACCTGCGGATCCTCCGCCGTCACACCGATCGCGTTCGTATTTGTCAGCGATGACGCCAGATAGAGTACTGCGGACGGAATTGTCTCCTCGCCGTCGTCATCTGTCACCGCTGCCGGCAGATAAAGGTCTGCAATCGACACACTGCCGCCCAGATACAGAAGCGCGGATACAGAATTAATAGAATAGCTACTGTTTGTAGTGCCATAAACGGAACTATTGGTCGGAACCGCATTCGACAGATATACATCATTACCTCTGCCTTCCACAGCCGTATTGCCGCTGATCGTGCCGCCGGTGATATTAGCCGTGCCGGATCCCACACACAGTCCGCCGCCGACACCCGCGTATGCGTTATCACTCCATTCGGAGTAAGCGCTGTTGCCTGTAATCTTTCCGCCGCTCATGTTAAATGTACCGGAATACACATAAACACCGCCGCCGTTTGCATACCAATAAGCATCAATCTCTTCTTCTTCCGACGGACTCTTCTCACAGATCGCCTGATTCCCTGTGATGGTTCCGCCGGTCATTGTAACCGAAGCCGTGCTTCCGCTCAAAAAGATACCTCCGCCACAGCCGCGATAGGAGGGAGTAAGAGTACCTGATGCGGTTGCCTCCGGATAACTATAGGTGTTACTGTAAACGGTATTCCCGCTGATCACAGTATCCGCATCATCAACAGCCTGAATGGTCAATGTACCCAGCATGGCTATACCGGCACCCTGAGGCATAGCACCGGTTCCCGTGCTGTTGCCAACATCATCTGTAATTGTATTGCCGGAAATAACAACCTCATCATCGCAGACAGACAGATCGTCAATCTCCGTTGACTCCGACCGGCCGATGACAGCCGTGGATCCAACAAATGCATAAATTCCCGCGCCGCTGCCCGTGATTTCATTGCCGCTGATCGTTCCTCCGTACATATAAAAATCCACATAATTGCCCAGGCATACACCACCACCTCGGGCCACACACGTTGTACCGATCCAGTCATTACTGGATATCGTTCCTCCGTACATATAAAATGTGCCATGACTGCTGCTCGTATTACCTTCTATATAAACCCCAATACCTTCTACAGTACCCGATCCGGAGGAAGACTGAGAAACCGTATTATCCCGGACTGCAGATCCTTTATACATAACCAAAACCGCACCCGATGCCACATATACACCACCACCCATGCAATACACTTTTCGAGTCGTATATACCGGATTCCCATTTGTCAAAACCGCTCCGTCATTCAGTTCCAATTTGCCGCCGGACGGAACGTATGCACACCTGTCAACTCCATTTGCATCGCAGATAACATTCTGCAATTCCAGACTGCCGCACACATATAAAAGACCTGAAATATAATTTGCCGGCCTGTAACTGCTGGCGGAACCACTGATCTCCAAAGTATACTGGTATCCTTCCGCTGAGAGTATTTTGACATATGTACCTGCCTTAACAGTCAGGTAAGCACTGCATGAAATATCATTCTGCAGCTCTATAATCGTCGGATTTTCCTCATCCGTGCTGGCCGCCGCCAGTGCAGCCGTCAATTCATCTTCCGACGAAACCTGTATGACGGTTTCCGTGGTTTCTTCTTCATCTTCCTCTTCCTCTGCCATAAGAGAAATGATCACATCTTCCGCTTCTTCTTCCGAAGATTCCATAAGCAAATCAGAATCGTCCGACGATCCTGTCTCAGCCGCAGAAGCTGCTTCCTCTGCGTAGACGAGCACCGAACCGAACGGAGATACCGTCTGCGGAAGAATCATGCCCGCGGACATCACCAGCGCGATCAGCGTGGTCATTGTCTTTTTCAAGTTTTTTTTCATATTTTCTCTTTCCTTTCCTTTTTGAACAACAGAAACCGGGAGTGAAACATCCGATTTCTGTGCCTCTGATTTATAAATCTCCCCTTGTGGCTTTGTGATTCTGATGATACAAAGGATGCTATCTCTTTCTGACATTTTGTTCCCTGTATCCTCAGATCCGGAACATATGGATCAGATACCGGAATATCCCGATCTCCTTGCGAAGCGCTTTGCGGAACTTCCCGTAGAACCGGCGAAACAGCTCCGCGTCCCCGGCTGTGACCGGGCTGCCTCCGTAGAAACACTTCACATAGAGCGCCGTCAACGCCGCGAAATCCGCCTCCCCATCAGCGAATTCTGACAGCGTGTGGTCCATGTCCGACGCATACTCATAAAGAGTCAGGTTCGCCGGCCGTTTCATGCCCGTGCGCTCCAGCCGGGTCAGAAACCAGGGATAGTAGGTCAGGATCTGCCGCTCCGGCGTCATCTGGCTCACTCGTTTTTCCCAGTTCTTCCGCGCCAGCATGCGCAGAATGAACGCGGCGGCGACAACAGCCGCAATTGCGATCAGTACCCACGGCACATTCGGGAAATACAACAGGTAGTAAATCCCCTGTGCCTCCTCGGGCACCGACTGCTCCCGGCTCTGCTGCCCGGTCTGCGGATTGCCGTTCCCCGCCTCGGAGGACTCTGCAGGGTCGGAGGAGTCCGCCTCATCCGGATTCTCTCTCCCCTGCGGCTGCTCATCCGTGCTCTCAGATGAGGCCAGGTTCGGATCCAGATATGTCTGCGTGGTATAGATTCCTGAGCGCTGCACCACTGTCATCTGTTTGAACTGCTGGATGAGCTTCAGCTCCCGCGTCGGCGGATCCAGCGGCCGCACGATGCCGTACCATGCGCCGCAGCCGACCGCGACGGCGACCAGGCAGACAATGAGCGACTGCGTCATAAAACGCGGCAGCCGTATCTTCCCCGCCTGCGCCTGCCGCAGCGTCGACAGATAATTGCGGTACCAGTACAGCACGATTGTGCAGAACAGGAACAAAAGGAGGCTCCACGCGTGCGACTCATACTGCAGAAAATAGCTCCCGCAGATCAGGATCGTGCCCAGCAGGAACAGCACTATAATCCCCGGTCTGGACCGTCCGGCCAGAAAGACCAGCACAGCCGTCAGCGTCGCGACTGTCAGGGCGACAAACAGGCTGTTGGGCGTCTCCGCCCCCGCCTCGCCAAACAGGCTCACGCTGTTGATGCGCACATAGACCAGCACGAAGACCAGGAGCGCAGCGCCCGCCGCAATGCCGATGCCGGCGGTCACGCGGGAAAAGGAGAGCAGCATCAGTACCGCCGTCACCGCCGCCATAAACACCGCTGTGCGCAGCATGCTCTGCGAGAATCCGTCCTCCAGCACAAAACCGGCATAGAGCGGGAATACCACGCCGACCGCGATACAGGTGCACAGCAGCCAGTCCCAGAGCCGGTATTTCAGATAGTCTCTCACGCCGCCTCACCTCCCGCGTCCGTCGTGTAGACGAAGTAATGGCTCACGCCCGCCTCGTCGAGCAGATGCAGCCGTGCGCGGAGCGCCTCCACCTCCCGGCTGTTTAAACCGGCCGGTACGACCTGATAGAGTTCCGGCACACGGCGCTGCCGGCGGATCCGCGCCATCTCCTGCAGCAGCTCGTCCGTCACGCGGGAGGTCACGACGATCACATTCGTGCTGCGGCTGGCCACGCTGCCCTCCTCCTTCAGGATCCGGCAGGCGTCCGGGAACGCGGCGTCTGGATCCGGCGTGACCACGCAGAAGTCCTTCACCAGCTCCAGATCATCCTCCCTGCCCTTCGGGCGCACCCGGCGGATCGCGTGATGACGGTCGCAGTACAGCAGGGAATAGCTGGTGTGATGCCTGGAAATCTCATCGATCAGGGACAGCGAGGTCTCGATCAGAGCGTCCTGCAAGTCCATCATCACTTCCTTCTCCTCCTGTCGGGCGGCGGCAAAATCCAGCACCACGGAGTAGTCGATCTCACGGCTGCTCTCCTGCAGCTTCGTCATATACGACGGGCTGTGCGCCGACAGCTTCCAGTGGATCTGCTTCATGGAATCGCCCATCGCATACTCGCGGACGCCGACATAGTCCATGCCGCCGGACACGACCGTGCGCGTGTCCCGGGCAGACTCAGCCAGAACGGTCTCCGACTCGCGCACCTCCTCCATCGGGCGGATCCTCGGGCGGACAAAGACTTCAAACGTCCCGTCCAGCGGCACCGTCACCTTAAAGAACCCGAAGAAATCCCACATCTCCATATCCCGGACGCCGCCCCGGTAGACGCCGATATGGGGCATGGCGATGTTCAGCCCGAAGCCCGTATCCTTTCCCGGCGCCAGCGCCAGATACATCTGGTTTAAGCTGTCCTCCCCGCCGAACAGATCGGAGATGAAGATGTTCACGACGGTCTTTGACGTCATGATCCTCGAGTGGTTGCAGACGCGCAGACCCGCGGCAATCTTTTTCCCGCGCTCGCAGATGCTGTCCGTCCCGCCGAGATCGGACTCCACCGTAATGCGCCGCCGGACCAGCTGCAGGCTGGCGATCGACAGCACCAGCGCCAGCGCGAGGGAAAAGGCGGGCAGGTATCCGTACAGAGTATTAATGAACACCGCCGGGATCAGCGCGACCGCAAAGACAAGAATCCCGATCAGCAGCTTTCCGATCCGGTTTGCGCTCATTTCTTCCCCTCCGTCCCCTCCCGCGTAACCGGAACGACGACCGTCGCCACGATGTTGCGGATGATATCCGCCGGATCCTTCTTCTCCGTCTTCGCCGTGTGCGTCAGCATGATCCGGTGCGCCAGGACGTAGGGCGCCAGATACTTCACGTCGTCCGGGATCACATAGTTCCTGCCCCGCAGCAGCGTGTACGCCTTTGCCATGCCGTACAGCGCGATGCTGCCGCGCGGCGAGCTGCCCAGGCGGATGTCGGCGTGGCTGCGGGTCGCGTTCACGATGTGCACGATATAGGTCGCCACGAGTTCGTCGATCCAGACACGATCGCTTAACCTGATCAGCTCCACGACATCCTCCCGGCTGATGACCCGGGCGATGTTCCGCTTCGCCTTTTTCCCGTGCATCACGATGGACACCTCGTCCGAGAGCTCCGGATATCTCATCGAGATCTTGATCATGAAACGGTCGATCTGCGCCTCCGGCAGCTGGTAGGTGCCCAGAGACTCAATCGGGTTCTGCGTCGCCAGCACCATAAAGGGCGGCTCGAGCGGGTAGGTGTGCGAGTCCACCGTGACCTGGCGCTCCTCCATGATCTCCAGCATCGCGGACTGTGTCTTCGCCGACGCGCGGTTGATCTCGTCCGCGAGGACGATATTGCTCATGGCCGCGCCCGGGCGGAACTCGAACTCTCCGGTCTTCTGGTTATAGATGGAGAATCCCGAGACGTCCGACGGCATGACGTCCGGCGTAAACTGGATCCGCTTGTAATCGCAGGAGATCGTCTTCGCCAAGGAAGACACCAGCGTCGTCTTGCCGGTACCCGGGATATCCTCGATCAGGACATGGCCGCCCACCGCCATACACATGACCACGAGCGCGACCCGCTCCCGCTTGCCGGTGATCACCGTCTCAATATTGCCGATGATCTGCTCCATCTTCTGCCGCGCCCACTGTGCCTCCTCCGGAGACAGGCGCTCCTCCGCGTCGGTAACCGTGAGGATTTCTTCTGTACTGTTCATAACCTTTCCCTTCCTTTCCCTGTATGCGTGTAACGAATCAATACTTTCGCCGCCGCGCAACTCTTCTTTATAATGATTCGAGCGACAAAAGGGTATGATACTACGCACTATACCTGCTCTCCATCCGGCGCCGGGTAAATCCCGGGGTGCAGACGCGCACTGGGTTCCCGCCGGAGTCGAGTACCTCCAGGATCTCGATATCCGTCTGGTACGCCTTATAGAGATTTTCTTTTGTGATCACGCGGTTGCAGGAACCGAAAACCAGCGGATCGTTCCGGAACAGCATGGCCGTCTGCGCCTGGCACATAAACGCCTGATCCGGCATATGCGTCGTAAAGATCACGCACAGTCCCTTTTCCGCAAGCATCCGGATACAGTCCATGACGAGGATCATATTGCCGTAGTCCAGATTCGCCGTCGGCTCGTCCATAATGAGGATCCGCGGCTCCTGCGCCAGCGCCCGCGCGATCATCAGCAGCTGCCGCTCCCCGCCCGAGATCTCGGTATAGACCTTGTCCCGCAGGTGGCGGATCCCGACGTCCTCGAGCGCCTGCTCCACGATCTCAAAATCCTTCCGCCCCGGCTGCCCCGTAGACGCCATCTGCC
Source organism: Lachnospiraceae bacterium (assembly GCA_020859905.1). Classification (GTDB taxonomy): domain Bacteria; phylum Bacillota; class Clostridia; order Lachnospirales; family Lachnospiraceae; genus Eubacterium_I. The sequence goes on along the minus strand of JAJBVI010000183.1, from coordinate 5,596 downwards.
CGAGGCGCCCCATCATGGCGATATCCTTTACCTCATAGGGAAAGGACGGTATGTGCGCCTGCGCCACATAGGCCATGCAGCGGGAACGCATCCTCGGCGTCCAGTACGCGATATCATGGCCGTCGATGCACACCTGCCCGGCCAGCGGACGGATCAGGCAGAGGATCGTCTTGAACAGCGTCGTCTTCCCCACGCCGTTCGGACCCAGCAGCGCACAGGTCTGCCCCTCCTCCAGATCAAAGGTAACATTCTTGATAATCGGTTTGCCTGCCTCATAGCCGCAGGCAAGGTCTCTCAGTTCCAGTCTCATCTCTGTCTTCTTTCCTCATGATCTTTTCATAAAATCAAAAACCAGTACGTTGGTTTCCCGCTGGTATCGCAGCTTTCCCGGGCTTCGTGCTCCATGCATGGCTTTTCACCCCGGCGTCATTCAAATGTGCTCCTCTGCCGCGCCAGTATCATCATAAAAAACGGCAGCAGGCAGATATTGATAATAAAGGTCGCCGGTATGTAAATCGTCTGCAGGTTCGCGTCAAGCAGCACGTCTCCGTAGGAATTGCGCAGCGGCACGGAGGTCGACAGCGTCCGGCAGGCCATCATCAGCGCCGCCCCGAACAGGGCGCTGTATGTAAATACTTTCCTGAAATCCGAGCCGACCCTGTTGCGCATGATATACGGCATCACCATCGCCAGCATGCCGGCTTCCCCGCAGTGGATCATCGCGGCCGTCGTCATGACCACGCCGAAGATCTGTCCAAACAGGCGGTAGGGTGCGGGATTCACCCCCGCTGCCCGCGCCTCCGCGTCGTCAATGCCCACCACGTTATACCGATAGCGCAGGAGGATCAACGGGATCAGGGAAACGCCCATCAGGCTGAAAAAAATAATCAGAGACAGCCTGCTCACATCGATCTGGGTGCCCATGCTGATCTCCTGATAGGTCATCAGGTCTTCCTCGGAGAGATGATACATATAGTACATCGCGAACGTGCCCAGACCCTGATTCAGGATGGAACCCGCCATGACCATCTTTAAGACTGACGGGTTGCCCCTCCGGTCGCCCGACAGCCTGCCCAGCAGCAGGATCACGCCGACACACACGGCGGTCAGCGCGTAACACAGCCTGTAACGCATCCCGATCAGCATCGCCGCCTCGCCGGAAAACATCATAACCATGATGACATTCCCGAGCTGCACCCCGGCGGTCGCGCCCAGCATATTCGGCGAGGCCATCGGGTTCCGGTAGATCGTCTGAAAGACGGCGCCCGCCGCCGCCAGCCCCGCGCCGGCAACCGCCGCCATCGCCGTCAGTTTCAGGCGGTATATGGATCCGACATAATCGATTTCGCCGATCTCCGCGATCAGATTCTCCCGCTCATGCCAGTATGTTCCGCTGTAAACGGCGGACACACGAATCCCGATGTGCACAAGCAGGCTGTGATAATACCGCAGCGGGGCAAACCGCATCGCGTCCTGGTAATCCTCATACAGAAATCCCAGACAGACGACAAACACCGCCGCCGCCAGCAGCACCGCCAGCAGCACCCTGCGGCGCGACCGCTTTCTATCGGAATCCCATTCCCGGCGCAGCTGATCTTTCTCCAGCTTCATCCCGGCCGCCTCCTTTCCTGAACAATGTAAAGATCATCACCGCGCAGCCAATCGGTCCGGTAATGACACTCACAGAATCCAGATTGAGCATCTGTTCGATATCAAAGACCAGCGTCAGCAGGACCGCGCCGAACGTCATCGCCGCCGGCAGGAGTTTCCGCAGATCCGGCCCGGTCATGCGCCGCACAACCAGCGGCACCAGAAACCCGATGAAGCCGATCCGCCCGCAGAACGCAACTACCATCGCGGTCAGCACCGTGCCGCAGAGAATCATGATATTCTTATAACGGCGCACATTCAGACCCATCGCCTGCGCCTCCTCCTCCCCGAAAGCAAGAAGATTCATCTTGCCGCCGCAGAAAATCAGGATGAACAGGCAGACCAGGATCGGAATGCCCATCACCGCCACCGCAGACAGGGTCGTCAGATTGTTAAAGCTTCCCATCATGAGCAGCTGCAGCGCCTCCATCCGGCCGTCCGACGGGTCGTTCGCAACGATCCAGTACTGAATCGCCAGCAGCACATTGGAGATCACGCCGGAAAATACCGTTCCGGCGATGACCATCGTATCCGTCGCCACCTTCCCCCGTCCGGCGATCATCGCCACCGCCAGAATGAGCAGCACCCCTCCGAAGCAGCCCGCCAGCGTCAGAAGCGGCTGCATCATGCCTGCCGTCCGTGCCAGCAGCGGACTCAGATCCTCCGCCGAAACACCCCAGAACAGCAGGAGATAGATCATACAGCCCATCGACCCGCCCGACATGACGCCCATCGTGGAGGGTCCCGCCAGTACATTCCGGAAAACGCCCTGATACGCCGCGCCGCACGCCCCCAGCGCCGCGCCCGCCAGGGCGGCGCCCAGCAGCATGCAGTAGGAAATCTCAATATTATACGTAGGTCCCGCATGGAATATCAGATTATAGGTATATTCGGTTACCTGCATGATATGCTTCATGAAATAGGAAGCGCGGTTATATCCCTCTCCGCCCGTCCCCGGCAGCCAGATCGATATTCCGAAGATCACGGAGCAAAAATACAGTCCAGCCCAGACCAGCAAAAAGATCAGAGCCAGCGGAAGCTTCCGTCTGCGCTTTACGGTTTTTTCATGATACGACTGTATCTCATCCTCTGACACCGACACCTCAATGCGGTTCGTGTCCGTCACGTTTTTTTTCTTTTTCATCATCCATATCCCCGCCCGCTGTCCCAGGCACCTCACCTGACCATTTTGCCTGACAGAATGTCCGTCTGCCGCCGTTAGGAACTGTCACGAAATAAATTGAGCAGATTGTGCCGAATAATGCGTGAAGCACAGCCGATAAAAACGCAGGCGCAGCGAGCTGTGCCGAGGCTTTTAGAGGTTGCGATTCGCGTATTAGGCGGTGCAAGATACCCGGGTTATTTCGTGACAGTTCCTTACTTCCGGTCAACGATACACCCTCGGACAACAGGTTTTCTGTTACTGGTTAATCATATCGCTGACCTGTTCGCCACTCAACGTGATGCCGAAAAATGTCGAATAAAAGGATTCTACCTCTGTGATCACACGGGACTCACTGATGCCCCCGCTGATCCTCCACAGGATCCAGTACACTTCCAGCGGGGAGTCCACACTGCCCTCCGCCCAGTTGTCGAAGCCGGACGGGTTCACATAAATATCATAGTCGCCGGCGATATCGATCGCGTAGTTCCCGACGCACAAATTGTCTTCCGCCACGTAAGTGTCGTCCAGAAATCCCGCTTTCCACTGCGAGCTGCTGCTGATCGCCTCCTTTGTCTCCTCATCGGCGACCACGATGGCGGAGAAACGATCGCTCCCGCCGAGGTAATTCTCCGGTTTCAGTGCGTATCTACCGTTTTGGCCGGTAACCGAGTTCCAAAAGGTAAATCCACCCGGACCAATAATATCCGGATGCAGGATCAAATAGGAAGTATTCGGCGGTTTGAAATATCCGATACTGTCATCCGAGTAAACAGGGTAACCAAACCATACTGAATAAGGGAAAAGATATCTGCTGTCATGATCGGTACTTGACCAGGTCACAACATATTTATTAAGTACAGTGGAATAGCCATCCGTCGCCCGGTTATAAATACCCGCCGCCCGCCAGAAATCCCACAGCGGCATCTCGTCCGTATTAACCGGCGCGACGGCGACACCCGATCCTGTGCCGTCTACCACGCCGGAAGACTCCGGAAAATCAACAATGCAATATTCGTGTCTGGAAGAATCCGTGCCTTCATACATCGTTCCCGGGCTGTAATACCGCGTGTAAGTAACGTCGTCCCTCCATTCCGAAATATAAAGGCTGAAATAAGGCAATGAATTCTTCATACTCGAAGCGTCCGACAGGCACTCGTCCACCCAGTCTCTGTAGCTTGCCGCAATCGATGTGGCGGACTTTCCGCTGTCCTCGTTTGTCTCCAGCGCGTTCGCAATGATCGTAACCGCGTCCTTTAAGTTGTCGATGGATGAGAGCTCCGGCAGTACGAGGTAGCCGATCCCGTGCGCCTCCAGCTGCTCGACCTGCTCCGAGGTAAAGGTCGCCTCCCCGCTGATCTCAAAGCAGACGTCCGGGCTGGCGTACAGAAGCTCCGTGAAGTCCTCATCCGAGATGCCGGAGGAGCCGTCCCCGGACCACCAGACGTTCACCTCGTCGTTTGAGCTTGCGGCGAGCAGCATGCTCCCGAACTCATTCTCCGCAAAACTCTCCGACGTGCCTGCCAGACGGCCCGCGCCGCCCACCATCGCAACGATCGGAGCCGCGCCGCCGACCGCCGTCACGGTAAATACATCCTCCGGGATCTCCTGCTCCGTGCCGGAGCCGTCCGTGACGACCTTCTTGGCGACGTCCTTCACCGGCGCCTCATCGGCATTCGCCGCGCTGCCGGATGACTCCGTATCGTCATTGTCGTCCGTATTCTCCGTGTCATCAGGATCCTCCAGGTTATTTGTGTTGTCTGTGTCATCCGGATCCTCCTCGGGGTCGTCCGGATCCGCCACATTGTTCGAATTATCCGTTTCATCCGCGTCAATCTGTGCGCTGTCGGGATCGTATGAGTCGCTCACACGATCCCCATCGGTTCCGCTGCCAGAGCTGTCCGAACCGCCCGCCGCGCTGCCGGTTTCTTCCGAATCACCCTCCGTGCTGCCGCCGTCGTCGCCGCTGTCGTCATCCGAAGCGCCCGCAGCATCGCCGTCCCCGGTCTGAGCCGATACATCCGCGCTGTCCTCCGCGTTATTGTCCTCCGTATTCTCTTCCGACGCATCTCGCTCTGTGCGGCTGTCGTCCGTACTCTCGTAAGACGCGCTGTCCTCCGCCTCATCCTCCTGCTCCGCCTGCGCCAGGTCGATCTCCGCATTCGTCTCCTCCGCCTCATCCTCCTCTCTGTTCTGAGGAGCGTCAATATCCTCTTCGCCCTGATCCGTAAACTCCCTGGCCGTCGGATTCGGGTCAACCTCCTCGGCGTCCGCCGTGTAAATCGTATCAATCAAAGCGGGGCTGATGCGGCACCCGGCAAGGGACGCAGCCGCCGCGGTTACCAAAACAAAAAGAAATAACTGTTTAAAAATCTTTTTCATAAGCTGTCACTCCATCCCTTCCGGCCGGTGCATCCGGATCCGTCCGACCCGGTCAGCCTGCGCCTGTTTGTTTCATCCGGTTAATCCGGCTCATCCCACGCTTCATACGCAGTCATTATACCTGTTTTATTGCCTCCTTCAACAGATTTGACCCGAACGGCCGTTTTTTTGACCCGAAATGAACTTTTTTCACTAAAAAAAAGACTTGCATTGCTATTTTTCATGAACGGATACGTCCCTGCGGGGCGCGTTCGCAAATATCTATTTTCCCATCAGAGGCATAGTAACGGATACATCCCCGCGGGGCGCGTTCAATTACAGGCTTCGAACGGACGGCGAAGATATAAAGTAAGCGATGAATAACCCGGCGGTTTTACAGCTTTCGGAATCTATGAGATAATC
>JAJBVI010000122.1:13026-13239 GCA_020859905.1 Lachnospiraceae bacterium | reverse complement strand
TTTACTCTCTATACTGTAAATCATAAGGTACATACGAAATATCATACATTCCTTTTTATAAATCTTTTTCATGTATAGCCGATGCGAAAGCATCGGCTTCCTCTCTATGTCATGGATCCGATCGGCGATAAGAAAAAACGGGAAGACTACCTTCACAGTAAGGTTTAAATGATCGGGGGAGCGCTTTTTTGACTTCCCGGCCGCTTCCGTGAT